>DATHQG010000296.1:0-14285 GCA_035483075.1 Edaphobacter sp. | reverse complement strand
CGTCCTCCGCCAACAGCGAGGACGGGCATGGTCAGTTTAGTTTGCTGGAAGGTCTTGTTGTCTTCTACGTCTTGCGAGAAGGCCTTGAAGTGGGCGAAGCCGGCACGCATTGCACCGGGTTTGGCGTACTGGGCAGCGTAGAACTTTCTTGTTACTTCGTCTGGCTCCGTGGGGCTGGCGCTGAAGTCGTTCCAGATGCGATCGAGGTAGATGCGCTCGCGGCCTTGTACGAGACGCTCTTCGTCGGGGCCCCAGAAGGAGAAGTGCCAGAGCTTGTGGTCCTTGATGATGTCGTCCCAGGGGGCGATGCCGGGAAGGGGAGCGTCCATGACGACGAGGCGCTCGACTTTGTCGGGGTAGAGGGCGGCGTAGGCGTAGGCGACCATGATGCCGATGTCGTGCGAGACGATGAAGGTGCGGTCAAACCCGAGGGTGGTGATGACGGCGCGGATGTCGGCGGCCTGCGTTTTTTTGTCGTATCCACCGGCCGGGCGGGAGGAGCGGCCGATGCCGCGCAGGTCGGGCACGATGACGGTGTAATTTTTTTCGAGTTCGGTTGCGAGAGGGGCCCAGGAGTCGCTGGTTTCGGCGTAGCCATGGATGAGGACCACTACGGGACCTATTCCTCCCCAGCGGACGAAGATGTCGGCGCCGGCTGGGCTGTGGACGATCTGCTCTTTGAAGGTGGAGGGTAGGGCAGGTTGGGCGGCTGCGAACTGCGCGGAGGTTATTGCGAGCGAGATTGCGATCAGAGTGCAGCGTGCGATTTTTGAGCGAAGACCCATGCACTGCTCCTTTTGAGGACCTTGGAGTTTTTATCAATATACGTGTAGGAGGGGCGAAGGACCTGGGTCGGCCGGTGAGGGAGTTGTTGCATTAGGGGAGGGACCATTTCGGTCGGGGGCATTTTTCCTATTGACATGTGGGTATGGGTAAGTGGTAGCTTACCGTTAGTGGACGCTTACCTACAGGCCGGACTGGACGCGCTGGGAGATGGGACCCGGATGGCTATTTTTCAGCGGTTGGCCAATGGCCCTATGGCGGTCAATGAATTGGCGGGAACGTTGCCGGTCAGCCGTCCGGCAGTGTCGCAGCATCTGCGCGTGCTGAAGGACGCGGGGCTGGTGACCGATAGCAGGGCAGGGACGAGACGGATGTATCAGTTAGACCCTGAGGGTGTCGCTCGGTTGCGGGCGCACTTCGATCAGGTTTGGGAGAAGGCCCTGGGCGCGTTTCAAAGTACCGTTGCATCGTCGGTCGCACCACCGAAGAAAGGAGAGAAAGATGACAAAGACAGTAGAGGAAGCCGTCGTCCGAAAAAGCATTCGCGTCCGCGTGCCCATTGAGCGGGCGTTCTCGGTGTTTGTGGAACAGATGGAGACGTGGTGGCCGGCGGTGCACCATATCGGCGGGAATCCGTTTCAGTCAATTTTTGTTGAGCCGCGTGTTGGAGGGCGGTGGTATGAGCGCGATGCGCGGGGAAATGAGTGCCAGTGGGGCCAGGTGCTGGCGTGGGACCCGCCCCGGCTGGTGACTTTCTCGTGGCATCTGGGGCCTGACTGGAAGGTCGAGCCGGACCTTGCGAAGGCGAGTCATGTTGCTGTTCGCTTTACGAGCGAGGGTCCTTCGGCGACGCTGGTCGAGCTGGAACATAGCGGGATTGAGCGGCATGGCGAGGGGTATCAGCAGATGCGCGCGTTGCTGGATGGGCCGGACGCATGGACCCTGACGCTGGCCGAGTTTGCGAAAGTGGTTGATCGTGAGGTGCAGCGATGAGGACGACATTGTTTTTGCGGATTGCGTCAGTGCTGACGTTCATCCATGCTGCGCTGCATACGATTGGAGGCGTGTTTGGCGGTGTGGCTCCGGGTGCAATGCAGACGGCGGTGTCGGCGATGAAGGGGAATGAGTTTGTCGCGATGGGAGTGACTCGGACTTTCTGGGACTTTTATATGGGGTTAGGTCTTGCGGTCTCGGTCTTCATGACGGTAGAGGCGGTCGTGTTCTGGCAGCTTGGTTCGCTGGCGAAGGCCGATGCGTTGCGGCTGAGACCCATCCTTGCTGTGTTTCTTGTTGGCTTCCTGGGCATGGCTGTGGTTTCGTACCGGTACTTCTTTGCAGGTCCGGTGATCACTGAAATATTGATCGCGGTGTGTCTGGGGCTGGCCATTATCGCTGCAAAGCAGCCGGCTAGAGACGCAGTTGAGAGGCGCGCGGTTGCATAGCTGCGAGCACGGCGGTCTCAGAGGCTACTGGTCTGGATGTTTGCCTTGCTGCTGGGCCTCTTTTGCGGCTTGTTTGGCTTCGGCAGCGGCTTCTTTTGCTGCTTGCCTGGCCTCGGCGGCCGCTTCACGTGCCGCTTGCTTGGCGTCCTCGATCGAGTCGCGCGTTCCCGGAGGGAGAGGTGGGAGAACGGTGAGCTTCGGTGGTGCGGGCGGCATGGGAGGCAGGGGCATGAGGCTCCCCTTCTTTACGGAGATGTCGCCCTGGCTCGTTGTGATGCGGAGGAGGGGACCGCCTTTGCCAGTTGTGCCGCTGATGGTCTTCTTTTGCATGCCCCCATCGGGGACCTTGATCTCCGAGAAGTCACTCTCGATGTCGCCGTTGGTTGCGTCGAACTGGTAGGCGAAGCTGGACTGCTCGGGAGCGGTGACGGTGACGGAGCCGTTACGATTTTCGACGGTGACGTTGCTGAGGGGCGGTGCGCAGGTGACTTCGACGGAGCCGTTGCGGTTGGTGACAGAGACGTCGCCACCGATGCGCTCGAGATTGATGTTGCGGTTGCGCGTGGTGAGGGTGACGGGGCCGAGGGCGTCGGTGGTGGAGAGGTCGGAGTTGGCGCTGATCTCGATGTCTCCGTCCAGGCGGGCGAGCTGGAAGTCGGTGCGGCTGGTGTGGAACTTGATGGGGCCGCGGATGTGTTCGAAGTGGGTGTCGCCAAAGAACTCGCCGGTCATGGTGACGGGGCCGCTGAGATCGGAGAGGGTGGTGTCGCGGCCGTGGCCCTCCAGGGTGAGCTGGCCGGTGACGCTGTGGGCGGAGAAGGAGGCGTCTCCGTTGTTGATGCGCGTCATGATGGGGCCGGTGATAGCACTGAGTTCGACGTCGCCGTGGTTAGCGGTGACAATTACGGAGCCTTTGATGGCGTTGATCTTTACGTCGCCGTGATTGGAGTTGACGGTGGGTGAAGCGGCCGCGGGCACGGTGATCGTGAGGTCGGCGCGGGCACCGTCCATTGCGGGCACGGAGAGGGTGACGTTGTTACCGCTGACGTTGAGGCTGGGGCTGAGGCGCTGGGCCTTGGAGTCGGCTTCGGAGTCGGAGCGGGTGTAGACCTCTTTGTGGACGTCTACGTGGATCTGGTTGTCATCGCTGGTGCCGGAGATGGTGATGTCGCCGCGGGGATTGTCGACGGAGAGGCTGGCGCCGGAGGGGAAGGACTGGGCCATGGACTGGTCACTCTCGTGCTTGTCTCCGAGGAACTCGTCGAGATTGTCCTGGTTGATGTTCAGGCCGTTGAAGAGCCTGCTGCGGCCGCCCTCGCGTATGCCGCTAAAGATGACGCCGGTGACTCCGAGGAGGATAAGGAGGGTGAAGACGCCTCCGCCGACGCGACGGCGATAGCGGGGTTGGGTGGAGTCGGACTGCATGTATTGGTCGTAGGCCCACTCTAGGAGCATGATGACGCCTGCGCCGACGAGGAGCATGGGCCAGAAGCGAGCGTACCAGTCCCAGAGACGGGGGCCTTGAAGGTGGCCGGTCTGGACGAGGAGGAAGATGATGCCAATGGCGATGAGCACCAGGGGGCCGAGGATGGAGCTGCGGCGAAGGCTGCGGGTCTGGTAGCGGTAGGCCTCTCGCTGGGCGCGGAGCATGTCGCGCTGGGCACGGGCCTGCTCTTTGAGCATACGACGCTGATACTTCCAGTCGTTTCCGTATGGAGGGCCGCTGGGCGCACCGGGAGGGGGGTAGGGTGGAGGATAGTTTGCCATGGCCTTATCTCCCTTCCTGATCGTGCTGCGTGGAAGGGACGATGGAGGCGCCGGGATCCGGCGGCGGGGGCGCCGGCGGTGGCGGAGGATAAGGATATGGGGTGGCCACCGCGGTGTTGTAGGAGACGCGTTGGAAGATGGCCATCAGACCGGCGACGATGATGATGACCGGCCAGCTTCTGCCCCAGGAGAGGATGCTGAAGGAGTCCAACAGGAAGAGGACGCCGATGAGAGTGACCCAGACGGAGCCGCGAAGGGCGCGGAAGAGCCGGAACTGGTAGCCAGGGGTGCCGTCGTCCGCAAGACCGCTGCCGGAGTCGGTCATCTTGCGAACGAAGAGCCAGACGCCGAGGCCGATCAAGAAAAAGGGAACGATCCGATGTATTGGGAAGGTGTGGAACAGGCCGGCGTTGCCGATGAGGAAGAGGCAGCCAAGTCCGATAAGCCAAATGGCGCCAGCGGGGAAACGGTTACGCGTGAGGGGCACCAAGGCCGGGTCGACCGGGTAGCCCGGTGTTCCATAAGGCGGAATGGGAGGGACAGGCTGGGGGTAGTTGTAGCTGTCCCAGGGCGTGCTCCAACTGGCGGCCTGAGGCGGATAGCCGGGAGCGGTTGAGGTGTAGGCATTTGCGGGCGGCGGCGGGGTCGTGGAGGAAGCGGGATTCTGTTGGGCAGAAGCGTCTGACGGAGGAACAGTTCCGGGCCACGCTTTGCCGAAGCCGAGGCGTTCGCCGAGATCGTTCAGACCGAAAGGGTTTGGTAGCGGGGTGCCGTCACGCCGGGCGCGAGCGGTGTGGTGTGCCTCGATGACCTGATAGCAGACCCAGCCGGCGACGAAGAGGCCAAAGATGCCGTTCTCATTTGTCAGGCTGACGAGGATGGCGAAGACAACGAGGTGGACGACGCCCTTGGCATACTGGCCGTTATACATGGCGCCGACGCCGGGGATGAAGCCGAGGAGGGCGGCGAGGCCAGGGTTGGGTTCGCCGGGGGGCGGTGGGGGCGGGACGGTGCCAGAGACGGTGTAGTTTACGTTGCTGTCGCTTCCGACGTAGGTGCCTCCGGCAGGGGGCGGACCGGTCCCGGCTAATTTGGCGGCGAGGCAGGGTTCGCAGAAGACAGCAGAGCCGACGACGCGGGTGCACTCCTGGCAGAGAGGTTTGCCGCAGTTCTGGCAAAATGCAACATTTTCACGATCAGGATGGTTTGCGCAAGTCATACCAATCCCCCTTCTTGCTTAAAAACGCTGGGACTAAGGACAACAAAAGCTTGTGTGGCGAAGGGGGGAAGGGCCTGATTGCGGACAGACTCCACCAGCCGGATATTACCGCCGGGGGTCTCGCGGCGGCTGGAGCCCGGATTGGGCTTTGTCTGTTTCTTGTCTTGCTTCTGGGGGCCGGGGTTCTGATCGTTCGGTTGCTGGCTGCCGGCTGGCTTGGCAGCGGGGTCGTTCTGAAGGGCCGGGTTGCTGGTCGATCCGTTCGCGCCATCCTCGTCCGAGGAGTGTTGCAGGTCGCGGACGCGGGACTCTAGTTCGTAGACGACGCGAAGGTTGTCTGAGTAGCGGACTACCTTTGCTTTGGCCTCGTAGGCACTCCGCATGATGTTGGACGGCTTGAAGTCGCTGACGCGAAGATCACCGAGACGGACGCCGGTGAGGTTCAGGGTAAGGGCGATGGAGAAGAATGCCATGGCAGCGGTCATCGCGAGACGCGGCTGCAGCATGGTATGGCCCAGCGAGCGGAAGCTATGGGTGAGGCGGGTGCGGAAGGGAATGACATTGGTGGAGGCAAAGGACGGCTGGGTCGAGGATGGAACCAGGGAAGGGGTGCCGAGGATGGTGTTCGGGGTGCGGAGACGATCGGTACTGCCGAGGACGATGGGTGGGCGGTCCAGGCTGGCGGCCTTGCCGCTGGTCTCGGCGAGGATTCGCTCGAGGAGGGCCATAGGCGGCTCTGGTCGAGGGGACTTCAGCATCTCCATCCAGGCGGCCCCGCGCTGGGCGTCTGCAAACATGGTGGCGCAGTTGGGGCAACCGACCATGTGGAGATCGAAGGTGGCCTGGTCGGCGGCCGAGAGAGTGCCGTCGAGCGCGTCGGAGAGCATCGCTTCACACTGTGCGCAGTGCTGAGGATTGCTACCCTTGCCGGGCCCTACGCTGCCGAATTGGTTGAAGTCTGCCACCTTACATCACCTGCCCTTCTATACGTTGTAAAAGCCTTGCAAGTTCCCCCCGGCCACGGCTGATGCGGCTTTTTACCGTCCCTTCGGGGATGCGGAGGACCTGCGATATCTCTTTGTAATCCATATCCTCCAGATCGCGAAGAATAACAGCTTCGCGAAGCTCGGGGGAGAGTTGTTTGAGGGCGCCCTGGATCCGCGCCTTGAGTTCGAGGCCGGCGACGTGGTGCTCCTGGGAGGGCCGGGGATCGGCGAGGCGGTCGGCCATGGAGGGGCCGTCCTCTTCGCCGTCAAAGGTGGCGTCGAGGGAGTCGGAGGCACGGTCGAGACGGGTGCGGCGGAAGTGGTCGACGAGGAGGTTGCGGGCCAGCGTTGTGATCCAGGTCTGGAAGCTGCCTTTTTGGGTATCGAAGCTGGCCAGGTTCTTGTAGAGCTTGAGGAAGACCTCCTGGGTGAGGTCCTCGGCGTCTGCGCCGGAGCCGGTGAAGCGGTAGCAGATGCCATAGATGCGCCGGTGCTGGGAGACGACAAGCTGTTGCCAGGCTTGCGAGTCTCCTGCCATGCACTGGCGTACCAGTTTGGCTAGTGCTTCGTTTGCTGCTTCCTGTTCTGGAGTACGCTCCAACTTCGCCTCTAGTGGTTTTACCGGTAGGGGCAGTGTACCGCGTGGGGCAGGTACAGGCTTGATTTGTTGGAGGACTTGCGGGCCGGGTTCGGCGTGAGAGACGGTGCGAGGCAGGCGCCGCGGAGCGGACATGCGGCCCAAGGGCCTGCTCCTCGCCGAGATCGGAATCGCCATGTGCAGAACGCCCATGTTTGGTAGTACGCATGGGCGTTCAGGTTGGTTCAATGGTTATGAAAATGTGTGGCTTTAGGGGGTGGGTGCGGTGATGACACCGCAGGCGATGCGGTTGCCGGAGTTGCCGCTGGGGTCGGTCTTCATGTCGTCCTGCTTCTCGTGGACGACGATGGAGGTGCCTCCGTTGGCGATAATGCTGACTGGGGAGGTGGGGTCGAGGGAGAGATAGTCCACCTTGAAGGTGGCGTGGCCGACGTGGCCTTCACCGACCACGACGTTTTGGGGAAGGTCGCCGGCGTGGTGGCCCATGGGATTTTGAAAGCCGTGCTGCTTGTTTTCAGGATTGAAGTGCGGACCGGCGGTCTTGAAGTCGGGCGGATCGCAGAGGGCTTTGGCGTGGATGTGGACGCCGTGCTCGCCGACCGGGAGGTTTTTGAGCTCGACCTTGATGGAGAGTTTGCCCTTTTCCTGCTGGAAGGTGGCTGTGCCAGCGTCTTCGCCGGTGCCGGTCTTAAGGGGAACGATGATCTGGTCCTTCGGTTTGGCAATGGCCGGGACGGCGAGGAGGCAGAGGGTCAGTGTGGCGAGGGCGTAGCGCATGATTCGATCTCCAATGAACGTCTTCTTGTGAGAATACAGAAGTATTTGATCGGGTTGCGTGACGCGGCTGGATATGTATGTAAAATTTGTGCATGATTTCAATCCAATTCTTGTCTTTTTCGAAGTCCGTGGCATTTTCGTGCCTTCTAGCCGTTCTTCCAACGATGGTTTCTTCCGCGGCCCTGGCCCAGCGGGCGAGGGGTGGTGCGCCACCGGAGGCGCAGGCCGCTCCCGATGCGAAGCCGGGTGCAGATGCAAAGCCAGCCGCACCGGACGCGAAGACCGCAGCTACACCTGGAATGCCAGTCGCGGAACCGCCGCTGCCGCCTGACGCGCATGTGGAGCAGAGCATGCAGATGGATGGAAAGACTCTGCATTACACCGTGACGGTGGGGACGCTGCCGGTGCGAGACAGCAAGGGTGTTTTGAGCGGCGAGGTGGTCTACACCGCATACACGATGGAGGGTAAGGACAGGCCGGTGACGTTTGCGTTCAACGGCGGGCCGGGTGCGGCGTCGGTATACCTGAACCTTGGCGCGATCGGGCCGAAGAAGGTGGCGTTCGGCGCTGAGGGGCAGAGCCCTTCGGACCCCGCGACGATGACGGACAATCCCGGGACCTGGCTGGACTTTACGGACCTGGTGTTTATCGACCCGATCGGGACTGGATTTTCACGGTCGCTGGTACCGATGGATGAGGCGAAGAAACAGTTCTACGGGCCGGACCAAGACATCGAATATCTTTCCAAGTGCGTCTACGACTGGCTGGTGAAGAACGGGCGGCTGGAGTCTCGCAAGTACCTTGTCGGCGAGAGCTATGGCGGGTATCGCGGGCCGCGGCTGACGGCTTATTTGCAGTCGCAGATCGGCGTTGCGATGAATGGGCTGGTGCTGGTGTCGCCGGCGCTGGCCCCGCAGTCGGGGTCGCCGGAACTTTCGCCGATTCCTTGGATGCTGACGCTGCCGTCGATTGTGGCTGCGAACTATGAGCGTCAGGGCAAGCTGACGAACGAGAACATGGCCGCGGTGATTGACTACACGCGCGGCGAGTACGCAGTGGACCTGATGAAGGGGAACAGTGATCCGACGGCGACTCCGCGACTGGTGCAGAAGGTGACGGCACTGACGGGACTCGATCCGACGTTCGTGAAGGAGTCGGGCGGACGGCTAGAGACGCAGGCGTTTCTGCGGGAGGAGTTTCGTGAGACAGGCAAGCTGGGCAGCCGGTATGACCCGAATGTCACGGCTTATGATCCTTTTCCGTATAACCCCACGCAGGAGACCAACGACCCGATTCTGTTGAGCATTGTTGCTCCGACGACGACAGCGATGGTCGACTTTGTGACGCGGACGGTTGGGTGGAAGACGGACGCACGCTATAACGCGCTGTCGAACGAAGTAGCTCGGGCGTGGGACCGTACTTCACGTAACGGTGCGTTTTCGGGATCGGCTTCGGCGACCGATCTGCGTGTGGCCGTTGCGACAGACCCGAAACTGCGCGTGGTGATTGCGCATGGATGGGCGGACCTTTCCTGCCCGTTCATGGGATCGGTGTTGACTGTGAGTCAGATTCCGATCATGGGCGATCCGACGCGGGTGCAGGTGCATGAGTATCCGGGCGGCCATATGTACTATGCGCGGACCGCGAGCTCGCTTGCGCTGCGCAAGGACGTGATGGAGATGGTTTCGAAGCACTAGGCCCTCCCGGACGGGCCGCCTGCGCGCCGGGCGGCCACTTCGTGGCGGCTGTACCTTGTTTCCGCGCGAGGAAAAACTCTGGGCCTCGCGTTGCTCGGCGCTTATTTTTGGGTCGAGAGAAGCTCTAGCTGCTCGGAGTGGTGTTCGTCAGTGAATGGTTCGAAGTGGGTGCGGCAGCGGGCTTCGTAGAGGCCGGCGGCGCCGACGACTACCAGTTCCTGGCTTTGGCCGAGGCGTTGGGTGTGAATGGCGGGGGCGCCGCAGACCATGCAGACGGCGGAGAGTTTGGTGACCTCGTCGGCGAGGGCCATGAGGTCAGGGACTGGGCCGAAGGGCTCGTTGGCGAAGGTGGTGTCGAGGCCGGCGAGGATGACGCGCTTGCCGAGGTGGACGAGTTCCATGGCGAGATGGGTGATGCCGGCGTCGAAGAACTGGACCTCGTCGAGGCCGATGACGTCGACTTCGTGGACGCGGCCGGACTCGAAGAGCTCGATTTTAAGGCTTTCGGATGTTGGAGTTATGACGGCGGCGTCGTGGGTCTGGGAGCTGTGGCTGGCGATGGCGGTGCGGTGGTAGCGGAGGTCGATGTCGGGTTTGAAGCAGGCTACGCGCTGGCGGGCGATGCGGGCGCGCTTGAGGCGGCGGATGAGCTCTTCGGATTTTCCGGAGAACATGGGGCCTACGATGACTTCGATCCGGCCAGGGGTAGGGCTGTTGGTCATCCGGCAATGGTAATGGGGTCCGTGGTGGATTTTTGGGTGTTTATTTTTTTTGCGTGGTGGAGTGGCGTTTTTGCTGGGGGTTTTGAGAAAAATCGCGTGCAGAACGTGGTTTTTTGGTGGTGAGATTGTGGTGGAACGCTGGTGAATTGTGGTGTTTTGGCAGACGTATTTGGGTGACGAAAAACATGCCACTATTTTCAGAATTATTTTTGGGTGGGTGTGGATAAATCCATGTTGTCTGAGTAGACGGTCTCTTCGGGGACGTCGGTGGGGCTTTCGAAGTCGAGCTTGTAGCCGTTGGGGTCGGTGAGGATGGTGACCCACATGGCGTTGCCGACGAAGGGGCGGCGTGGCTCGAGACCGCGGGCGATGGCTTCGTGGTAGATGGCGAGGGCGTCTTTGCATTGGAAGCAGACGGAGACTCCTTCGCCCAGCTTGCCTACGGGGACGCGGGTGAGGAGGTATTCCTGGAGCATGATGGCGGCGCTGCCGATCTCGAGCCAGCACCAGCGAATCTTGTCGTCGACGATCCACTGTTTGGTGCGCTTGAAGCCGAGGCCGTCGATGTAGAAGCGGAGGGAGGCTTCCATGTTTGTGACCATGAGGAAGGGGACGGCTTGCTCTACGTTGGCTTCGGGGTCGATTTCAGGGGTCATTGTTGTTCCTGAGCGTTTGATCTTACTTTTACTCTGACTTTCTGCAATGTGGAAGGGGAGCAATTTGTGTATTGGACCAGGTGGCTTCTACCGCGACGGGTTGCCGACGGCGCTTCTTGTCAAAAGCTGCGAGATAGCAGGTGTATTCGCATGTCCCTGTAATTTTTACTTGGAGACCGTTGTACGAAGCTCAATGAGTGCATTGGCGATTGCACTCACCGGGATTCGACGGACTGCCAACTTGCGGACCGCCGACGACACAACCAGGACCTCCGAAGTCCCGGAGGTTAAGATGGGCCGCCGGAGCACTGGAGTCTACTGTCCTACATCTGGAGAAGCGGAGAGAGATTTTCGATCTTCTTTCTCATCTTTCTTTGGATAGGAGATCTTCGTCGTGATGATCTTTCCATTGAAGGCGAACGGTGCCTGGTCGAAGTAGGCGAGCGACACCGGCGAGCCGAGATCGCTGCCAATGTCGAGGCAGTCGTTGGCTGTGAAAGCCATCGCCGCAGTGATCGGTACCCGCCCTTGCGCCACCACCTGACCGTTGACCTTCAGCGTGACGTCCAGCGGAGAGCCCGGCTTCGGCGCGACGAGTTGCGACACAACATCGATCTTCACGTTGCCAGCCGGCAGCTTGTCTTTCGCATCGATCTTAGTCCGGTCAATCTCGAAGAGGTTGTACTCGTAGTGCAGCACACCGTCCTTCACGTATAAGGAAAGGCCGCCGGAAAATCCGCCGAGCGCGTACAGAACGCCGTTGGCATTTGCGGGGACCTCCACGTCCATGCTCACGGTGTTGTCGAACTTTCCGAGCTTCGGCGCTGTGAACTCCGGCATCCCGGTGATGGGGCCGCTGAAGGTCCATTCGGTATACGGTGTGGCGGGCCCGTCTTCCGGGTGGAAAACCGGCGTCCACAGACCTCCGCCAATGGGCAGATTCTGGTTCTTGGCCGACTCGATCAGGAAGAGGTTCTTCATGTAGGCGACCCGCTCCGGCATCTTCGCCGCAAGGTCATTGGCCTGGCTCCAGTCTTCATTGAGGTTGTACAGCTCCCACACGTCATTCTCCGGGCTCCACGTTGCGATGCCCTTGGGAAGTCCCGGCACCCACGGAATACGGGGGCCTGGGGTGTCGGCAAACCAGCCGTCCTGGTAGATGCCGCGGCTGCCCATGATGTCGAAGAACTGCGTCGTCTTGCGGCCCTTCGCTGTCGCATCGGCAAATGTATAGACCATGCTGACACCGTCGATCGACATCTGATCAACGCCGTTGACCACGCGCGGTGGTGTGATACCAACCGCCTCATAGATCGTTGGTACGATGTCGATGACGTGGTGGAACTGCGGACGCGGCGTGTTATCGTGTTTGATCTTTGCTGGCCACGCAACAGCCATCGGCTGGCGCGTGCCGCCGAAATGCGCTGCGACGAGCTTGGTTGACTTGTACGGCTCACCGCCCGCCCAGGCCCAGCCGGCGTGATACATGTTGTCAGTCTTCGCCGTGCCGATTACATCAAGTCCTCCAAGTTCATTCACCGTCTTGATGTGTTGCTGAATTGTGGTTGGGATACCGTTCTGCGCGAGCAGTTCGGAGATGGTGCCGTTCTGGCCTTCAGCTGAGGCCCCGTTGTCACCCCAGATGTAAAAGATCAGCGTGTTGTTCAGCTTTCCTTCCTTCTCAATCTCGTCGATCACGCGGCCTGCGTTGTAGTCGGCATGTTCCACAAAACCCGCATACACCTCCATCAGGCGACGTTGGAATGGTTTCTCGCTCTCTGGTATGGAATCCCAAGAGGCAAGCGTCGGTGGGCGCGGGGTCAGTTGAGCGTTCTGCGGGATCCAGCCCAGCTCTTTGGCGCGCTTGAAGGTGCGCTCGCGATAGTTGTCCCAACCGTCGTCAAACTTGCCCTTGTACTTGTCGGCCCACTCCTTGGGGACCTGGTGCGGGCCATGCGCCGCTCCCGGTGCCCAGTACATGAGGAATGGCTTGTCAGGCGTGAAGGCCTGTTGCTCGCGCAGCCAATTAATGGCGTCTGTGGCAATGTCCTCAGAGAGGTGATACCCCGGATGCTCATACTCATGTGGATCCAGGACTGTGGTGTTGCGCACCAGTCGCGGCTCATACTGCGAGGCCTCGCCCGCGAGGAAGCCGTAGAAATACTCGAAACCATAGCCGGTCGGCCAATAGTCGAACGGGCCTTTCGAGGTCGTTTGATCAGCCGGAGTGTTATGCCACTTGCCCCAGGCCCCGGTGTTGTAACCGTAGTCCTTCAGCACCTCGGCTACTGTCGCCGCTGACTTCGGAATCTGGCCGCTGAAACCGTCAAAGTCGTTGGCGAGTTCGGCGATCTGCCCGTTACCGATGCGCGTGTGATTGCGCCCGGTAAGCAGCGCTCCGCGCGTCGGTGAGCACATCGCGGTGGAGTGAAAACGATTGTACGAGATGCCCGCATTGGCGACGCGAGTTAGAGTCGGCGTGTTGATCTCGCCTCCATAGGTGGAGGCCTGGCCCGGACCGACGTCGTCCATGAGGATGATGAGGATGTTCGGAGCATCGGCAGGCAGGTGCTTCGGGTCAACACGGGTCTTGTAGATGGAGTCCTTCATCGTCAGCCCCGCAGTGGAGGCAGACGGCGTGGGTGGGAACGGCAAGACTTCCTGTGCACTTACCACTGCCGGGACGGCCACGCCAATCAGGAGGCCGAGTACGGAGAATACGGTCTTCATTTAGGTTGCTCTTTTCTGTTTTGAATCAACAACCGTTCGAGAGGAGTCTCGCGCAGGTAGATCGTCGAACGATACTCGGCCAGACTTATCGGCACTCGCGATAAGAGTCTATAAATACGATCTTGAATGGATAACTAGCAGAACTACCAGTGCGGACAACTGCCTCTGATTTCGGACAAAGCAGAAGTTAATCTCAATTGGTACCTTCAGGACAAGCGCTCATCGAGAGGGGCTTTCTATTTGTCGGTTGGGCTGACCAGTGGCTGCCAGAGCTCGACGCGATTGCCTTCGGGGTCGGTGATCCAGGCGAAGCGGCCGTAGTCGGCGTCTTCGCGTTTGGGGTCGATGGTGACGCCGGCGGCGGCCAGTTGGGTGAGGAGGGCGTCGAGGTCGTCGACGCGGTAGTTGACCATGGCTTGTTGGACGCCTTTTTCGTTGCCTTTGCCGAAGTAGGGGGTGTCTTCGGGGAAGAGAGACCATGCGGTCTGGCCGGTGGTGGCGGGGACCTCGTCGGTCCAGAGGAAGCTGGCGCCGCCGTAGTCACTGAGCTGGATGCCGAGGTGCTTGGCGTACCACGCGCTGAGGGACTTGGGGTCGCGGGCGCGAAGGAAGATGCCGCCTATGCCGGTGACTCGGGCCATATTGTCTCCTTGAATTTGATGACGAGTATATCAGTGGGCGGCGGCGTCGCGAGACTTCGTTGGAGATATCGAGGCGATGATCCGAGTTCGATTGTCGGAAGGATTTTCGAATATTGGTAGCATCGGGTATGGAAGCCAAAACGAATCGACCGACGTGGCAGACGCTGTTGGCCTTCGCGATTATTTACTTTGTGTGGGGATCTACGTTTCTCGCTATTCGGATCGGGGTGCACGAGGTCCCGCCGTTTCTTCTTGCGGCGATGCGGT
>DATHQG010000295.1:0-9116 GCA_035483075.1 Edaphobacter sp. | reverse complement strand
ACCCAAAGGATCTGGAGCCGGCATTTGCGCATGTGTCGGACGACCTGCGGACGCAGTATCTGCTGGGGTACTACGCGCCGAAGCGGGGGACGGACGATTCGTACAGGTCTATCAAGGTGCGGATGACGGACGCGGCGCTGCAGAGCTACGACCTGAGGTACAGGACTGGGTATTACGCGGACGCGAAGTAAAGGACCGTTTTCGTTTTGAGCAAGGAACGATCGACCGCGGATTTTGCGGAAGAGCGCGGATTGTGAGGCCCAATACCGATTTGCACCGATGACATCGGTTTCGAAGCTTGTGGTGTACTTGTTTTAGTTTGGTGGAGGAGACGGTGGCATGGGGATGGTAAAGAAGTTTGATTTTGCGCATGTGGCTGAAGGGATTGCGCGGCAGGCTGGGGCGTTGTTGCGAGGGTTTTATGCCAAGGGTGTGGCTACAGAGTACAAGGGTGATGTTGATCTAGTCACCGAGGCCGATCGGGCGAGCGAGCAGTTGATTGTGGAGAAGCTGAAGGCGGCGTTTCCGGCGCATGGTGTGTATGGCGAGGAGGGGACACGGTCCGGGTTGGAGAGCGAGTACCGGTGGTATGTCGATCCGCTGGATGGGACGACGAACTTTGCGCATACGTTTCCGGCGTTCTGCGTGATTCTGGGGCTGGAACGGCGGGCGAAGGGGTTGGCGGCGGACGCTGACGGGGAGATGGTGGCGGGGGTGATCTACGATCCTTTGCGAGACGAGATGTTTTCGGTGGAGCGGGGCAAAGGGGCGTGGCTGAACCAGAACAGGATTTCGGTGTCGAAGATCGCTACGGTGCAGGAGTCGCTGACGGCGACCGGGTTCCCGAGTCAGAAGCGGCATAGCAGTCCGAATATTCATCTGTATCAGCAGATGACGCTGCGGTCGCATGGGGTGAGACGGGCGGGGAGTGCGGGGTTGGACCTTGCTTATGTGGCTTGTGGGCGGCTGGATGGGTTCTGGGAGTTCAATCTGAATCCGTGGGACACCTCGGCGGGTGTGTTGATGGTGGAAGAGGCCGGGGGGACCATGTCTCATTTCGACGGGGGGAAGTTCACGCTGGATAGCCGGGAGGTGCTGGCGACGAATGGGCTGATTCAAGAGGAGATGGTGCATCTGTTTACGGAGATGTTTGCAGGGCGGGGGCTGGAGGCGATTCCGACGCCGGCTGAGTTTGCGGCGCGAAGGACGGCGGCGAAGTAGGTGCGGAAGCGGAGGACGGCGCGGGTGATGCTGTTCGATGAGGGTGGCAATATTTTGCTGGTCCGGTTTGTGGTGCCGATGGAGGGCGGGGAGTTCGTGTTCTGGGCGCTGCCGGGTGGGGAGATTGAGGCGGGGGAGACCGACGTCCAGGCGGCCGTGCGCGAGGTGAGGGAGGAGTTGGGGCTGGAGGTTGTGGTTTCAGGGCCGGTCTATCGGGACACCAACCAGTTTCTTCACCAGGGGGAGATGCAGGACAATGTCGATTTTCTCTTCCGGGCCGAGTGTGGGCGCGAGGAGCCTCAGCTGATGGGAGTTACCGTCGATGAGCGGGAGATCATGAAAGAGATTCGCTGGTGGAGCGAGGCGGAGATCGAGACGTCGCTGGACAGGATCTTTCCGGAGGGCCTGGCGGGACGGATGAGAGAGCTTCGGGGCCAGGCGCGGTGAATCGAGGTCGCTAGAGATTTTGGACTGGTGCAAACAGTTGAAAACAGCAGGTCCCTCCACTCCTCCTTCGACGCGCTTCGCTTGCCCAGGGTCCGGTCGGGATGACATGTCATGTGGGACAGACTTTGGACTCAGGAAACTAAAAAGGTCGCAGATGGAAAGAAAATGTGTGTTGCAGTGGGGAGCGGTTGTGCTGCTAGAATCGAGACGAAAGCTTAGGAATAAGCGGCGGTGTAGATACGAGTAAGGGAGATTTTTCGAGATGGCTTATGTGATTGCGGAACCGTGTATCGGGACGAAGGATTCAGCTTGCGTGGATGCCTGCCCGGTGGATTGTATTCATCCGAAGAAGGACGAGGCTGGGTATGGCGAGTCGGAACAGCTGTTCATCGATCCGGTAGAGTGCATCGACTGCGGCGCGTGCGTGCCGGTGTGTCCGGTGTCGGCGATCTATGCCGGAGACGATCTGCCGGAGAAGTGGGCGGAGTATCAGACGAAGAACGCCTCGCACTTTGGACGTTAGATCCATTTTTGGCTTCGGAGTTTTCGAGACGCGCGGCCTGGTGGCTGCGCGTTTTGCTTTTGTGGAGAGATCGGAATGAAGAGCCTGGCCTCTGTGGAGGTGTTGTCGGAGACTAGAGCGAGGTTGCGGACGGTGCGGGTCAGCGACCATCCGCGCTGGGGGAAGATGACGGCGAAGCAGATGGTGCGGCATCTGGGCTGCGCTTACGAGGTCGCGCTGGGAAAGCGGACGGCTGCGCCCATCGAAGGATTGCCGCCGGTGCTGGTGAAGTGGGTGGCGCTGCGGTCTGGTCTGCGCTGGCCGAAGAACCTCCCGACGCCGCCTGAGCTGAAACGGGCGATGGTGGGGCATTCGGACGAAAAGTTTGATGAGCTGGTGTGTGAGGCGATCGAGGGGATGGAGAGGTTGGCGAGCGGACCGCGGTTCGCGCCGTCGCACCCGATGTTCGGACCGATGTCGGCGGCGGACTGGATGCGCTGGGGGTATCTGCATGCGGACCATCATCTGCGGCAGTTTGGCCGATGATTGAACGCATTGGAGAGGCGATTGTGTTACGGGTGTGGCCGTTCCATGAGGCGGACCTGCTGGTGAGCCTTTTTACGCGGGAGCAGGGCAGGGTGAAGGGTGTGGCGCGGCATGCGATGCGGTCAAGGCGGCGGTTTGGCGGGGCGCTGGAGCCGATGACTTATGTGCGGGCCTCGTATGCGGAGAGGCCGAAGCAGGAGCTGGTACGGCTGGATGCGTTTGAGATTCTGAGTTCTCCGCTTTCAAGGCCGGTGGACTATGCGCGGACGGCAGCGCTGCAGTTTCTGGCGGAGGTGGTAGAGGAGGCGTTGCCGGAGGGGGCGACGGAGGACGCGGTGTTTCGGCTGGTGCTTGCGGTGCTCGACGAGATGCAGGTGGGGAGGGTGTGGCTGCCGGTGACTTACTTTGCGCTGTGGATGGGCCGGTTGATGGGATGGATGCCGGAGCTGGGGCGGTGTGTTGTGTGCGGGCTTGGGCTGGATGCTAAAGACGGGCGCGGGGGGACAGTGTGGTATTCGGCGACGAGTGATGGGGTGACTTGTGCGGACGACCGGCGGCCGGGAAGTGTGGCGTTGTCGGCGGAGTCGGTGAAGGACGCGCAGAGGATCTTTCGGGGGACGGTTAAGGGGCTGGCGGAGGAGGATTGGCCGAAGACGCGGGGGGCGGACCTGCGGCGATTTGCGGTGGAGACGCTGGAGCGGCATCTGGAGCGGAGATTGGTGAGCGCGAGAGCGTTGGGGCGGGCCTAGAGAGCGGTCGTGTTTTGCGCGATGTCAACTTGGCGGCCATGAAGCACTCGTAGATCGGCACTCGGCTGGGCTGCTAAGCTTGCGGGCGAAGTGATTTCCAGTTTTGGTGGGCCAATGAGGTGCTGGATGCGTTTTGTCTCGATGAGGACGTTGCTTTGTTTGTCGATGGTGTTGGTTGCGACGGGGCAGATGAAGGCGCAGGCGACGTTGCATTGGGTCGGTTCGTGGGCGGCTTCGCAGCAGGTCCCGGAGCCTCAGAATTCGGTTGATCCCGAGTTGTTGCGCGACGCTACGTTGCGACAGGTCGTGCATCTGACGGTGGGCGGGAGTCAGTTGCGGGTGCGGGTGTCGAATGCGTTTGGGACCCAGCCACTGCATCTGACGGCGGTGCATGTGGCGCGACCAGTGTCGGCGGGGAGTGCGGAGATTGATGCGGCGAGCGATACGGCCGTGACGTTTAGTGGAGCGCGCGATTTGACGGTCCCGGCGGGGGCGGAGTATCTGTCGGACGCTGTCGCGTTTCCGGTGGCGCCGCTTTCCAATCTCGCGATCTCGATTCATTTCGATCAGGCGCCGACGGGAGAGACGGGACATCCGGGTTCGCGGACTACGTCGTATTTGGTGCATGGCGATATGGTTTCGGCAGCGAGTTTGCCGGACGCGATGACGATGGAGCATTGGTACCAGATCTCCGGGGTTGACGTGACTTCGCCTATGCAGGCGAGCTCAGTGGTGATTCTGGGCGATTCGATTGCGGATGGGCACGGAGCGACGACGAACGGGAACGATCGCTGGCCGGACGTATTGGCGGCGCGTATGCAGGGTGATAAGTCGACGCGAACCGTGGGTCTGTTGAACGAGGGCATTGGGGGAAACCGTCTGCTGCTGGATGGGTTGGGGCCGAATGCGTTGGCGCGATTCGATCGGGACGTGCTGGCGCAGACGGGAGTGCGCGCGGTAATTGTGCTGGAGGGTGTGAACGATCTGGGGACGCTGACTCGGGATCATGACGTTTCGGCGGAGGAGCATGCGGCACTGGTAGGGCGGATTGAAGCGGCTTATGCGCAGATGGTTGAGCGGGCGCATGCACATGGTGTTCGTGTGATTGGAGCGACGATTCTGCCGTTCGGTGGATCGAAGTACTATCATCCGGGGCCGGAGAATGAGGCAGACCGGCAGGCGATCAATGCATGGATTCGCGGGCCGAGGCACTTCGACGGCGTCGTGGACTTCGACGCGATGATGAGGGACCCGGCGCATCTGAATCTGATGTTGCCGGCTTATGACTCGGGGGACGGTCTGCATCCGGGGCCGGCTGGTTATAAGGCGATGGGGGAGGCGATTCCGTTGTCACTGCTCAAAAATTAGTTTAGTCAGGCCTTCGGAAAGGAAGACGGTTCGCTGACGCGAATACCCACCCTTCACGATGAGACCGTGAAGGATGGGCCACCCGTATCTTTCCGCGCGAACACTTTTTAGTGCGGGGCCATCCTTGCGTCGTTGAATTGTTGGAAGAAGGCGTCGTACTTTTCTTTGCCGTTGGCGGCGGCGAAGCGGAGAGGCTTGACGCGTTCGACGAGAACTTCGGTGGAGTTGGGTTGGGTGTTGAGGATTTCGATGGTCTCGGCGAGATAGTCCTTGAGAGGCATGGCGCGGGGATCGGTGGCCTGTCCGGCCATGAGCTCGGTCTGGACGTAGGGAGGGGCGAGTTCGATCACTTCGACGTTGGTTGATTTGAGCTGGTAGCGGAGGGACTCGCTGTAGGAGTGAATGGCGGCCTTGGTGGCGCAGTAGGTGGGGGTGATGGCCATTGGGACGAAGGCGAGGCCGGAGGAGACGGTCATTATGTTGGCGTGTGGCTGCTTGAGGAGGTGGGGAAGCAGCGCGGCGGTTAGGCGGATGGGGCCGAGGAGGTTGGTAGTGATGGTGGCCTCGGCGTCGGCGAGGTCCGGCGACTGAGAGAGGACGTTTTCGGGGCGCATGATGCCTGCGTTGTTGATGACGACGTTGAGTGAGGGGTAGTCGGCGGTGAGTTTTGCGGCGAAGGCGCGGACGCTGGCGGCATCTTCGATGTTGAGGACGGCGGAGGCCATGCCGGGGTTGGCGGAGGTGGTTTCGTCGAGGACTTGCTGCCGGCGACCGGCGATGATGACTTTGTTGCCGAGCTTGTGGAAGGCCTCTGCGAGGCCGCGGCCGATGCCGGAGCCGCCGCCGGTGATAAGGATGGTGTTTCCGGTGGTTTTCATGGTGTCAACTTCTCCTGAGATGATCGTAGGACGGTTCGTATCCGTTGGGAAGAAGGCCCCAATGTGCCGGGATGGAGCGGGACGGACTGGTGACGCGGACGGTGCATCCGGTGATTCCGCGAGGGTGGAGTATTCGTAGTGGCTGCGCATGGTCGCTCCAGCTTGAGTTCTGGCATACTTTCGGGATGGCACGCTTCGGCGGTCTCGAGTCCTGCTGTCTGTCTATTACGCGGGGTGTGCGGTTCTTGTTGTGTGTTCCGGGGCTCGCTGTTGGGTGGAACGGGGCGATGCTTGCAGCACAGGACGTTCCAGGACAACAGAGTGAACCGATCCATACGCTGCATGTTTATACGAACCTGATGCAGATACCGACGCTGGTGCTGGGGCCGAATCGCGAGCGGCTGGAGAAGCCGATTGCGGAGAACAGATTTTCGGTCAGTATCGACGATGGGCCATGGTTTCGCGCGACCCATGTTCGCCGGGAGGGGGACGACCCGATTTCGCTTTCGATTCTGCTGGACGTGAGGGGAGATTCTTCTGCGTTGATGCCGAAGATCGCTGATGCGATCTCTGGCCTGGCGCCACTTTCCTTGCGGGCGCGGGACCGCGTCTCGATCTACGTGTTGGACTGCTCTTTTAGCCAGACTTTGGAGGACGCACCGGCTGAGCAGGACGGCCTTAAGCGAGCTGTGGATTCTGCGCTCCAGGTGTGGAGCTATCGCAGACAGAAGAAGCACGAGAGTGATTGCAAGCCGTCCTCGCGGTTATGGGACGCTTTAACGTCCATCATCCTGGATCCGGTTTATCACCTTCCGGGCCGCCGAGTGGTCCTGGCTATAACGGACGGGAGTGACAAGGGCAGTACGAGCACATGGAACTATGTGAGGGCCCTTGCCCAATCTGCGGGGGCGGCGATCTTCGGTGTGGTTGACGTGCCACCTCAACTTACAGGTTCCTGGAACAGGAGCCGTGAAGACCCTTTTAACTCGGTGTGCCAACTGAGCGGAGGGACGATTTTTATAACGAACGAGAGAGATGTGGCGGAGACGCTAAAGAGGTTTATTCAAACCGTTCGCGAACGCTATATTGTGGAGCTTCCGCGCCCGCTCAACTCAACACCCGGGGAGCATGGGCTGCGGGTGAAGATTGCTAAGAGCGAGGACGACTTTGTCAGATCTGCGGGTCTTTCTGTGCCGTTGCCGGATCCGGCGGTGCTGGCCGACCCGACGACGGTCCCTTCGGACCCGACGCTGACGCCGGAGTTGGGCAGGCGTAAGGTCATGACCAAACCACAGTGAGAGTGGGGACGCTGGCGGCCACATTTCTGTCATACTTTGCGGATGGCTGGCTTCGGCGGTCTCGGGTCCTGGCGTGGGTCTGTGGTTCGGGGTGGGAGACTTTTGTTGTTGTGCGTCGGATTCGTTGCTGTATGGGGCGGAGCGGTGCTTGCCGCACAGGACGCGGCGACACCGACACTGCATGCTTATGCGAACCTGATTCAGATTCCAGTGGTGGTACTGAGCCCTTTCCGCCTGCCGCTTGCTCCGATCGCTCCCAGCAGGTTCTCGATCAGCCTCGATTCGGGGCCGCAGTTTCGGCCGACGCATGTCCGTCCGGAAGGGGACGATCCGATTTCAGTTTCGATACTGCTGGACGCCAGGGGGGCCCAGGACGATTTGTTGCCGAAGATCGATGCAGCGATCGCGGACCTCGCTCCGCTCTCGCTGCAGGCGCAGGACCATGTCTCGATTTATGCGTTGGATTGTTCCCTTATCCAAACTTTGAATAACGCTTCGGCGGACCAGGAGAGACTGAAGCGAGCGGTAGATTCGGCGTTGCAAACGTGGAGGTATTTCAAGCAGAACAAGCGCAAATTGGATTGCAAGTCGAACTTGCATCTTTGGGACTCGTTGATGTTGGTCATCCAGGGCCTTTATCGCCTCCCGGGACGGCGCGTGATACTGGCGATAACGGACGGGAATGACAAAGGCAGTAAATATACGTGGAACGAGGTGAGGACCGATGCTACGGCTACGGGAGTGGCGGTGTTTGGGGTGATGTACGTTCCTTTTTTGGGCAAGTTTCAGACCACGCGCTACGAAGACGCCTTCAACTCAGTGTGCGAACTGAGCGGGGGAATGATATTTCCGTCGGACGGGCTAGATTTGGCGGAGACGCTGAAGCGGTTTATTAAGACGGTCCGCGAACGCTATATCGTCGAGTTTCCGCGTCCGTATAACTCGACGCCAGGGCAACACGTTTTTGTGGTCACGATCGATAAGATGGACGCGTTCATTCGACCGGCGGGGATCTCGGTGCCGATTGCAGACCCGGCCGTGCTGGCCGATCCATCGACAGTGCCGGCGGACCCGTCGCGGACGCCGGTGGAAGGGACTCGCCGGGTGTTGCCTTCACCACATTGAGGGCGGAGGTTCATTTCTTCGCCGGTACTGCTTCGGGTCGATAGAGGCTTGGGTGCGCCTAGCAGTTAGAATCGAGAGATTGCCGGATATTGAAGAGAGAGATATGAGTGGATTGGTTTCTGGGGTGAAGAAGCGGGCGCTGACGTTTCAGGAGCTGCTGTTTACGCTGCAGAGGTTCTGGGCGGACCGCGGGTGCGTGTTGCAGCAGCCGTATGACGTTGAGGTGGGGGCGGGGACGATGTCTCCGGACACGTTTCTGCGTGTGTTGGGACCGAAGCCGGTGAGGACCGCGTATGCGCAGCCTTCGCGCAGGCCGGCGGACGGGCGGTATGGGGAGAACCCTAACCGGCTGTTTCGGCATACTCAGTTGCAGGTAGTCCTGAAGCCGCCACCGGTGAATATCCAGGAGATGTATCTTGAGTCGCTGGTGGCGATAGGGATTGATCTTAAGGAACACGACATCAAGTTTGAAGAGGACAATTGGGAGTGGCCGGTGGGCGGCGCGTGGGGCGTTGGGTGGCAGGTAATGTTGGATGGTTTGGAGATTACGCAGTTCACTTATTTTCAGCAGTGCGGGGGTATGGACCTCGATCCGATCAGCGGGGAGATTACGTATGGGCTGGAGCGGATAGCGGGTTTTTTGCAGGACGTTGATTCGATCTATGACATTGTGTGGGCGGTGGAGCCCGATACTGACCGCAAGGTGACGTATGGGGAGATGCGGCTTGCTGAGGAAGAGCAGTTTTCGGCTTACAGTTTCGACTATGCGGACGTAGGGTCTTTGTGGAAACACCTTGAACTTTATGAGGCGGAGTGTTTGGCGCTGCTGGACAAGGCGAAGGGGTTCGATACGATGGACGAGCTGACGCTGAAGCGGTTTCCAGTGCTTGGGGCTTATGAGCTGGCATTGAAGTGCTCGCATGTTTTTAATTTGCTGGATGCGCGCGGAGCAATTTCGGTCACGGAGCGGGTGGGTGTGATG
>DATHQG010000294.1:0-37059 GCA_035483075.1 Edaphobacter sp. | reverse complement strand
CAGGACAGGAATAACGGGAGAGACTCCGCTGCCGGGGTGAAGGCAACGGTAGCTGAAGAAGAGGCCAGCATGTGACTGTGTGCCATTCGCGGGGTCATGGACGCAAATCCAGACCCAGAGAATCGGAATGATGATGACTGCGGCAAGTGCGATCACATTAAAGACGAAGTACAGATCTGTGGGGTATTTCGAGCTTTTTTGCGGTGTGTACTTCAGGTAGGGCCAAGTCATGCGAAGAGCGGCGAACACGGCAGCGATGCCCGCTAACAAAGTAACGGACGCAACAATGAGATTGTCCCTTTCCCAGCGATAGACATGCAAGACCAGAAACATTGGAGTGGCGATAACGAACGACATGCAAAACAACACAGAGGTGGCGATATTGATGTAGACGGATCGACGGCGAGGCTGGTCGTTCTGGTGGACGGCGACATCGCGAGTGAAGGGCGACCAGTATTGCGCAGAGAGCATAACGGCGGCGTGTCCGACGCAGAGGCCGGCGATGAGGATGCAGAGGATAGACCAAAAGAGCGATGGAGCGGCGTTCGGAGTTGGTGGAGCGAATAGGTGCATCGAAGAGATGTCGGCTTCAATACACTTCCTTGGCTCACCCTTGTAGATGCTGGGGAGCACCTGCGCCAGGTTGCTTGCACACCCGCTTAGAAGGCCTAGGGGATAGTATCCGTCGCTACCGACAGCGGTGACCCATAAGGGGGCCTGCAAATTCTTGTTCTCCGCACGCAAGTAGCCGGAGAGCTTTGGCTGCTGCCCCGACCGCGAGTCCTGAGATCCCTTCCAGAAGATATAGCTTGCGGCGTTGTAGATCGCTTCGGCCTGCGAGTCCGAAAAGGCCCGGCCGGCAGCGACAGGATTGTCGAGGGAGATGAGATTGTATGGAGTGATGGTGAGGGAGCCAATGTAGCGAGCGTTATCGACATCTCGTTCGACGAGTCGATCGCCGCCATTGTAGAAGACAATTCTCGCGTCGGGGCAGGCACGATGGAGGAACTGCGCGAGAAAGAGCTCGTCCAGGATATTGGACGCCGTGATGAGGACGTATTCGACACGAGCGCGCTGGAGCTGATGCGCTATCGACATCAACTGCGCCTCTTGAGACAGCGGGGTCTGGGTGCTGGAGAACTGGGGCACAGTATCGTCCGCGCTTGAATCCTTGAGTGACAGGTTCAGATAGGGACTTGGAGCTACGGTAGATGAGGTCGACTTGCCGGTTTGGTCAACCTGCGCATTTCGCAGGAGAGATATCTCGCGGGGAAAACGAATGTATATCGGTCGGTACGGGCCCGTTCCGAGGCTGTTCATTTCACCAAAGACGGTGTTGTCTTCGCTGAGGATGGCGGTATGCCGCGCGTCGGAACGAGAGCCCTGAAACGCCTCGAGGAGCCGGTCTTCCTCAAAGCCGGTGTTCTCCCCAAATGAGTAATAGCTGATGGATCGGGCCGATGATGGTGTGTTGAGTTCCTCCGCGGCAATGGGGGTGGAGGTGGTGCCTGCCGCGATTATCTGGGTTATATCTTTGTGCGTGGCCGCATCCGTAGCGTTAGTGTTGGCCTTGTCCTTGTGTCCGTCGTTGCCCTGGTCAAATCTTGCGTTCATGATTCCTTCGCGAAGTGAGGCGGCCGAGCCTGAGGAACCAGGCCCGATGACGGCAAGCTGCGTGTCGTCGTCGCTCATAGAAAGCCTGGCGTTGTAGTTTTTCAATAGCATGGCTTCGTAGCGGAGCGCGTTGCGAAGCTGGACGCTGTTCATACCGATGGCTGGTGATTCACCAACTAGAAAGAGATAGATGACGCGGTGGTAGCTGGACCAAGTGGGGTTCTCTTCGCCCAGTCTCGGAGTGTACTTTAGGATGATGAGGCCCGGTTGCTGCTCGCGGTTGCGGTCCTCTTCAGTTAGCCCGGTGGTGGAGGATTCCTCTGGAGCAGAGGACGTGTGCGGGGCCTTCCAGGGAAGCCAATAGTTGCTTCCGAGATAGCGGTTGTCGGCCGCGGCTTGCATGAGAGAGTCAATGGTGCGGTCAAACTCAAGCGCAAGATGGCTGTGGACGGGATCGGGGACGGCCGCAATGATGGCGCGGACCTCTAGCCGGTGAACGTCATCCGCTGAAACTGAATTTGCTGCGTTCGAGTCGTTGGCTGGGACCTTCGGAATGCCCCAGCGGTCGCCGCTGACTTCGCAGTCAGTTGTAGGGTCGTCTTCGGACTCGATGACCTGTGGGTCCCCTGCTTTGCTCAAAGGCGCCTTCCAGCGGGCGGCAGTCCAGTACTTGCACGAGGCGAGCCAAGGGCCTTCACTGGCGGCTGGTTTGAGTGTTGCCTCGCTGGCTGGGGGTGGCTTCGAACCAGCCGATGGGTTCGAAGGAGAGGTGGCTCCCACCCGGAACATAGCGGCAGCTACAAGAATTGCGCCGACGACAGCACTTTGTCCTTTGTTCATGTGCGTTTTCTCCCTTAGGAAATCACGCTCCTGAAGACGTGTCAGGGCGCGCGTGCCCGATCGTTTAATAGGAAGGCGGCGCCGGTCAGCTACTTGTCGTGGACGGCTAGACGTTCAGATTCGCAATCGGGCCCGGGAGAATCGCCACAAATGTGTTCCGATAGAGTGGTCTAGGGGCAAAAGTGTAGCACAAGTCCGGGACACAGCGTATGGGTCTCGATCGAGCGGCGCATCGCTGTTTTTTGCGCCGTACACTTCTCTGAGGGACGTGATGCTTGCCGCTGAATATAGTAGAAAAGATTGATTCCATTACGTCAGAGAGTTGCTAAGCCGGGAGACGGGACTGAGCGACAAGAATCATCGTTCGTGAATTGAGATTTTTGATTGGGCCCACCATGATGCGCGTTGCAATTGATACTGGCGGCACTTTCACGGACTGCGTGTATCTGCGGGACGGGAAGTTTGTCGTGTTGAAGGTCCTCTCCACGCCGCAGGACCCGGGCATGGCTGTCCTGAATGGATTGCGGCGGATCGCAATGGGACAGGAGGTCGTGGTTCGGCACGGAACGACGGTTGGAACAAACGCAATGTTAGAGCGCAAGGGTGCGCGCGTTGCCTTCGTGACTACCAAAGGTTTTGAAGACACAATCGCGATCGGCCGACAGGCCCGGCCGAAGCTGTACGACTGGTTCCAGCCGGCGCCGGCGTGTCTCGTGCAGGAAGGGCTTCGCTTCGGGATAACCGAGCGAACCAGCGCGGAGTGCGAGGTCATTCGCGGGATTGATGCGACGGAGCTGGAGGAATTGGTCTCCAACATCAAAAACGCAGATGTTGAAGCGGTAGCGCTCTCGCTCTTATTCGCGTTTGCAAATTCGAAGAACGAGATTACGGTGGCTTCGGCACTGGAACGGCTGGGACTGCCACTGTCGATCTCGCACCAAATTCTGCCTGAGTTTCGCGAATATGAGCGGGCATCGACGGTGGTAGCAAACGCGTATCTTGCTCCTAATATGGGGGCGTATTTAACGAACTTGGCGACGAGCGTGGAGAGAGAATATGAGCAGGCACGGCTGGAGGTGATGCAGTCGTCGGGGGGGATTATCCCGGCTAGACTGGCGGCAGCGGAACCGGTCAGGACGGTCCTCTCCGGGCCTGCGGGCGGCGTGATTGGCGCCTACAAGCTGGCGACACTTGCCGGTTTCGAGCGCATCATCGGCTTCGACATGGGAGGCACGTCAACGGATGTTTGCCTGGTGGACGTGAGCGCGGGCGGCTTGCACATCAGCACCGAGTCTGTGGTGTCGGGAATACCGATCGGCGTTCCGATGCTGGACATACACACCGCCGGTGCAGGTGGTGGATCGATTGCACGCTTCGATGCTGGCGGAATGCTGCGGGTTGGACCGGAGTCGGCGGGATCAGTGCCTGGCCCAATCTGTTTTGGTCGCGGCGAGCTGCCGACTGTAACAGACGCGAACCTGGCACTGGGACGACTGGGCACGGAACGATTCCTCGGCGGATCGGTGGAGCTAGATCGCGAGCGCATGATGCACTGGATGGAGAAGGCAAAGGGACCGATTGCGACGGTGGAAGGCTTCGCAGCAGGTATTGTGCGGGTCATTGAGACCTCCATGGCCAAGGCCATCCGCGTAATTTCCGTGGAGCGGGGGTACGATCCACGTGACTTTACACTTGTGGCCTTCGGAGGCGGAGGTCCCGTGCATGCTTGTTCGCTGGCGCACACCTTGCGAGTCCCGCGGGTCCTGGTGCCAGCCCAGCCTGGGGCCTTGTCCGCGGTCGGCATTCTGTTAGCCGACACGATGCGCGAGTATTCGCGTACAGTGATGCTGCCGATCGATGCGTCGTTTGAGACGGTGTTCTCCGAATTGGAGAAACTTGCAACGAAAGACCTTCGGGAGGAGGGCCTTGCGGGGCAATCATTTCGTTCGGTGGACGTCCGCTACCGGGGCCAGGGGTATGAGCTGAATGTGCCACACGGCCCGGAGATGGCAGCGCGGTTTCACGATTTGCATCAGCGCCGATATGGATTCGCGAACGAGCTAAGAGCTCTCGAAGTCGTTAATGTACGTGTGCGGATGGTCAGTGCGGCAGAGCCCTTTGAACCTGTGCTGCAGCCTCTGCAGGAGGGTGATGGATTGCATGCGTTGATCGGCACGCGTCTGGTCCACTTCGAAGACAGTTTTCACGAAACGCGCATCTACGACCGTGAGCTGCTGCGCCCAGGAGATACCTTTGCCGGCCCGGCAATCGTTTCGGAGTACAGCTCCGCTACTGTTCTGCCTTTCGGGGATGTTCTGCGCGTGGACGGTCTGGGCAATCTGGTAATCGAGGTGCATGGATGAAGAGCATGAACGAGACCCAAAGTCCGATTGAGCTCGCGATCTTTCAGAGCAGCGTCCACTCGATCGCCGAGGAGATGGGAGCGGCGTTGCGACGCACCGCCATCTCGCCCAATATTAAGGAGCGACGCGACTATTCGTGCGCTCTATTCGACGGCCGAGAGCGAGTGATCGCCATGGGCGACCACATGCCTGTCCACCTGGGCGCGATGCCGATGTCGGTCAAGGCGGTCGTCGATAGCATGAAGCTGGAGGAAGGCGACATCGCGATTTTGAACGATCCGTACGCGGGCGGTACGCATCTGCCGGACATCACGCTGGTCCTTCCCATCTTTATTGGAGATACGAGCAAACCTGCCTTTTACGCTGCGTCCCGAGCGCATCACGCCGACGTCGGTGGTATGTACGCGGGATCTATGGGGCCAGCGCAGGAGATCTATCAAGAGGGCATTCGCATCCCTCCGATCCGCTTGGTCCGCCAGGGCGTGATGACCCAAGACATACTTTCGCTGCTTCTGGCGAATGTGAGAACACCGGAGGAGCGTGAAGGCGACCTCGCAGCGCAGATCGGTGCATGCCGTGTGGGCGAGCGGCGGATCAAGGAGGTCGTTGCCAAGTACGGACTTGCCAAGGTGAACGACCTGGTGGAAGAACTGCTTGCTTACTCCGAGCGGCTTATGCGCGCCGAACTTCGCAAGATGCCGGCGGGCGTCTTTACGGCCGAGGATTTTCTTGATGGAGATGGAGTCACCGACGATCCAATTCGCATTGCAGTGGCGATCAAATTTGATCCCACAGACGGTTCGGCGGAGATTGACTTCAGCGGATCGTCGCCCCAGGTGAGAGGAAGTGTGAATGCCGTCTACCCCATCACCTATTCCGCCTGCTTCTACATGCTTCGTTGTCTATTGAGTGATGATGCTCCTGCAACGGCTGGGCTAATGAACTCGGTCAAAGTTTCGGCGCCGCTGGGAAGCATCGTGAATGCAAAGCTGCCAGCCCCTGTCGCCGGCGGCAATGTTGAGACGAGTCAGCGCATTACGGATACGCTGTTGCGTGCGCTGGCAAATGCCGCACCGCACCGCGTTCCAGCGGCCAGCTACGGTACGATGAGCAATCTGACGGTAGGTGGCGAGGACCATCGCACCAACGCTCCGTTTACCTACTATGAGACTACCGCGGGCGGCATGGGCGCACGTCCCAGCATGGATGGAATAGATGGTATCCACTGCCACATGACCAACTCGCTAAACACTCCAATTGAGGCGCTGGAGTATGCCTATCCATTTCGTGTGCGGTCGTATGGATATCGTCGTGGATCTGGCGGGGCCGGAGAGTTTCGCGGTGGGGACGGACTGGTGCGCGAGATCGAACTCCTGACAGCTGCGCAAGTGACTCTTCTTTGCGATCGGAGGAAGTCCTCACCGTACGGCCTGGAGGGTGGAGAGAATGGAGCGAGAGGTAAAGCACTGCTGATCACAGCGGACGGAAACACAACAGAATTACCAGGCAAGTGCACAGTGTACGTCGGCAAGAACGACGTTATCCGTGTGGAGACGCCGGGCGGCGGCGGATGGGGAGTGGCAGCAATTAAGCAGAGGGTTTGACACAGTAAAGCTTTGTCCGCAGGCTGGGAAGCCCATGCGGTTCGATGAAAGGTCGCGGGCAGAATGAGTGAATCACAGATTCAGCACCGGGTCGAAGCGGCGGCCAACAAAGCGTGGCTCACTCAGCTAAAAACCAATGAGCGATCGACCCTGACAGCCACCTTCGCAGGTTGGATGCTCGACGGGATGGATGTTATGGTCTACAGCTTCGTGCTGCCGACTCTGATTGTCCTGTGGCACATTAGCAAAAGCCAAGCGGGGTTGCTGGGGACCTCTGCGCTTCTTCTGTCGTCGCTGGGAGGATGGCTCGCTGGGCTCGCTGCGGACCGATACGGCCGAGTGAAGGTCTTGCAATTTACGGTCCTCTGGTTTGCCTTCTTTACATTTCTCAGCGGATTCGCAAATGACTTTACACAGCTCCTGATCTTTCGTGGACTGCAAGGCCTGGGATTTGGCGGTGAGTGGGCAGTAGGTTCGGTTTTGATCGGCGAAACGATTCGCAGCGAATACCGCGGACGGGCCGTAGGGACAGTCCAAGGTGGGTGGGCGATAGGCTGGGGTATCTCGGCCTTGTTCTACACTCTATTCTTTGCCCTGTTGCCGCCTGCGATGGCGTGGCGTGCCATGTTCTGGGTCGGCCTGCTGCCGGCGCTGCTGGCTGTGTGGATACGAAGTCATGTCTCCGAATCAACTCTCTTTGAGCGCACCATGATGGCGAAGAAGGTAGGGTCTTCCACTCATTTTCTTCAGATCTTTTCGCCTGGCATGCTCAAGACGACGTTGCTTGCTTCGCTCGTGGCGCTGGGCGCGCAGGGTGGCTACTATGCAATTACCACTTGGCTACCTCTTTATATGAACGCCAGGGGCCTGTCGGTGATACACACTGGCGGATATCTGATGGTGGTGATTGCGGGGTCGTTCGGCGGATATTTGACTGCGGCGCATTTGGCCGACAAGATAGGCCGCAAGTGGACACTGACAGTCTTCGCAGTGCTGTCATTTACGACGGTTCTGCTGTACATGGTGCTCCCGATCAGTGACGAGGTGATGTTGTTTCTCGGATTCCCTCTGGGGTTTTTCCCGTCTGGCGCGTTCAGTCCGATGGGAGCATTTTTTTCTGAGCTCTTTCCGACTACACTGCGTGGTTCTGGGCAGGGATTTGCGTACAACCTGGGGCGCGGTGCCGGAGCACTCTTCCCAACATTGGTCGGCTACTTCAGCGCACACATGCAGCTCGGCAAAGCAATTGCTATTTTTTCCGTTGCAGCCTACATGTTGATGGCGTTCAGTGTTTTGCTGTTACCTGAAACTTGCGGGTCGGACCTGCCCGAATGATATGTCTTACTTCAAAACGTTCTGTCCCCAGGCGCCGATGGCGGATAGCGTGGCTTCTGGGCCTAGGCGTTCTGGTCAACTACTTTGACCGAGTGAACTTGTCGGTCTCGCACGCGGCCCTCTACACGACCTTCGGCATCTCCACTGTTACGTTCGGCTATCTGTCAGGCGCCTACAACTGGACTTACGCTCTGTGCCAACTGCCAATCGGGGTCCTGTTGGACAAGTTCGGGATTCGGCGGGTCGGCCGTATCAGCACCTTTTTGTGGAGCATTGCCTCCTTCGCGGCAGCTGTCACTCCGACTATTGGCGGATTCTTTGCGGCGCGCTTTCTGCTCGGTGTAGGAGAGGCGCCGACCTTTCCTGCGAATGCGAAGGCAATTGGACATTGGTTTCCCTCCCGAGAGCGCAGTTTTGCCACGTCACTTTTCGACGGCGCCGCTAAGCTCTCTTCTGCAATCGGGGTCCCGCTCATCGGCGCACTATTGATCAAGGTCGGCTGGCGGTGGAGCTTTGCTGTCACCGGCCTCATCAGCTTTCTATATTTTATTGTCTTCTGGCGAATCTATCGCGATCCGCAGGACGACCCGGACCTGACGGAAGTGGAGCGAGATTACATTGCGACGGACGATCAGGTCTTCGCCGCAAATGAGGTTGGACAAGCATCTCTCGGTTATCTCATGCGGCAACGCAAGGTCATCGGAATGGTCCTGGGCTTCGGGTCGTACAACTACGTCTTTTATCTGCTGCTCACCTGGCTGCCAAGTTATCTTTCGTCGGCGCTACACATTGATCTGCTGCACTCGTTTCTTTACACGGGAATTCCGTGGCTGGTCGCGACGGTGGCGGACCTGGCAATTGGTGGCTGGCTGGTGGACGCGCTGATTGAACGCGGGTGGAATGCGAGCTCTGTCCGGAGGTGCGTCCTCGTAGGTGGAACGGCTTGCGGTCTCGGCATCCTGGGAGCAGCGAATACACATAGCGCGACCACAGCACTCGTCTGGATCAGCATCTCAATCGGTGGGCTCTCGGCTGCCTCTCCTGTCGGCTGGTCCATTCCATCCCTAATTGCGCCTCGAAGCAGCGTGGGACGAGTAGGGGGAATCATCAACTTCTCGAACCAACTGTCGGGCATCTGTGCGCCGGTCATCACTGGCTATGTGGTCGCTGCGCGGCAATCGTTTGCGTGGGCATTCGGTGTGTCGGCGGCCTACCTCGTGGTTGGCATCGCAGGCTATATTTTCCTGTTAGGCAGAATCGAACCGATGCCGACTGAACTGCGACCCGCTTCTTAAGTGCCGGGTCGCTACGGCAACGACGGCGGTCTTACGGTTGCACGCATTGCGCCGGTCGATATACCGCCATCGACCAGGAGCGTTTGTCCTGTAATGTAGCGGCTGGCTTCAGCGGCCAGGAATACGATGGCACCGTCGAGGTCATGTGGCTGACCCGCGCGTTTCAGAGGAATACGATCGACCAGGTATTCGACCCACTCCTTGTCTTCATAGAGCATCTTGTTCTGCTCGGTGCGAAACCAGCCGGGAGCAAGGCAGTTGACCGTAATCCCGTGCTTGCCCCAATCGTCGGCCAGACTCATTGTCAGTTGCCGCACTCCACCGCGGCTGGCCCCATACGGTGCAAGCCCCGCATAGCCGAAGACGCTGGTTACGGAGCCGATATTAATGATGCGACCATAGCCATACTGGACCATGCGGCGAGCTATTTGCTGCGCTACGAAGAAGGTCCCGCGCAGGTTGGTATCGAGCACCAGGTTCCAATCGTCCCACGTCACATCGAGAGCAGGTTTTCGCGCATTGCATCCGGCGTTATTGACCAGAATATGCACTTGCCCCCAGGCCTGTTCCGCTGCGGCAGCCACTCGCTCAATGCTGCTGTGGTCGCGCACGTCGAGCTCGAGTGGTAGTGCTCTGCGACCGAGTCCTTCAACCTCAGCCACAAATGATTTCAGGTCTTCTGGCTTACGGCTTGTGAGAACCAGGTCCGCGCCGGCCCTGGCCAGCGCCCGGGCAAAGTATTGTCCCAACCCTCGGCTTGCCCCGGTCACCAGCGCGACCTGACCAGTCAGGTCGAATAGGTTCTCGCTCATAGCCCATGCCCTGAGCCGATCCGTGGATCAAGGACAACCTTCATCAGATTGGGCTCGCCTGAGTGAAGGCGATCGAACCAGGCCGGCCCGTCACCTAGCGGCGCAACTGCAGTGATTAGTGGACTAACGCGAATCTTGCCCGTAGCCATTAATTCCATCGCCTCCGGATATTCACCGCATGAGGCACACGATCCTTGTAACCGTAGCTGTCGAGAGACAACCTTTTGCAGGGGTAGATTCACTTGTGGAGTGATATTGCCTATCAGAGTCACGGTGCCTCCCTTTCGCACCGAATCGATTGCAGTAGCGATCGTCTCATTACGTCCGACCGCCTCCAGCACAACATCTACGCCTCGCCCCCCGGTCAGTCGAAGGACTTCGTGAGTCAGCTCTGCACCTGAGGCCAAAATCGTCTCGTCCGCTCCCAACTCCGTTGCTGACTTAAGGCGCGTCGGATCGATGTCGGCGATGAAGACCCGGGAGCAGCCGGCAACGTGGGCAGCTTGCATCGTTAGCAGTCCAATCATGCCCGCACCAATCACCAAGGCCGTCTCGCCACCTTCGAGCTTCGAGACCGCCACGGCATGAAGCGCCACCGAAACAGCTTCAAGCATCGCCGCCTCTGCAAATCCCAAATTTTCTGGCAGCTTGTAAACGATGCGCGCCGGCACGGCGACATACTCTGCGAAGGCCCCGGCACGGCTGTAATCTCCACAGGAAACTCCAACCACCTGGCGGTCATCGCAAAGATTCATCTCTCCTTTGCAGCAGAACGCGCATATGCCACAGTAGACCGTGGAATCAAACGTCACGCGATCCCCTACTTTCAATCCGTTCACGTTCGAGCCAATGGCAGCGACAATCCCCGCAGCTTCGTGGCCCATGACTATGGGAGGAATGCGTCGACCAGAGGTGCCGTCATAGCCATGGACGTCGCTGCCACAGATTCCGCAGGCCGCCACCTGTACCAGCACATCCGATGGCCCCGGCACTGGAACAGGTAATGTTGTTACCTCAAAATGTTTGTATTCGGAGAGAAGAAGAGCATTCATCAAAGGTCGTCGAACCTCGCGTAGTAAGGGTATACCCATAGCAGATGTCCTACCACGATGTCGTCACGCAGAGGTTTGTTGTGGCTCCAGAGGCGTTCAACGTTATGATCGGATCGGCGTCGGAGATGTCGCCTCAGGGCAACCTGGAGATCGATACTGTTCGTGCAAGATAAGGAGATTCGGACGTGGATAAACGGGAGTTTCTCAAGACCTCGGGGGCCCTGCTTGCCAGCACTTTGTTTCCCAAGCTCACTCCGGCGCAGGCGACGGGGGAAACCCGCATCAATTGGGCTGGAAATTACACCTACAGTACTAAGAATCTCGACGTTGCGAAGACGGTTGAAGATGTCCGGCAGAACGTTCGTAGTCAGTCTCATCTCAAGGCCCTTGGGGCGCGTCACTCCTTCAATGGAATTGCCGACAGTACGGTAGAGCAGATATCGCTGAAGCCTTTCGACCAGATCGAACTTGACGCTGAGGCCAAGACGGTGACGGTCGGCGCCGGCGTCACGTATGGCCAGCTTGCTCCTTACATCGACAGCCGCGGGTTTGCCGTCCATAACCTTGCTTCGCTGCCGCATATCTCCGTGGTTGGGGCGTGCGCGACTGCGACGCATGGCTCAGGCAGCAAGAACGGCAATCTTTCGACCGCAGTTCGCGCCATGGAGATCGTTACAGCCAACGGCGACGTTGTGACCTTCTCGCGAGAGAGGCTGGGTGACAAGTTTCCGGGCACCGTCGTTGGGCTTGGAGCGTTGGGCGTTATCACCAGGATCACTTTGGATGTTCGTCCGACCTTCAAGATTGCCCAGACGGTCTACGAAGATCTGCCGTTCTCGCAGCTCGAAACTCATCTGGACGACATCTTCGCGAGCGGCTACAGCGTCAGCATCTTTACCGACTGGCAGAAGCACCGCGCGACGCAGGTGTGGGTCAAGCGTCGGGTCAACCCGGGTCGATTGCGTGATCCGTATTTTTATGGAGCGAAGCCAGCCACGCAAAACCTGCATCCACTTGCTGGTCACTCCGCGGAGAATTGCACGGAACAGATGGGCATTCCTGGACCGTGGTACGAACGGCTCCCTCACTTCAAGATGAATTTCACCCCGAGCAGCGGCGCGGAGCTGCAGTCGGAGTACTTTGTCCCCCGCGATAAAGGGTATGCCGCCATACTGGCTGTCGAGGAGCTCCGCGACCAGATCACGCCGCACCTCTTCATCACGGAGTTACGCACCGTCGCTGCGGACGACCTTTGGATCAGTCCCTGCTACCAGCGGCCTTCCATGACGATCCACTTCACCTGGAAGCCGGAATGGCCTGAGGTCAAGAAGGTGCTTCCGCTGATTGAAGAGAAGCTTGCGCCGTTTGGTGGAAGACCGCATTGGGCCAAACTGTTCACCATGCAGCCTGCAAGCCTGAGGGCACAGTACGCGAAGATGCGCGACTATCAGGCGCTTCTTGCGCAATACGACCCGACAGGAAAGTTCCGCAACGAATTTATCAACACGAATATCTACGGCGCGTAACGAGCAGCGGATCCCTATTGCAAATGGCGAAGTTGTCTCCACGTTTCGGGGTACCCCCTCCCCCCGGGGTGGACATAAATTTCTTATTTTTCAATGCTTTACGGGATGGATGACTTTGCAAAATAGTCATAATAAAAGGGTTACGGATAAAATCTTCTTTCTAAAAGAGTTAGCCCCGGAGGTGTCCGGGGCTAACTCGTTTTTTTGATCTATATATCCAGTATAGCGGATTGAGCGGAACTAACATGCCAAGCAGATGTTATTGCTGGGTAATGGGTTAGGTGGTTTGGGGGCTTGACATGCGATTTTTGGGCAGAAAATGGGGGGAAAAAAATAAATGCAGACAAAGAGCAATAGAATGTGCCGCTTCGGCGGGGCGTTGAAGAAGGAGCGTACCGCCCCATAACTTTGGCGGGGATGAGAGAGCCAAGGCTAAAGCCCTGGGGTACCAAGAAGCAAGAAGAACGGCAGCGGTAGATCCGCCATTCGAGTTCGCTCAGGACAGGCCCTTCGGGGATGGCAACCAGAAACGCAAGAGCAACGGCAACGGGCAAGAGCAACGGCAAAAGCAAGAACAACAGCAGATCCCTTCGGGATGACAACAAAAAAGGCAAGAGCAACGGAAAGGCAAAAACAACGGCGAGACACACAGCAGCGGTGGTAGCTGACAGACTAAGCGGCCCCGGATAGTCCGGGGCCGCTTTTGGTTGAGGCGTTGAGATTCCGCCGGGTTAGAAGAACAGCTTCGCGGCGAACTGCATCTGGCGGGCGCCGTAGAGGCTGTTGTTGGTGCCCGAGGTTACGCCGAAGGCCGAGAGGCCGGTGCCGCTGTAGGGTGAGATGCAGCCCTGGAAGGTGGCGCCGGGTGCGGGCGTGGTGGCATTGCACTTCAGCGATCCGGAGGTGGTACCGCTCGCAAGATACTGCGAGTAGGTCCCGTTAACTCCGGTGATGATCTGGCGATTGAGAAGATTGAAGGCGTCCGCGGAGATCTGCATGTAGAAGTTCTCGTGGATGGGAATGTTACGAGCTATGCGGAAATCAAAGTTGCTGTAGCCCGGCATGTAGATGCTGTTGCGGCCGATCTGCGGGGGACGGCCGGTGGTGGGTGCGCCAGAGCTGGAGCTCATTGCGCCGCCATAAATGTTGCCGTCGGCTCCGTAGCTGGTTCCGGTACCAGAGTAGACGGTCCCGCTCATGGCGAGAGAGACTGGCTCGCCGCCGGAGGCGATGAAGCCGCCGGAGAAGAGGAAGTCGTCGAAGGCATGCTTGACGATCTTGTTGCCTTCAAGAATGTTCGGCTGATAGACGAAGCTGAGGGCGAAGCGATTGCGGATGTCGGTGTCAGACGGGCCGTTGTCGCGACGCGGGTTGTTAGGATCGAGCGGTGTGTCACCACCGTAGAAGGTGCCGAAGGTACCGGCCACCTGTCCGGTATCGGTGGCCCGGGCCCAGGTGTAGTTGGCCAGCACTTCGAGACCGTTGCTGAACGGCCGGCGAACGGTCACTGCGAGCGAGTTATACCAGGTGTTGGCTACGCTGAACCCGGTGTTGAGCGAGGTAATTGCCGAGTTGCGGCGGTCCGACTGCAGGTAGACCGGCACAGTGATCTGGCTGGTGATGTTGTTACCTGCGTCCTGGACGTTGTAGGTGGCTATGCCGTGCGGGGTCTGGCCGATAAGGTTGGCATCGAGGAAGATTGGCAGACGCAAAGCGCGGGTGCCGACGTAACCAACCGAGAGAGACATATTGCCGGGGAGGGCCTGCTCGACGCCGAAATCGAACTCCTGCGCCAGAGGTGGAACGAAGTTGGGATCCAGCCCGTGGAAGCTCTGCGCGCCGAGGATTGGGGGACCGTTGACAGAGGGTGCGGTGCCGCCAGTGGGGTGGAGAGCTCCAGAGAGCGGTGGCCCAGTCACAGGGAATGGAACGAAGGGGTACTGGAGACTGTTGGTGGCGCTGGGAACGGTTGTGCAGCGATTAGGATTTTTCGCGCCGGGCGGTGTAGGCCCAACACTGGACTCGCAACCAGAGTAGTTGTAGTTGACCTGGACGACGCCGTTCTCTACGCGCATGGCGTAGTAGGTTGAGCCCTGATTGAGGGCAGAGAACATGCCGTAGCCGCCGCGAACGACGGTTCCGGAGTACGGTGACCAGCTGAAGCCGACGCGAGGCTGGACGCGGTCGGTGACGTTCTTGATGGTCTGGCTGTACTCCGTTGAGATGGGTGGGAAGTTGTTGTTGATGAGGCCGGGGGGCGGGGTGAGTTGAATGTCGTAGCGGACCCCGACGTTAAGGGTCAAGTTAGACTTGATCTTCCAGGAGTCTTCGGCGAAGCCATCGAACATCTTCATCCAGAAGTCGTCCTTGCCTTCGGTGGTGGGGGTGGTGTTGACCTTGTCGATGGTCTGGACGAAGGTGTTGTAGTGATAGCCGGCGTAGGGATCGGTGTCGCCTGGCTGGCCGGCGAAGGCGTCCTGGATCCAGTCCTGGAAGTTGAGCAGGGTGGTGGAGTCGCCGTAGCTGTAGACACCGCCGCCCTGGAAGAGATTGATCATGACCTCGTGGACGAGGTTGACGTCGCCGCCGAACTTGAGTGAGTGACGACCCTTGCTGGTGGAGAAGACATCGGTGAACTGGATACGGTGCTCGTTGGGCTCAGCGACGCGCGGCAGAGCGTTGGGCATGCCGAAGGTCAAGACTCCGGTAGCAACGCTGGGACCGGCGGCGTTGGCGCCGGCCGTCTCGAGGTCCTGACCATACTGGAAGTGGACCTGGTTGACGGAGGCTTTGGCTATCTGCGTGGTCAAACCGGCGACCAGGAAGCGCTCATGGTAGCTGGTGGGGCCGTTGGTCGAGGGCGAGCTATTGGTGAATGTGTTGGCAGGGCTGTAGCCATAGGTCGAGTCGTAGTCGGCGAAGTTATAGTCGACGAAGGCGTCGTTGCGATTATTGATGTGCCAGTCGAGCCGGGGGAAGAAGAGGTTTTGCTTCTGGAAGCGGGCCGGAGGCGCGGACCCGACTGCAACGTTGCCTGTGTTCAGCAGAAACTGGATGCCGGCAGTACATTGCGTTGCGGTGATCGTGGTGGGGCACTGCGTTGGTGTGACTGTGGTCGAGCTGGAGGTGGGTCCCGAGGGTGTCAACGAGATAATGTTGGTGTTGGCGTAGAGGACGCGACCGACCTTGCGGAAACCATCATAGGTGAAGAAGAAGAACAGTCGGTCATGCAGGATGGGGCCGCCGATGGAGCCGCCAAACTGTTGCTGCTGGTGGACCGGCTGGGTCAGCAGGAAGGGGTTTCCGTTGTTGTGGAGGGCCTGAAACTTGTTGTAGGGATCGAGTGCGTTGAGACTCGGATAGCGAAGATAGTAAAAAGCGTCGCCGTGAAAGTGGTTGGTTCCGGACTTGGTGATCGCGTTGACCTGACCACCGGCGGCCTGACCGAACTCGACCGAGTAGTTTGACGCCTGGGCCTGGAACTCCTTGATTGAGTCGATGGAGTAGACGTAGGGGGCGCCGGAGGCGCGACCACGGGCCTCGGAGAAGAGCATCTGATTGTTGTTCGAGCCGTCGACGTAGTTCTGGTTGTAGAGACCGCTGATGCCGTGGAAGCTGACGAGGCCGGAGCCGCCGTCTGGGGTCACATTGGGCGTGTTCAGGACGAAGGCGCTCCAGTTACGGGTGGAGACGGGAATGTTCGAGATGAACGACTGGTCGATGGTCTGGGCGACCTCAGTCTTATCGGTGTCGACAAGTGGGGACTCGCTGGTGACGATGACCTCGGTAGAAACGGAGGCGGGGGGAAGAGTGACATCGACGGTAAGAATCTGACCTACGGTGAGGACGAGGTTTTTGCGGTCGACTTTACCAAAGCCGCTTCCGCTAGCGGTAACTTCGTAGTGGCCGGGTAGTAGGAAGTTCGCCGCGTAAGAGCCGTCGTTATTGGTGGTGAGCGTGCGGGAGACACCGGTGTCGACGTTGAGCACAACGACAGTGACGTTCGGGACAGCTGCGCCGGACTTGTCACTGATGGTGCCGTTGATGTTGCCGTTGCCGGAGGTCTGGGCAGTGACCGGCAGGCCCGCGCAGACGACGAAGACGGCGGCCACCGCGAACGCGGATAGACGCCTAAATGCGGTAAAAAGTTTCATTTGAAATTGCCTCCTAAAAAACACCGATGACAAAAACGGTGTGTGAACGGAATGCCTATCGCTGGAATTTGGCTTGTGATGTCGGACCCAAAGACGTTCGCGAACAGCTCCAAAGTGAATTGTTGTAATACTTCAACAGTCAATCTTCAGGGGGCGGGCTGTCAAGGGCATTTGTAAAAACCCTGTCATTAGAACGGAATTTTCTTGGTATTTTGTTGGGGAGAGATCGTTTGGAGGGAGTCCTAGGCGAAAAAAACACGAAGTGGGGAGTAGAGCTCACGCAGCCGGCGCCCAGAGGGACCTTCTGGTTCGGGCGGTAGCAAGCACTAGTGAAGCTGGCTGGGAATGACCGCGTACTGGATGAGGAGTTCGAATGGGACGATTTTGAGTGTGTCCTCGTGGGTGGCTTCAAGGACGATGGGGCAGGCGGCCCCAGCCTGTTGGACCTGCAACCAGCGGGCAGCACAGACGCACCAGCGGTCTCCGGGTTTGAGGCCGGCGAAACCAAACTGAGGCATGGGGGTGCTGAGGTCGTTGCCGAGGGCCTTCGAGGCTTCGAGGAAGGACGAGTCGACGATGCAGCAGATGGTGTGGACGCCATGGTCGTCGGGGCCGGTCTCGCAGCAGCCAGTGCGGTAGAAGCCGGTCATGGGCTCGCAGCCGCAGATGTCGAGGGGCTGGCCGAGGACGTTCCTGCCGCGGTTCTTGATGGGCTCGACAGTAGGCATGGGAACTCCTGTTCTCCTCCAGTATCCCACTTTCGCGCTGGATATGGTGTGTTGGCCGGCGAAGATGTTCGCGCGTCTTCGAGAGTCGTCCGACAGACCTATGCAGATTAGACGACGGTCGATTCTGCGGTTACAGGCGTGGGAACTAGTGGTGGGTCTTCCTGTGTGGGCCTCGATGCGATAGGAGCTTCTTCCGCTGGACGCGCCGTTCTTCCCATCTCCAGGAAGCGCTCTTCGTAGAACCTTCGTGAGAGCCATGCGACCAGGACGGACAATCCGCCGGCGAGGAAGAAGCGAGTGAATGATCCTTGCAGCAGATGGCTCCAAAAAGGACTAAAGAGACGCGGCACATTGTTGTCGTAGCTGACGAAGATCAGATAATGGACGAGATAAAGACCGTAGCTGATGTATCCAAAGAAGCGCAGAGGAGCGGCCCAGATGCTGGATGCAAGAGGGCTCCGCAGACCGAGGGCAAGAAGCAACATTCCTGCGAAGAAGATGTTCCATGGGACCGACTGCAAGGTGTTGCCGACGACGTTCACGCGATGCAGGATGCCGAAGGGGTAGCCGACCGCGAAGATGACAAGTCCTGCCATGCAGAGGCCGAGTCCGAGCCTTACTCCGTTGCGTAGGGTGCCGTAACTTGAACGAGCGAAGATTGCGGCCAAGGCCCCGAGGGCGAGGTTGTCAGCGATCAAGTAAGTCGCCTGATTGACGTCTCCCAGACGGAGGTGGCCGGACGCATCGAGCCAGCGAAGGAAGGGTTCGACCACGCACAGCGCGAGCGAGATGAAGGTGAGGACGCGGACGCTCACCCTGCCGACGATCGAAGGCCAGATGAGATAGAACTGCTCCTCCACGGAGAGTGACCACAAAGGGCCATAGCCGACGTGAAAGAACGTATTCAGTCGATAGTTGTTGGCGAGAAACAACAGGGCGATTGTCGCCGATCCAAACGACAGCCAGCCGATGAGAAGAAGAAAAAGAACAAGTGCCAGATACGCAGGGAGGATGCGAAGAGCGCGGCGAAGGTAGAACTTCCGATAGAAGGACGGTCTGGCTTTTGTGTCGATCAAAATTCCGGTGATCAGGAAGCCGGAGAGTACGAAGAAGAGATTGACTCCAAGCCAACCGACGACCGTTGCCCTGATGAAGAGGGCGACTAGATGGTTCGTCGAGGTCGCGTTCGACCAATAAAGACCGTGATAGAAGAGGACCGCAAGGATGGCCAACCCGCGCAATACATCCAATTCGGGCATGTGCTTCTGAAGAAGTGGAAGGTCTGCAGATCTCGCCACACAGTTCCTTTTCACGGACCTAATTGATGATTCGCAAGAATAACTTACACCTGTTTGTGTGTCTTTTCACCATTAATATGGTGGTCAGGCCGCGCCCACGGCATGACGACGGTATCACAGGGTGTATTCGACCAATACGATTTGGTAGCGAGAACGTGCTGTTAGCCATACAGCGGATGCGTTATTTTGCGGACATCGTGAGCTGCTGCTGGTACTCCTCGTAGGGGCCCTTGTGGTCGGTAATGTGGAAGTTGGTGGAACCACCTTCAAAATGCCAGATGCGGGTGCCCGCCTCTTCGATCAGGTCTTCGTCGTGGGTGACGAGGAAGACCGTGCCCTCGTACTTCTGGATCGCCTGGTTGAGAGCGTTGATGCTTTCGAGATCCAGGTGGTTCGTCGGTTCGTCGAAGACGAGAACGTTCGGCTTCTGCAGCATGATCTTGCAGAAAAGCAGACGGGCGGCTTCGCCTCCGGAGAGAGCATCGGTCTTCTTGAGGCCCTCTTCGCCGCGGAAGAGCATCTGCCCGAGGATCCCGCGGATGTCTTCCTTGGTGGCCTCCGGGTCGAAGGTGTGGAGCCACTCGGCGACGGTCGTTCCTTTGGTGATGGAGCCGGTGTGGTCCTGAGCGAAATAGCCGATGGAGACCTCGTGGCCCCACTTGACGGTGCCGGAGTCGATGGAAACGTCCTTCTCTTCGATGCCGGGACCGTTGGCGAGGAGGGCTTTCAGGAGCGTGGTCTTCCCTTGCCCGTTGCGACCGATGAGGACGACTTTGTCGCCGCGCTGAACGGAGGCGGAGAAGTTGTTGATGACGTGCTCGACCTTGCCGTCCTTCTGGGTGTAGGACTTGTTGACATTCTCGAACTCGAGGACGTGCTTGCCAGAGGGGCGATCCATCTTGAAGCTGATAAAGGGGCGCGCGATGTTGGAGCGGGCGAGTTCGCTGGTGGCGAGACGCTCGACCTCCTTCTTGCGGGAGTTGACTTGCGAGGAGCGTGTGCCGGCAGAGAAGCGGGCGATGAAGTCGTTCAACTGGGCGATCTTTTTCTCGCGCTGCTCGTTCTGGCTTTCGATGCGGGTGCGAATGCTGGTCTTCTGCAGGACCATTTCATCGTAGCCGCCGGTGTAGGTGATGATGGTCTCGTAGTCGATGTCGGCGGTGTGGGTGCAGACGTTGTTGAGGAAGTGCCGGTCGTGCGAGATGGTAATGACGGTGCCGTTGTAGCGGTTGAGAAAGTCTTCGAGCCAGTGGATTGATTCGAGGTCGAGGTAGTTGGTGGGCTCGTCGAGGAGGAGAGCTTCGGGGTTGCCGAAGAGGGCCTGAGCGAGGAGGACGCGGACCTTCTGGCCGCCCTGCAGCTCGGACATCTTGCGCTCGTGGAGCTCGTCGGGGATGTCGAGGCCTTGCAGCAGTACGGCGGCGTTGGACTCGGCCTCGTAGCCGTCCTCGTCGCCGACGATGCCTTCGAGTTCGCCGAGACGTGAGCCGTCTTCATCGGTCATCTCAGGCTTGGCGTAGATGACCTCGCGCTCTTCAAGGGCGGCCCAGAGGGCCTTGTTGCCCATGATGACGGTGTCGATGACGCGGTAGGCGTCGAACTCGTACTGGTCCTGCTTGAGGACGCCAACCTTCTTGGGGCGAACTACGTTGCCCTTCTGGGCGTCGATCTCGCCGGTGAGGACCTTCATAAACGTGGATTTTCCGGCCCCGTTAGGTCCGGTGAGGCCGTAGCGGCGGCCAGTCGTGAACGTGACGGAGACGTCCTCGAAGAGGAGCTTGGAGCCGTAGCGCATGGTGACATTGGAGACTGAGATCATGGGGTCCTTCTATTTTATAGGTTGGTGCCGTTGCGGCGCGGTGAATGGCGCGAGGTGTCGTTATGACTGGCCGATGAGGACTCCTGCGGCGAAGACTAGACCTCCGCCTACGATGACCTGGAGGCAGGAGAGGGCGAAGCTGGTTTTGAAGTAGCGATGACGAATCATGGCGATGATGACGAGTTCAGTCCCGACGACCGCATAGGCCCAGGTAAGGGCGGTGTGGACGTTCGGAATGAGGAACGGGAGCGTGTGCAGGAAGCCCCCGATGAACGTCATAAAGCCGGTGACCAGCCCGCGGAAGACAGGGTTGCCGCGACCGGTGAGTGAACCGTCGTCGGAGAGGCCCTCTGAGAATGCCATCGAGATGCCCGCGCCGACCGCTGACGCCGCGCCGATCAGAAAGACCGTGCGGGAGTTATGCGTTGCGAAGGCGGTGGCGAAGATGGGCGCGAGGGTGGATACAGAGCCGTCCATCAACCCGGCGAGGCCCGGCTGTACGATGCGCAGGACGAAGCTCTTGTCGTCACCGACGATCCTGTTGAACTCGCTCAGGTTGGGAATGTTTTCGGACATAGGGCGTTTGCGGTGGTTCCTATTGACTGGCCTGCTTTCAGAAACGCAGTTGCTCCGCTCTGCGGCTGGTTGGCGCGTCAAAGCGGAGCGTGTTTCGAGTCATTTATTGGCCGCGGCGGGCCGGGCCGGAGCGGCTGCTGCCGGGACGGCTGTTGCTGCTCGGGCGACCGCCGGGTCCACGACCGCGTCCACCGGAGAAGCCGCCACCACCGTTGCGGCTGCGGAAGCCGTTCTTATTGCCACCATAGCTGGCGTTCGGTGCTGACATCGGTGTGACGGGATCGTTGCCCTTCCAGGAACGAGTCTCGAGCTGCATGATGTCCATCCCTGGAGCTGTTATGTCGAGGGGCTGGTTGCGAACTTCCTTCTCAAGGTTCTTATCGGCCTCGCGCCACTCGAACTTTATCTTCAGTTCGCGCTCGAGTTTGCGGGCATCGTGCTTCTCCTGCGGCATGACGAAGGTCGTGGCGACGCCCTTCGCTCCAGCGCGTCCGGTGCGACCGATGCGGTGGACGAAGTCGTCGGAGGCATTGGGCAGGTCGTAGTTGACGACGTGGGCGATGTCCTGCACATCGATACCACGGGCCGCTACGTCTGTCGCAACGAGAACGCGATGCTTGCCGTTTTGGAAGCCCTTGAGCGCTGCAGTCCGCTGGGACTGGCTGCGATCGCCGTGGATTACGTCGGCATCGTGGCCGAGGCGCTCGAGCTTCTTCGAGATGCGGTCGGCACCGTGCTTGGTGCGCGAGAAGACGAGGAAGGTACCCTCCTCCTGGCGCAGCATCTGGTCGAGCAGACCGAGCTTCTGGTCCTGCATGACGGTGTAGACGCGAAGTTCGACCTGGTCGGATGGCTTGGAGGTCTGGCCGATCTCGACGCGGATCGGCTTGTTTACGTAGTCGCGGACGATCTCGCGGATGTTGGCATCGAGCGTGGCCGAGTAGCACATGGTCTGGCGGGTCTTCGGCACCGCACCGACGATGCGGCGGATGGCGGGAAGGAAGCCCATGTCCAGCATGCGATCGACCTCGTCGAGGACGAGCATTTCGACGGAGCCGATGTTGACGGCGCGGCGGCGGAGGTAGTCTTCAAGGCGGCCAGGCGTTGCTACAACGAGGCGTGGGCCGCGATCGAGCTGGTCGAGCTGGTTGTTCTCCGAGAGGCCGCCGCAGACGAGGACCGCATCGTTCTTCGATCCGGGAACGAGCTTCCAGTAGGCGTCGAGGACCTGCATGGCGAGTTCGCGCGTGGGCAAAAGGATGAGCGCACGGATGGGGCCGCGTTTGCCCTTGGTGCTGGGCACCGAGGTCGCGTCCATACGTTGGATCATCGGGATGAGGAAGCTGAGCGTCTTGCCAGTGCCGGTAGAGGCGGTGGCGAGAATGTCGTTGCCTTCGAGGGCGGGCGGGATGGCCTTGGCCTGGACCGGGGTCGGCGTGGTGAAGCCGGCGCTGGTAAGACGGTTCTTCAGCGAGTCCGAGATGTTGAAGTCGGTGAAGCGGACGTCGTCAACGAGCGAGAGGCCGGTCGGACTGGCATTTCCCCGGTTGAGCTGCGATTGGCCAGGCTGGGGAGGTTTAACCGTTGCTGAATGTTGGTGGTTCTGTATTTGCTGTTCGTTCTGTTCCAAAGTTGCAGAGTTCAAAATTTGTCCTGTCTGAGCGTGGTTATCAAGCGGCATAGGGATGCAGGGGTGCCACACGGCACCATGGATTTCCATTAGTCAGCATTGCTGTCGGTTATCGAAGCGCTGCTGCTGCACGGCGAGACTCGTCCGTTGACGTGTCTTCCAGCCAGAGCAACCAGCGCGGCTTCCGATCGTAGGGGGAAGGTATGCGGTGGGAAGAGGCGAATCGCAGTCTCTGGCCAAACTCCGAAGTCCATGAGGAGTCTTTGCCTGCGATGCCCGCACTCCTTTTTTCCAGAGTACAAAACAATCATACCACACGCGGCTATGGTTTAGGAATTTGGCAGGTGTGCTGGTGGTACTTCGGTGGTTCGGGGACGTTGAATGACAGATCGCACCGTGTATTCTGTTCCAGCTAAACTCGCATTGGCCAAGTGATTGACCCCAGGCGAACGGAGAGTGGATGGCCCTTTACGCAGGCAAGAGTTTTTCCCAGGCGCCGCCAGGCCTTCGGAGAAGTCTGCTCCAATGGAAGTTCAAAGTTTCGTGGAAGCTGAAGAGGGTCGCGGCTTCGATCGCCGAGAAGGTGGGTGCCGGACGTCTCTTGTTGCTGAAGGCTGGAACGGTCAGCGCAGAGAACGATCGCGGCCTTAGTTCAAATTTTCTGTTGCTGCATCCGCCCGAAACGATCGTCTTTGGGGACCCGGCAGAAGACAGCTTCCTGCGCAGTTGCCAATCGATCAGAGAGGGGAGAATGTCTCGGGGCAATATTTTTGTGTGCGAACTTGAGTCGGCCCTGTTTTACCCGGAAGAGGGCGTTGTGCTCAACCGGGATCGAAATGTAGTGATCGAATCGATTCTCGATGACGATCGCCTGAGCGGCGCGCAGGTGGTCTTCAAGCCTTTGAGATGGACCAGGCGCGCGGGGACGTTTTCCTCCATTCAGCACCTCTGGCCGCGAAATAACTGGCACTGGATGGTTGATTTTCTGCCCCAACTCCATTCTCTGGAGAGGGCAATGGCTGGCAGAGAACTTACGCTGCTGATGCCTGACTCTCTTAGCACTTTCAATCGGGAGAGCCTGGACTCTGTGCTGCCTGACAACTTCAAGGTGGAGTACGTTTCTTCGAAGAGATGGATCCACGTGGACAGGTTCGTGCTGCCGTCGCATGTCTCGCGACGCTTCAACGGTTATCTTCCGCCTGAGTATTATCAATTTATTCGCGAATCCCCCTTCAAGCGGCTTGGCGTGGAGAAGCCGGCGAAGGCTTCGCGGCGTTATTACATATCGCGGAATGGGGCCGCGCATCGCCGCGTCAGGAACGAAGACGAGGTGATGCAGATGCTGACGGAGTTCGGTTTTGAGTGGATCCTGATCGAGAAGTTCAGCATGAAGGAGCAGGTCGAGATCTTCCGTAGTGCTGAAGCGATCATCTCGCCTCATGGTGCGGCGTTTGGTGGCGTTATGTTTTCAGACAACCTGAAGATGTGCGTTCTTTATCCGGAGGCGCGGCCTGGAGCTTATTTCTATACGCTGGCCCGCGGCATGGGCCATCAACACTTTGCGGTGCACTCGAACGTCGGAGAGGACGATGACTTCGATGTCGATGTGCAGGAGCTTAGGCGCGTTGTTTCTAGTGAGATGAAGCTGGAGACCGTGAAACCGGCAACGGCTGTGGTGCAGTAAGCGTCCGCAAACGGACAGAGCAATCCATGGATGGACAGCTTTTGGGACGTGTTGACCAAGAAGCCTAATTCCTTTCAAACACTTAGCCTGCCGGCAGGCTGGCACTCTACATGCAGCACGCAACGTACGTCTCGATTGGAAAGGTCCCGATGAGAGTAGAGTTCGCACGATCCACATCAAATCCCTCGCTCGAATAAAGCGGCGGATAACTCAGCAATAGGTAGGTAGGACTACTGGTAGTACGCATTCCGTGCAAGGCACGCTCGGAATGGAGACAGAAAGGCAGCGATGCAATCTCTGATGCAGGACCTTCGCTACTCCCTTCGCCAGATTCGGCGGTCGCCGGGTTTCATGGTAACTGCGGTGTTGACGCTTGCGCTTGGCGTGGGCGCCAATACGGCGATCTTCTCGCTGCTGGACCAGGCGCTGCTTCGCTCGCTGCCGGTGCGCGCGCCTGAGCAATTGGTGATTCTGAGTGCCCCGGGTAAAGCATGGGAGGGATCTGCCAGCAACAATGGTGCGGGAGTTGAGAAATCCTTCTCGTATCCGATGTACCGGGACCTGCACGATCGTGGAACGGCGTTTGATGGGCTGATCGCTACGGCCCCTGCTGAGGTTGGGATTGCGCGGAACGGCGCGTCGAACCTCGCGAACGCAGAGATCGTCAGCGGCAACTATTTCAGCGTGCTGGGTGTGTCGGCAATGAATGGACGGCTGCTTAGCCCGGCAGACGATACGACGCCCGGGGGCAATCCCGTGGCGGTGCTGAGCTTCAACTACTGGAAGACACACCTGGGTGGTGACGCGGGCGTGGTGGGGCAGACGCTGTCGATCAACGGCCAGCCGTTCCAGATCATCGGCGTGTCTCCACCGGCGTTTCAGAGTGCGGTGTGGGGGCAGGTCCCCGATATTTTTGTTCCGATGTCGATGCTGGAACAGGTCAGGCCCGGCAGAGGCAGCTACCTGCAGAACCACAGGGCTCGCTGGATGAATATTGTGGGACGGATGAAGCCGGGAGAGACGCCGGAGCGCGCACAGGTGGCTATGGCGCCTCTGTGGCATTCGTTACGCGCCGAGGAGTTGAAGGCGCTTGGGACCAAGTCGCCACGCTTTGTGGATGATTTCCTGACGCGGAGTGAGTTGCAGGTGCTCCCCGGATCAAAAGGGCTTTCCTACGACAGGGACACCCTGCAGACGCCGCTGGTGGCGGTGATGGCCATGGCGTTTCTCGTGCTATTGATCGCCGCGGTAAATGTGGCGAGTCTCCTGCTGGTCCGTTCGGCGGCGAGAGTGCGCGAGTTTTCGTTGCGATATGCGCTGGGGGCGAATGCGCGTCGCGTCGTGCAGCAACTTCTATTAGAAGGAGTGCTGATTGGCATAGCCGGCGGGACAGCGGGACTGCTGATTGCGCCTGTCTGCATCCAGGTGCTGGTGCATCGACTAGATCCTGACACTGCTACTGCGTTCTCGACGACCCTAGATGCCCGGTTGCTGGCTTTCAACTTCGCGATCGCGTTGGCGGTGAGCGTGCTCTTCAGCCTGGCGCCTGCGTTGCAGCTGATCAGGCCGGACATCGTGAACGCATTGAAGCAACAGACTACAACAGTGTCTGGCGGGACGCTGAACTTTCGACGTCTCATTGTTTCGCTGCAAATAGGACTCAGCGTACTGTTGCTGGTTGGTTCGGGGCTCTTCGTCCGCACGATGCAAAACCTGCGGCAGGTCGACACAGGATTCAATCCTTCGCACCTGATCACGTTTCATATCAATCCTCAGCTCTCCGGCTATACGCAGGAGAAGATACCGATCGTGCAGCAGAGTGTTCTGGAGGCGATGGCCACGCAACCCGGCGTACAGGCGGTCGGCGCGACCGATGATCCAGAACTTGCCGATAACAACCACAATGGCAATGTGACGGTGGAAGGCTACAACACGCCTCCCGATGAAGACTACGACGTGGAGGTCCCAGCGATCAACCCGGGGTTCTTCCACGCGATGCAGGTGCCGCTGCTGGCAGGGCGCAGCTTCACCGAAGATGACAACAGCACCCATCCGCTGGTCGGAATCGTGAACGAGACATTTGTGAAGCACTATTTCAGCAGTCCGGAGGCAGCGGTGGGCAAACGCGTGGCCCATGGTGGCGGCAAGAACCTGCAATTTATGACGATCGTTGGCGTCTCGCGCGATGCGAAGCATATGAGTTTGCGTGAAGCGGCGCCGCCAACACTGTTCACTCCGCTCCGACAGCAGAAGGTGCTGGGCCAGCTTTTCATTTATCTGCGCACATCGACGCCGCCTGAGCAGAGCTTTGCGATGGTCCGGCAGACGATGAAGCAGGTCGATCCGGAGCTGGGAGTCGATGCGATGAGGACGATGGACGACCAGATCGAGACGACGCTGTCGAACGAGCACATGATCGAACTACTGGCGATCTCGTTTGGTCTACTGGCAACAATGCTTGCCGGCGTAGGTCTCTATGGTGTGCTTGCTTACTCGACTGCACAGCGAACGCGTGAGATCGGCATTCGCATTGCGCTTGGCTCGTCACGGCTTGGAGTTTCGCGACTGGTCCTGATAGATGTTCTGCGGCTTGCCGGGATCGGAGTGGCTGTCGCCATTCCCTGTTCGATGCTGCTGGGAAGGTCCCTGCGGAGCCAACTCTTCGGGGTCTCGGCTGCGGACCCGTTTACGCTAGTCGGGGTCGTGCTGTTGATCAGCGCGGTCGCCCTGGTGGCCGCGATCATACCCGCGCGCCGTGCCTCCACGGTCGATCCGAACACTGCACTTCGCAACGAGTGATCGGCACACCAATTGAGCAATGGGTAAAGCGGCAACAACGAACCGTACTGGCTTTCGTTGTCACCGCTTTGGGTCGGTTTTAGATGTGGCAGCTGACCATGCCGCGTTTTTCGAGGTATTTCTGGTGGTACTCTTCGGCCTTCCAGAACGTCGTTGCTGGGACGACCTGGGTCGCGATGGGTTTTCGGTAAGAGCCAGCAGCGTTGAGCTCGGCGATCTTTGCCCGGGCCTGGGCGAACTGCTCGTCGTTCTGAGTGAAGATGACGCTACGGTACTGCGAACCCCAATCCGGACCCTGGCGGTTGACCTGGGTGGGATCGTGCATGCTGAAAAACGCGTCAAGCAGCGTTTCGTAGGATAGACGGGACGGGTCGAAGGTGACCTGGACTACCTCCGCATGGCCGGTGCGGTCAGTACAGACTTCTTTATAGGTTGGGTGTTCGAGGTCGCCGCCTTCGTATCCTACGGCCGTGTCGATAACACCGGATATTTCACCAAAACGGGTTTCAACTCCCCAAAAACATCCTGCACCAAATGTTGCTTTTTCCATTGCCACTCTGTTGCTCCTTACTGCTCCTATTGGATGCTCTCCGGCTGCGATTGTCATCAGCCAAAAGGTTAATAGCGGGAGTATTTTGGGCGCATGGAGAGAGATGTGTCAATGGGCTTCATAGAACTTTTGTGGGAGCGTAAACGACTCGTCATATTCCCGCAGAAAGTGATGAAAAAAGGGGTATTGCTCAGCCGTGAACCCAGTTAGTAACGTGCACAAGCAGACTAGTTGGAGCGGCGAGTGGGGCTGGATTTCGAGGCGAAGGTGCGGCGCGCGCCTGTGGATTTTTTCTTCGCTGGAGATTTGAGCTGGGCGAACTCGGGGACCTTCTTTTTGGGGACGACCTTCTTTCCCTTTGCGGCGCGGTCGAGGGCCATGACCTCGCCCAGAGTTAGCTCACGGAACTCCCCAGGAGGGACATCGAGGCGGAGTGCACCATATCCGATGCGCCGGATCTTTTCGACGTGGTGGCCGATCTCTTCGAACATTTTTCTGATCTGGCGATTGCGGCCCTCGGTGAGAGTGAGCTCGTACCAGGGATTGTCGCCACCGCGGACGAGTTCGATCTTGGCTGGAGAGGTGATGATGCGGTCGCGGCGGCCGCTGCGGACCTCGTCGAGACGACCACGGTCGATCATGATGCCACGGCGGATCTGTTCAAGACCGGACGCGGGTGGAACTCCGCTGATCTTGACCAGGTAAGTCTTTTCGACGCCGGCGGCCGCCTTGGAGAGCGCGTTGGCGAGGTTGCCGTCATTCGTCATCAGGAGCAGGCCTTCGCTCAAGTAGTCGAGGCGGCCCACAGGATAGAGGCGGACGTTGTCGCCATGCGGGCCTGACTTCTGCTTGGCCATTAGCTGCATGACGGTGGGGCGTTTTTCGGGGTCGTCAAGGGTGGTGACATAGCCGCGCGGCTTGTTGAGCATGTAGTAGCGCTGCTGCTCGGGGCCGTGGAGGAGCTTGCCATCAACACGGATGTGGTCGCGGGTAGCGTCGTGGCGGGTGCCGAGGGTGTCGACCACTACACCGTTGACCTGCACGCGGCCTTCGAGGATTATTTCTTCGGCTTTGCGCCGGCTGGCGATGCCGGCCTGGGCCAGGATCTTCTGGAGGCGATCGCCCTTGGGGGCGTCCCTGTCGATGGAATTCGGGGTGGAGGGGGACTTCGTCATGTTGTTGGCCTTCTGACTGCGGAGCTGCTCATCGCGGTCGGTACGTCGAACCTCTATTATCGCCTGTTTTGGATACGGATGCGGAAATTACATATGAAAGGTGATGGGGCGCGCAGTGTGTGTCACTCTGTGCCATAGAGCCGGAGGATGAAGGAGATCTGGTAGAACACGGACACGGCCAGAAGGACCAGTTGAATGCGACGATTTCGAGTGAACATTGCGATAAAACAGACGACCAGGCTTCCAGCGATTCGGATCGGATATTCAACTCCAAAAGAATGAAGGTAAGCGGAGCCCTTGAGGCTGGTGTCGATGACGTCAGCGACGAAGGTCGCCGCCAGAAAGCCAAAGAACCATTTACGGCGAGAGATGAAGTAGTCTTCATAGCCCGAGTAGTCCGCAAGATCCGACGGAAAGAGGAACGTGCAGAGAGAGTAGAAAAGGATCGCGTACAAAATAATGAAGAAGTAGATTGCGAAGGTCCATTGCTGGACCAGCGTCAGACGAAACTCCCACCACCAGAAGTGAATGATCCAGAGCAGAAGCGAGGCGGCCCAGCCGAGGTGCAGGATGGAGACCTTCGCGCGTTTGGGATGCTGGACAAACCGCGCGAAGCCGTTGAGCAGCGTCGTAATGCACAATCCGACGATGATCGAGATAACGACTTTAACGTGAAGGTAGAGGTCCGGGCTGGATTGAGGAGCGTTCATGTCGACGGTGGCCCCTGATCGATTGTTCGCTTAGAGCTTTTGTTGTCGATTAGAAGGAGTGCGTTGCAGTCCTTCGGGAGCGGGTGTAAGCGGAACGTCAGGAGGGTACTCGTTGTCACCCTCGGGTGTGGCTACGGTGTCGGGCTCGTTGTCCTCCGGAGTATCGGGGGAGTCGCGAGGGTCGGGTTCAGGGTCGAGGTTCGAGTCGGCCATTAGCCCTCCTCAGACTCACGGCGCAGGTCGCTTTGAATCTGGCCGTCGAGTTCGGGTGAGTCTGCAGGGTCGACATCGACTGACTGGTCGGTGTCGTAGTTGGGAGGCAAACCGGAGAGACGTCCGTCGACAATGACCGCGTCGGCTACGGTTTCACCTGAATCGCCGCCGTCGCCGTCGGCCTGCGGCTCACTCTGGTATTTCTCCCGCTCGACCTCGTCTGGGCCCTCAGGCGCGTGGTGTTCCATGGAGATCTCCTCCTGCTCGGCCAGTTCGCCAGCCATCTTCTCAAATTCTTCGATGCTGGGAAGCTCATTAATGTCTTTCAGGCCGAAGCGGAGGAGGAAGTCTTTGGTTGTTTTGTAGAGGATCGGGCGGCCGATGACCTGCTTGCGGCCTGCGGTGGTGATGAGCTTGCGCGCCATCAGGCTACCCAGAACGCCGCCTGAGTCGACGCCGCGAATCTCGGAGATCTCAGGCGCGGTCACGGGCTGCTTGTAGGCGACGACGGCGAGGGTCTCGAGGGCCTGCAGGGAGAGCTTCAGGGGCGGCTTCAGCGATTTGACGAAGCCGCGAACGGCGTCGTGGTACTCGGGCTTGGTGGCCAAGCGATAGCCGCCTGCAACTTCGCGGATCTCGAGGCCACGGTCGGAGGTGGCGTAGTCGGCGATGAGCTGGTCGAGGATGGTGCGGAAGTAGTCGCGGAGACGACGTTCTTTTTCCTTTGCCTCGCGGGCGATCTTCTTTTCGTCCTTTTCTTCCGCGGGTGCTTCTGCAGGGGCTTCGCTTCCCTGCTCTGCTGTAGCCGGAATGACTCCGAAGACGGCCATGTACGGTTCGACCGAGTCGGCGGAACTCATGGCGGCGGTTGCCGCGGCGGTGCGGAGGCGGACCTCCCTGGCGTGGTGTGCTTCTTCAGCGGCAGCGTCGTGCAGATGACGTTTGAGTGCCTCGGCGTGCTGGGCTTCGGTCTCGGTTTCAGGGACGTCGGCTAGCACCTCACTGTTCAGGTCGTCCTCGTCGGGGGCAGCGTCTTCGAGTGCCAAAGCATGCTGGGCGGAGTCGAGTTGGTCGAGTTCGGACTGGGCCTCGTGGCCGAGGAGGCCAGCGAGCTGGGCCAGGGTGACGGGCTCTTCTGATGCGTAAATGACTGCTTCGATCTTTGCTTTAAGGCTCATGGTCTCGTTGGTGTACTTCTAAGCATACCAATGCTGGGTATCATTGCTCTCATCACACTGAGGAGACACAGAAATGCTGACGCGCAGGGAGTGGATAAGGCAGGCCGCGAGCGTAACTGCTGCTGTTGCAATGCCCGAATTTCTGATCGGCCGAGGTTTGGCCAGAACGCCCGCAAACAACGCGCAGGCGATTACTGGAACGGGGTCGTTGAAGACCCACGCGGCTGCCCGTGGGCTGCTGACCGGCTGTGCGGTGAACGCAGCTCTGTTCCGGGACGATGAGCGGTTTCGCCAGCTACTGGCCGAGCAGTACAACATCGTCGTACCGGAGAACTGCTTGAAGTGGAACATCCTCCGCCCCACAGTCGATACCTATGACTTTGCCGACGCTGACAGCGTGGTTGAGTTCGCCGAGGCGCATGGGATGAAGGTGCGAGGGCACAACTTCGTGTGGCATGAGGCGCTTCCGAGCTGGTTTGCCGCGACGATCAACAAGGATAACGCAGAGAAGTTTCTGGTCGACCACATTCACACGGTTGGCGGGCGGTACAAGGGCAAGATCCACTCGTGGGACGTCGTGAACGAAGCGATCTGGATTCCTGATGGCCGGACGGACGGGTTGCGGAGCTCGTCGCCTTGGTTTCAGTTCCTGGGGCCGGGATACATCGACCTCGCCTTCAGGACGGCGCGTGGAGCCGATCCCTCGGCGCTGTTGACCTACAACGACTACAGCATCGAGTATGACAACGACGAAGAGGGGAAGAAGCGGACTGCGGTGCTTGCACTGCTGCGGCGCATGAAAGCGGACAAGGTGCCACTCGACGCACTGGGGATCCAATCGCACATTCGCGCAGTAAGCAAAGACGGCTTCAACAGAGGCGTCCAAGAGCTCCTCGACGGTGCGAAGGCGCTAGGATTACAGGTCTTCGTGACAGAGCTAGATGTGAACGACGATGCGGTTGCCACAGAGGACATGTCCGAGCGCGACACGATTGTGGCCGAGGTCTATCGCAGTTATCTGACAGCGGCACTCGCTGGGCCTGAAGTCAAGGCCGTGCTGACCTGGGGGACGAGCGACAAGAACACGTGGCTGAACAATGGGACGAAGTTTCGCAAACAGCATCCGGACAGGTTGCAACGGCCGCTTCCGTTCGACCCCGACTATGCGCCCCCCCCGGCCTTCTTCGCGATGCGAGAGAGCTTTGATCAGGCGAAGAAGAGGTAGCGAAAAGATCCGATCACAAAGACGGCCCGCGGAATGGCGTGCCGTCTCTTTACTCGGTGGTATAGCTATTTTGCAATGGTATTGAAGAGCCAGAAGAGGCAGCCTGAGAGCAACGCTGCAGCCGGGAGAGTGAAGACCCAGGCCATCGCAATGTCGCGAATGGTGGAGAGTTGCAGACCGCTTTTGTTCGCGGCCATGGTTCCTGCCACGCCTGACGAGAGAACGTGCGTGGTGCTGACTGGAAGACCATACGTATCGGCCGCGAGAATGGTGCACATCGCAACGAGCTCGGCCGAGGCGCCTTGAGCGTACGTTAGGTGGGTCTTGCCGATCTTTTCGCCAACCGTAACGACGATGCGCTTCCAGCCGACCATCGTGCCAAGACCAAGTGCCAGAGCGACCGCGACCTTGACCCAGGTGGGAATGAAGCGGGTCGACTTGTCGAGGAAGGCCTTGTAGTTGGCGATGATCTTCGCGTCGCCGGAGCTTATCTTGGGGCCAGACTTTGCCAGTATCCGGAACGATTCGCTGGTTAGGTACATCTGATTACGGACGTTGGCCTGCATTTCGGCTGGGACGCTGCCGAGCGAGCCGTAGGATGTCGCCTCGTTGCGGATGTCAGTGACCTCCTGCTGAAGGGCGAGGATGACCCCGGGCTCGTACTTCTTGGTGCTGATGAAATGTTCAAGCTCGGGGGTGGCGTCCTGCAGGACTGCGCCCGGCTCGACATAGTTGTTCAGCGCACCAGCAACCTGCGTGGAGACGGCGGCGAAGGTTTGCACCTCTTTCGCACTGACAGTGTGGTTGAGCGCGTAAGCTGTCGGGACCGTGCCAACAAGGATGAGCATAATGAGGCCCATGCCCTTCTGCCCGTCGTTTGAGCCGTGCGCATAGCTGACGCCGCCGCAGGTGAGGACCAGTAGAAGGCGGATGTAGAACGGGGGCGGTGCACTACCCTCGGGGGCCTTATAAAGGCGCGGATCGCGAGCCACTAATTTGAAGAGGAGGAAGACCAGTGCGGCACAGACGAAGCCGACGATTGGGGAGATAAGAAGAGCTTTGAAGACCTTAGTGACCTGCTCCCATTCGACGCCAGCAGTGCCAGAGTTGCCCTGCATCAGCTGGTTGGCGATGCCGACGCCGATGATGGAGCCGATCATGGTGTGCGAGCTCGAGGCTGGCAGACCACGCCACCAGGTCGCGAGGTTCCATAGGATGGCTGCAACGAGGAGTGCGAAGACCATCGAGAATCCGGCGCCCTTGCTGACCTTCAGGATCAGTTCAACGGGCAACAAAGTGATGATGGAGAACGCTACTGCGCCGGAGCTGAGAAGCACGCCGATGAAGTTCATAACGCCGGAGTAGACCACGGCAACGTGCGGCTCAAGTGAGTGAGTGTAGATGCATGTCGCGACGGCGTTGGCAGTGTCGTGGAAACCGTTAACGAACTCGAAGCCGAGCGCAATAAGCAGCGCGATAGCCAGCAAAACAAATGGGAAGACTGAAGCGGAGTGGACGATCGAGAGGTCGCTGGCCAGCTTCGTTCCGATGTAGATGAGGCCGGCAACCAGCATGATGCCGAAGATGATTCCGCCAATTTTGCCTGGGGACGACTTCTTGAGTTTTTCATCCAGCAAGGAGCCGGGAGGGGTAACTACGGGAGTAGCCATGTTGATATCGCCTGAAGGTCCAAGATGATTGCGTGAACCCGACGATAGGCCAGAATTGCAACGGGAGTGTTACGGGAGTGTGAAAGATGATGGTTCTCTTGGATCGATCGATTGGCCACGAGATTTGTAGATGTGAAGGTCTGAAGCTGGTTGGCCGACAAGCCCGAAGCCCCTATCGTCATGAAAACACGGCCTTCGAAGCAGTTAGCGTCTACAACTATCGTTCGTTGCCTTGGGTCTTGGGTGAAGCTATGATTCGAGCTTTCGAAGGGTGTTTTTATGAAAACCTCTGCACAATGGCTCAGTAGTGCGATCGTCGCCGTCGTAATCATTTTGTTCAGCTCGACCCGACCGGCGTTTGGGGACACATACACCATCTTTGACCTCGGCGATGATAACGGCCATGGCATCTACGGAATCGACAGTGCGGGCGACGTTGTGATCTGGGGAATCAACGGCTGCGGTATCTCGTCGCCGATTTGCTATGTGACTTACGTCGACGGCGTTGCAACCGGCGATAGTTCGACGGCGCCTGTTCTTGCCTATGACGATGGAACGTCTTGCGGCTCGACTCCTGCTGGCTTCTTTGCGTTGAAGTCTGTCTGTAATGACGGATGGGTTGGGCTGAGTTCTCTCTATAGTCCGAACGGCGATCGAAATGGCGTTTATCTCGGCTCCGGATCGAGCTTCAGCTTCCTGAACAGCGGTCCTGGAGACCAACTCTTCCTGAACTCCGCCGGTGATCTTGCGTGGACGGACGGGCGGGACGAAGAGATGTTCGTTGCAATCCTTAACACCTCGCCTAAGTTCGATGCGTTTGATTTTTCCGTTCCGCAAGATACCGATCCGGTTGCGACCCCTGAGCCGGCTAGCTGGTTTCTGCTGGGAACCGGCCTTCTCGGGTTCGCCGCTGCCATTCGACGTAAGGCAAACCGGTAGCTGCAGCCGTCTGAATTCGATCGAGAGGCGTCTAGCGCCAGTCGTCGCGGGTCTGGGTCTGGTCGGCAAGGACCTGATCGAAGTCTTCAGTCTTTTTGATGAGGATGTCGCCCTGCAACTTGGGCTGATGGAGCAGCACAGCCTGTAGCCTGACCAGTTCGAGCATCGCTAAAAACATGCAGATGAGCGCGCGTTCGGTGTGGGTGTTGTGGAGCAGGCGGCGCAGGCTTACGGGTTTGTCTTCCATCATCAGGCGGCGTTTGACGTAGTCGATCATCTGGGCGACCGTGACTGAATCCTCGTCGACGTCGAGGACGGGGCGTTCGCGAAGGCGGTTGAGGATCTCCTGGAAGACGCGGACGAGGTCGACGGTGTCGGCGGCGATCTCCTGGTCGAGGCCCAACTCCTCGGCGCCGGCCTCCTGCGCGTCGCGGCGGAAGTTCTTCATGCCGGGGTTGGTCCAGGTGGCCTCTTCGATCTGCTGCTTCTGGAGGAGCATCTGCGCGGCGGCCTTGAAGCGCTCGTGCTCGAGGAGACGCTCGACGAGTTCGCGGCGAGGGTCTTCTGATTCGCCGCCGAGGACGTCGGAGGGGTCGCGGGGAAGCAGGGTCTTCGACTTGATGTGGATTAGCAGCGAGGCCATGTAGATGAACTCGCCGGCGGCGTCGACGTCGACCTGTTTCAGGTGGTGGGTGTACTCGAGGAACTGGCTGGTGATGCGGGCGATGGGGATGTCGTAGATGTCGATGTTCTGCTTGCGAATGAGATCGAGCAGAAGGTCGAGGGGGCCGTCGTAGACCTGGCCTACCGTGACCGAGAAGGGCGATTGCGAGGCTTCTTCTTTTTCCTTGTCCTGCGAGGCGCGTTTTGAGTCGGACGGGGGGGGCACGGGCTTCGGTTCGAGGGTAAACGGCTGCGCAGGTGTGGCGAGTTCCGAGGGGGCGGATAATTCTTCGGCGGAGGAAGAGCCCACGTCCGCAACAGCCGGACCCTTCGACATGCTCAGGGCAGACTGTGGGGCACCCGGTTGTTTGGCAGGGTTGGCTTCTTCGGTACTGGTTACGTGATTTACGGTGTCGTCAGACATCTTCTTTACTCGAGGCCCATGGCCTGGCGGACGTGCTGGAGGGTCTGGATAGCGCGGCGGCGGGCGCGGGCGGACCCGTCCCATAGGATGGCGTCGACGCTGTCAGGGTCGGCCTCAAGGGCGCGGCGGCGCTCCTGAATGGGAGCGATCTCGTGGATGACGGCGTCGGCGAGCCAACCCTTGCACTGAATACAGCCGATGCCCGCGGTGGTGCAGCCCCGGCGGACTTCGGCCTGGGTCTCTTCGGCGGAGAAGACCTTGTGGAGGTCGAAGACAGGGCAGATGTCGGGGTTGCCGGGGTCGGTGCGGCGGATGCGCGCCGGGTCGGTGACCATGGTCTTCAGCTTGGCGCGGACGTCGGCCTCGGGCTCCGACAGCATGATGGTGTTGTTGTAGCTCTTCGACATCTTGCGCCCGTCAAGGCCGGGGAGTTTGGGGCTTGGGGTGAGAAGGACTTTGGGTTCGGGGAGGATTCCGGTCACGACATTGTTGGCGGCGACCTCGGCGGCGATGATCTCCTTGTCGGAGTGGTCCGCACGGGCCTTTTCGATGGCCGGTGTGGGCCGGGAGCAGTAGAGGGCGTTGAAGCGGCGGGCGACCTCGCGGGTGAGCTCGACGTGGGCTACCTGGTCCTGGCCGACGGGGACGTAGTCGGGTTGGTAGAGGAGGATGTCGGCGGACTGGAGGAGCGGGTAGCCAAGAAAGCCATAGGTGTTGAGGTCCTTCTCACGGAGCTGCTCCTGCTGGTCCTTGTATGTGGGGACGCGCTCGAGCCAGGGGAGCGGGGTGAACATGCTGAAGAGGGTAAAGAGTTCGGCGTGCTGGGGGACGTGGGACTGGATGAAGATGGTCGAGCGCTCGGGGTCGAGGCCGGCGGAGAGGAAGTCGAGGGCGACGTCGCGGATGTTCTGGCGCAGGGTCGAGGGGTCGGCGTAGTCGGTGGTGAGGGCGTGAAGATCCGCGATGAAGAAATAGCAGTCGTACTGGTCCTGGAGCCGGACCCAGTTGTAGAGCGCGCCCATGTAGTTGCCGAGGTGCAGGCGGCCGGTGGGGCGCATGCCCGAGAGGACGCGGGGGCGTGAGGGGATGGAGGTGTTTTCAGTCATTTCGATCAAGTGCAAGGGTAAATGATTCGAGCGAGATGCAGGTTGTGGGTAGTCCGCGTAACTTCAGGCTTTTCGGG
>DATHQG010000293.1:0-10221 GCA_035483075.1 Edaphobacter sp. | reverse complement strand
CGGGAGCGGCGGGAGGCGGTGTGGGGCTTGGTAAGGCGGCGGAGCCAGGCGGGGTTGGCGCAGATGCTGGTGTCGGATGTGGGGTGGAAGTTGCCGTGACGGCCTTGCTCGTCGCGGCCGAAGATGACGATGGATTCGTTTTCGGACTTGGGGCCGGGGTGGATGTCGTGTAGGAGATGCTGGGTGCGGGCGAGATGCTGGGCCCGGGCGCTGAGGTCGCGGCGGAGGAGGGAGGCCGACCATGATTCCGATTGGGATGGAGTGGGTAGCTGTGGCATGAGAATCGCGGCGGAGTCTTGTAGTCTCTTGAGTGAGCGGTTGGTGCCGCTGGGACGATTTTAGTGAGGAGAGCGTTATGGCGCGTGAGATTGACTGGTTGGACTCGGAGGAGATTGGGATTTTGCTGCAGGAGACGTATCCGGAGATTGAGCCTTATTCGGTGCGGTTTACGGACCTGCATAAGTATGTGATTGGGTTGCCGGGGTTTGTGGGGGACCCGGGGAAGTCGAATGAAGGGATCCTGGAGGCGATCCAGACGGCCTGGAATGAGGAGTGGGAGGACGCTAAGTAGGGTGGCGTGTTCAGGGTGGAATAGGTCACGCCTTTGGCCTTTGATTCTTCTTTGGGCGGATTTCCTGGGGCGTTGGCCCCAGGCTGGTATAGGTTGCGCCTTCGGCGCTTTTCCGGGCGCCTCATAATTAGCAGACCGTTAGGCTATGCGAGAGCGGAGTTGACTTAGGAGCTTTGAGCCGGTTAGGTGGAGGGTGATGGCGGCGAGGATGGCCCAGGTCAGGCCTCCGATGGCGAGGGCGATGAGGTCGCCGCGGTAGGTTTGGGGTTGGGGAACCAGGTGAAGGACGAGGGTGGCTCCGGCGAGGCTGGTGATGGCGGCGATGGCGGCGCGGGTGATCTCCGGGCGGTCGAGTCCAGCGTAGGGTGTGCCTTCCGGACCGAAGAGTGGAACCAGGCTGCGATGGTGCGCGAGCATGGCAAGGGTTCCGGTCTGGAGGAGGATTGCGATGTTTGAGGCCCAGGCGAGGCCGATGACGCCGAAGTGTTGGTGAAGCTGCCAGTAGATGGGGACGCTGACGATGGTGATGATGGTTCCGGCGAGCATGGGGGCGAAGGTTTCGCCGGCGGCGTAGAAGGCGCGGGCGTAGATGGCTTGCGCGGTCCAGAGGGCGAGCGAGATGGCGAAGATGGCGAAGTAGGTGGCGGTGGAGGTGGCGTCGGCGGCGTTGAACGAGCCGCGGCGGAAGATGAGGTCGACGGCGGGAGCGGCGAGGGCGATCATGGCGGCGGAGCCGAGGAGAGAGAGGGCCACGAGGCGGGAGACGGAGCGGTTGACGGCTGAGGCGAAGCTGGCGAACTGGTTGCGTCCGAAGAGCGAGGCGAAGAAGGGGAGCGATGCTGCTCCGGCGGCCTGGCCGATGATGGCCATGGGGGCGGTGAAGAGGCGCTTGGCGTAGTTGAGGCGGGAGATGTCGCCGGTGCCGTGCTTGGCGAAGTAGCCGAGGATCTGGTTGTCGAGGGTGATGATGGTGACGCCGAGCATCAATGGCAGAGACAAGCGGACCCATTCGCGGAGGCCGGGATGGTTGAGGTCGAGGACGCGGCGATAGCGGAGGCCGGCGCGGTAGGCCCCGTAGGCGTTGAGGGCGAACGGGCCGAGGATGGCTCCGATGAGGGCGCCGACGCCAAGGGAGGAGATACCCATGTGGCTGGCTAGGAGAACCCCGCCGAAGATGATGCCGAGGTTGTAGATGAGAGGCGAGATGGCCTGGAAGGAGAACTGTTTGCGGACGAGGAGGACAGAGGCGAGGACCCCTCCGGCGAAGAAGAAGAGCTGCGCCGGAAGGAGGATGCGGGTGATGCGGGTGCAGAGGACGCCTTGGGGTGAGGCGGGGTCGAAGTAGATGCGGGTGAAGAGCGGGGTGAAGATTTCGGCGAGGAGGATGGCGGCGCCGAGGACGATGACCATGGTGTTGAGGATGATGGAGAGGGCGCGCTCGCCTTCGGCTTCGTCGTTGGTGGCGCGGTAGCGGTCGAGGATGGTGACGAAGGTGATGGAGGCCGCGCCGCCGACGAGGAGGTAGTTGATCCACTCGGGGAGGTAGAAGGCGACGTTGTAGGCGTCGGTGTTGTGGCCTGCTCCGAATTCGTAGGCGATGTACTGGTCGCGGATAAGGCCGATGACTCGGGAGAGGAGTGCCGAGAGGGTGAGGAGGAGGGTGGCGGAGGTGGCCGTGTGGCTGTGCGAGGGGCGAAGAAAAGCGAAGGGGCTGCGGCGGGATGCGGCGAGGGCCGGGTTGGGGTCTTCGTTGGCGGGCACGGGTGGCTGAATTGATTTTATCGGCAAGGGCTTATGCTGATGGGTGGCGGGGGTGGTTCATGGCTTCGATGGAGATTTGTTGGCAGTGGATAAGAAGGCATACCACAGGGGCTAAAGCCCCCATCCCGAGGTAGCTTGAGAGACCCAAGGCTAAAGCCTTGGAGTACCTAGAGGCGAAGACAAGAACAACAGCAACGACAACAGCAAAAAGCAGATCCCTACGGGATGACAACAAAAGGACAGGCAACGACAACAGCAGCGACAGCAACAGCAGCGACGGCAACAGCAGAGGCGGATCGGATTGGAGAACTTTCGGTTGAGGGTGTTTCGGGCGGTGGCGGAGGAGATGAACTTTCGCAAGGCGGCGGAGGTGCTGCATCTGAGCCAGCCGGCGGTGAGTCAGAACATTCGCGCGCTGGAGGAGGAGGCCGGGGTGCGGTTGTTCGATCGGGCTCGAGGCGAGGGGCATGGAAGCCAGATCTCGTTGACGGAGGCGGGGCGGGTACTGCTCGGATATGCGAAGACTGCGGCGGAGACGATGTTGGAGGCGCAACGGGCGCTGGCGGCGTTGAACCATGAGGCCAAAGGGGAGTTGCGGCTGGGGGCTTCGACAACGGTGGCGCAGTATGTTCTGCCGCGCATACTGGGAGCGTTCTTGCGGCAGTATCCGCAGGTGAAGCTTTCACTGGTGAGCGGCAATACGGAGCGGATTGTTGAGGCGGTGGCGGAGGAGCGGGTGGAGCTGGGGATTATTGAGGGGCCGGCCATGCGGCGGGACGTGAAGACCGAGCGTATGGTGCGGGACGAGATGGTGCTGATTGTGAGTCCGAACCATGCTTGGGCCGCGCGCAAGGCGGGCGCGATCGCTCCGAAGGAGTTGGCGAAGGTGGCGCTGTTGCTGCGGGAGAGAGGGTCGGGTTCGCGGCGGGTGGTCGAGCGGGCGTTGAAGAAGGTGGGGTTGCCGCTGCGGTCGCTTAGGGTTGCGATGGAGTTGGATTCGACGGAGGCGATTATTTCTGGTGTGGAGGCGGAGCTGGGATTGGGGTTTGTTTCGCGGTGTGCGGTGGGGAAGGTGCTGCGGCTAGGGTCGGTGAAGGTGGTCGGGGTCGAGGGGCTGGAGATTCTGAGGGACTTCAGCTTTGTACGTCTTGCGGGGACTGAGGCTACGGGCGCGGCAGCGGCGTTTCAGCGGTTTGCAATTGGGACGAATGCTGTTGATTGAAATTTCGAGGAACTGTCTTGCCGGCCCTCAAAGAGAGATGGCGGTGCGAGACATACCGCAGGGGCTAAAGCCCAATGACTTGGCGCCCCGAGAGACCCAAGGCTAAAGCCTTGGGCTACCTAGAAGCAAAGGCCGGACTAAAGGTCTGGACTGGAAGCCAAGGCTAAGTCATCGAATTGTGGTGATAAGTAATACTTATCAGTAATTCAAAACCACTTCTCGACTGAGGGCATGAGTGCGCCCATGCTTTAACTATGTGGAAGAAGAACCTTTTCTATATCGGAATCATCGTTTCGGCCAGCGGGTTGATCGGGCCGCCGCTGGCGCTGGCGGCAGGGCTGGCGTTTGGGTTGAGTACGGTCCATACCTTTCATGGAGAGAGCCGGAAGCTCTCGAAGTTTCTGTTGCAGGCGGCGGTGGTTTGCCTTGGCTTTGGGATGAACCTGAAGGAGGTGGTGCATGCGGGCGCGTCGGGCTTCATGTATACGGCGATCAGCATTGCGTTCGCGCTGAGTGTTGGGGTGTTGTTCGGTAAGGTGCTGCAGGTGGGTAAGACGCAGTCGCTGCTGATCAGCTTTGGGACGGCCATCTGCGGAGGAAGCGCGATTGCGGCGATGGGGCCGGTGCTGGAGGCGAACGAGGAGGAGATGGCGGTTTCGCTGGGGACCGTGTTTGTGTTGAATTCGGTGGCGCTGCTGTTGTTTCCACCGATCGGTCACCTGATGCACTTCTCCGAGACGCAGTTTGGTCTTTGGGCGGCGCTGGCAATTCATGACACGAGCTCTGTTGTCGGGGCCGCCGCGAAGTACGGGCCGACGGCACTGGCGGTGGGGACTACGGTGAAGCTGGCGAGGGCGTTGTGGATCGTGCCGCTGGCGGTTGCGACGGCCATGTTAAGGAAGAGCCACGCGAAGGTGAACTGGCCGTGGTTCATTCTGTACTTCTGCTTTGCGGCGGTGCTGGCGAGTTATGTTCCACGCTACGTGCCGCAGTCGACCGAGCTGTTTTCCGGGTTGTATCGATTGGGACGGGCGGCGTTGACAGTGGTGCTGTTTCTGATTGGGACGGGGATTACGCGGAACACGCTGAAAGAGGTGGGGGTGCGGCCGTTGATTCAGGGCGTGGCGCTTTGGATCGTGGTAGGGAGCCTGTCGCTTTGGGCGATCCATGCGGGATGGATCGCGCTGTAGTTGGGGAGACTATCAGCGGGAGTGTGATTCCTCTTCGGTTGGCGCGGGCGCCAGAGGATTGGGGGCATCGGGATGTTTGGTGAAGTCGATCCAGCGTCTTGATGGATCAACGGGGCGATGCCTGCGGCGGGGTTTGACGCTGGAAGAGAGGGAGAGGCTGGCGACGGTGTAACTGACCATCTGGCGCTGACCACAGCGGAGGCAGCGGACGGGATAGCGCATGAGCAGGATCTGGCTGAAATCGTCGCTGCGCAGAGTGGAGCGGCGGAACTCCTGGCCGGAGCAGAACTGGCACTGGATCGCAACCCCGTGGTAGGGGTCTAATCCGAGGTAAGGGACGCTCTGAGAAGAGTGGGGTCGCTCTTTCTTTCTGTGGTGGCCGTCGTATTCGTTCTTGAATTTCATCTCAACGTTTGTTGTTCTCCGGGAGTGTTGGAAGGTCGAACAGTTTATCTGCGGTACGCCGCGGCCCCTGGTTGCGGGGGGTGCGGATTGGGTGGACGGCCGCGCGGGCGGCAGGCTTCGAGAGCATGGTGTGAAGGTCGCGAAGGTCTTTTTGAATTTTGCGGAGCTGGCGGGTGTCGACGCTCAGTGGGGCGTTGTCGATGGTGAGGGAGAGCTGCGGTTCTTTTTGCCTTAGCTCGGCTTTGAAGACCTGTCGTGCGCCGGGAATGGTGTAGCCCTCGTTGTAGAGGAGATTCTTGATGCGCAGGGCCATCTCGACGTCGCGGCGGCGATAGAGACGCTGGCCGGTGCCGCCTTTGTGGGGTTTGAGATGGGGGAACTCGCTCTCCCAGAAGCGCAGGACATAGGCGGGGACGTCACAGAGTTTAGCGACTTCGCCGATGCGGAAGTAGAGCTTGTCCGGGATGTCAGACCCGGATGGAGTGGCTTTGCGGATTGGCTGTTGCTGCGCCATGCCAGAAACTCCGATACCGCTGGCCGGGGTCTTTCGTCCGGCATCAGGTAAGTATAGGCCAACGAATCCGCGCTTGTTTGTAATTTTTTCTTCGACTTGCCGTTGAAATCATTGGGTCGGAGTGGAGACAGGCTGGCGGGGCTCGGTCCTTCCGCTGGCGGCGCGGGCGTACTGGACCGGCCAGGGAACGGACTGTCGCAGAACATCGGCGGCGTGAAGGGGCCAGTAGGGATTCCGAAGCATCTCGCGCGCAAGCAGGACGATGTTGGCCTGGCCGGTGCTGATGATCTGGTCGGCCTGGGCGGCGCTGGTGATCATGCCAACAGCGCCGGTGGGAATTTCGACTTCGCGGTGGATGGTCTCCGAGTGGTGGACCTGATAGCCGGGGCCGAGGGGAATCTGCTGGGCTGGATGGTTGCCGCCAGTGGAGACGTCTATGAGGTCGACGTCGGCCTGCTTCATGAGTTTGGCGAAGGCGACGGATTGAGGGAGGTCCCAGTTGGGGCCGAGGGACTCTGGGGCCCAGTCGGTGGCGGAGATGCGGACGAAGAGGGGAAGGTGCTGGGGCCATGCGGCGCGGACGGCGCGGATGACTTCGAGTGGGAAGCGGACGCGGTTGTCGAAGCTGCCGCCGTACTCGTCTGTGCGGTGGTTGGAGAGGGGCGAGAGGAACTCGTGGAGCAGGTAGCCGTGGGCAGCGTGTATTTCGACGAGGTCGAATTCGGCGGCAAGGGCGCGATGGGCGGCGGCAACGAAGTCGGCGATGATTTTTTGCATGCCGGTGCGATCGAGGACGGAGGGGACGGGGTAGGCCTCGTCGAAGCGCACCGCGGAAGGAGCGATTGGCTGCCAGCCACCTTCAATGGGTGGGATTGTGCGGGACGTTTGCCACGGCACGGCCATGCTGGCTTTGCGGCCGGCGTGGGCGAGCTGGGTGCCAGCGTAGGCGCCGTGCTGGTGGAGGAAGGTGGTGATGCGCTTGAGCTCGGGGACGTGCTCGTCCTTCCAGATGCCGAGGTCGCTGGAAGTGATGCGGGCTTCAGGGCTGACGGCGTTGGCCTCGGTGATGACGAGGCCGGCTCCGCCGATGGCGCGGCTGCCGAGGTGGACGAAGTGCCAGTCGTTGGCAAAGCCGTCGACTGAGGAGTATTCGCACATGGGGGAGACGGCGATGCGGTTGGGTAGGGTGAGGCTGCGGAGCTTGAGGGGGGCGAATAGGTGGTCGGTTGGCTGGGTCACGGGTGATTGGATGTGGCTGGGGGCAGATTCGGACCTGCGGATCGTTTTGTCGCCGATTTTGGGGGGTTGGGACGTGCTGGAATGCAGGGTGATCACGTGAGGAGGTGTCGTTTATTCGCCGTTGAATGAGGACGTCATGGAACCTGGCGGGGTAAAGCGGCGTATTGTTTTCTAGAGATGTGGAGGCCCAAGATGTGGACCAGGCAGACAGTAGCGGTGGCGGTGATGATTACGGGGACGGCGCTGATGAGCGGCTGTCGGATCGAATCGGACAAACATGGCGACAACGATAACGTGAAGATTGCCACGCCCTTCGGGGGTATGACGGTGAAGACGAACGACGCGGCGGTAGTCGAGGGACTGGGGCTGCCGGTGTATCCGGGTGCGGAGCTGGTGAAGAAGGACAAGGACAATGGGGCCGCCGATGTGAATATGAGCTTTGGCAGCTTTCAACTGCGGGTGAAGGCAGCGAGCTATCGGACGCAGGACAGCCCCGACCAGGTGACAGCGTTTTATCGGAAGGCGCTGGGGCGGTATGGCGACATAATTCAATGCCAGAACGACAAGCCAGTGGGTTCGCCGACACATACGGCGGAGGGGCTGACCTGCGACAACGAGAAGGAGAACCATATTTCGGTGAACGACGACATGTCGGGGAAGATGGAGCTGAAGGCCGGGTCAAAGCAACACCAGCACATAGTGGCAGTCGATCCGGAGGGTAACGGGACAAAGTTTGGGCTCGTTGCGCTGGACCTTCCGGGGCATCTTTCGTTTGGCGATAAGGACGATAAGCAGTCGCAGTGAGCGGACGTGACTTGGTCAGGCCTGCTTGCCGCCCCCTGCTGGGTGGGATAGCTTCATAACATATGCACGAGTACTGTCACCGATGCGGCGGCGAGTTACCGGCCAGGGATGCTGCGTCGCCGTTCTGCCCGCATTGCGGCTCGCCCCAGATTTTTTTGCAGGACTATGAGCAGCAGAGCGGAGCGTCTGAAGCCGATACTACTGGCGCAGTCCCTCCGCCGAGGCCGCAACAGGTGGAGTGGAAGACGGCGATCCGTTGCGCTGTGCTGGTGGCGGGAATCGCTGCAGTGCTGAGCCTGGTGGCGGCGCGGGTGCAGCTGGTGTCGCCGCTGAGCTGGCTGTGGACGATCAGTGGATCGATCATTACGCTGGCGCTGTATCAACGGCGCCGACCACTGGCGTGGATGGATGCCAGGGTGGGAGCACGGATTGGGGTGGTGGTTGGACTGGCGCTGGTGGCTTGTCTGGCGGTCGCCATGGCCATCGGCGGACTGGTGGCTCGGTATGGGCTGCATAGCATGGCGAGTGTGGATGCACAGCTGACGGAGCTGCTGCATGCTCAGTTTGAAAAGGCCGCTGCGATCACTCCACAGCCGCCGGAGATGCGGCGGCTGTGGTATTCGCCGGAGTTTCGGGCGGGGATGATGCTGGCCGGGTTTGGGATGCTGGCTGGATTTCTGCTGGTGCTATCGACCGTTGGTGGGGCCGTGGGTGGATTTATGCGGATGCGACGAAAGGTGTCGGTTTAGTGGCCGTTCCGCCGCGAATGCGAAGTGGGGCGTCGCATATTGGGTAGCCTGGACGGAGCATAAGTGGGTTAGCGCCGGTGCTTCTTTTTGGCGATTTCTTCTGCAGAGTGAAGAAAGGCGCGGAGGGCGGGTGAGGCGTGTTCCTCGTCCCGGATGGCGAGGCCGAGTTCTCGACGGATACGGGGCGTGACCGGAACCAGGGTCACTCCGGCGATTGCCGTAGAGAAGGCGAGACGGGGCACGATGGAGAAGCCTAGGCCCTCCCGGACCATGCTGATGAGCGTCTCGCGGTCCTGCACCTGGAAGCGGATGCGAGGGGTCAAGTTGTGGCGTGCATAGGCGGCGAGGAGCAAGGGTTCGCTGGTGTAACGGGACATGATAATGGGTTCGGCGGCCAGGTCGCGGATGGAGAGCTGACGACGATGGGCGAGTGGTGAACCGGCCGGAAGGACCGCGCAGAGTTCATCGCTCATGAGAGCAGCTGTGTTGGTGCCGGTGGCGGGGAGTTGTATCAGGGCCACGTCGATCATCTGGGTGCGGAGCCATTCCTCGATAGTTTCAGTACTTTGGCTGGGCTCTTCGAGCAGGAGGACCTCAACATTGGGATGGGCGCGTGCCAGGTGGGCGATGACTTTGGGTAGGAACGCCACAGTCGCGCTGGGGATAGACCCGACGCGGACCCTGCCCGAGATCAGGCCAGAGGAGGCGCCGGACTCAGCTCGGATGGCATCAAGCGAGGCGAGAACCTGGCGCGCGTAGGGGAGGACCCTTCGACCCGCATCCGTTGGTTTGGCACCATTGCGACCACGGTCAAGCAGGCGTGCGCCGAGGTCGCGTTCAAGCGTCGCGATGGAGTGGCTCAGCGAGGATTGCGAGACATCCAGACGGGCGGCGGCGGCCAGGAAAGAGCCTTCCTTTGCGATTGCTTCGAATGCCCTTAGTTGTTGAATTTCCATATATGAAAAATATCAATGGTAAGTATATATTACATCGATTTGATTCATCTAGACGATTCTCTTAGACTGCGGACAGGCAAATGGAAAGAGGAGATGATCGTGCTGAATCAGAGGACGGACAAGCGGGTGGTTTTCGATTTTGAGATCGACTTCCTGAATGGCGGCGGCGTTCAGGGACAGGGTTTTCGTCTGGACATTGACGGTGAGGAGATCAGCGATCGGGAGTTGGGCGATGTGATTGTGCGGGACCTGCGCCTGCTGATGGTCGGTTCGGTACGGATCCGGAATAAAGAGATCATCGAGGAGCGGCACAAGCGAGTGAAGGCAAAGGTCGATGGTGCGAATACCTCAGGCGTGCCGGTGCATGTGGACTTAAGCCACACGATCTACGAGGGTCTGATTACCTACAAGGGACTTCCCGCACCGCTGATGTGCGACTTTCTTAGCCGCGAAGATTCGCGCAAACTCTACGACGAGGGGACCAGCTTCCATATTGGACGAATCGACATGGTAGCGAATACCGGCACCTATCTGGATAGTCCATTTCACCGATTCGAGGACGGGAAGGACCTATCGGAGCTGGAGCTGGCTTCGCTGGCAGGGCTCAATGCCGTATTAGTGCGGGTGACGGGATTGGCAGGTCGTGCCGTGAACCGGGAGATTTTCCTGCCGCTGGATGTGCGCGGTAAGGCGGTACTGGTGGAGACGGGGTGGTCTCGCCACTGGGCCACGGACCAGTACTTCGAGGGACACACGTACCTGACGCGAGATGCGGCAGAATATCTGCGCGATGCAGGCGCGACGCTGGTA
>DATHQG010000292.1:0-13057 GCA_035483075.1 Edaphobacter sp. | reverse complement strand
GAGGAGGTCAGGCCGTTGAATGCCGTTGCGGTGGCGGTGACCGTTGTCGTACCCGCGCTCACAGCCGTTACGACTCCGGAAGCATCGACGGTTGCCACGGCTGGAGTAGTAGAACTCCAAGTCACCAGGCTGGTTATGTTCTGTGTCGAAAGGTGTTTCGCATTGCCGTATGTGCCAGTTGCGGTAAGTTGCACCGTTTGTCCGACGGCCAGCGCCTGAGCTGACGGCGTGACCTGAACGGAGTCGAGGCCGGAGGGGGCCGTGCAGCCGACCAGAGCAGAACTAAGGCAGAGGAGCAAGAGTCCCCGAACACAGCAACGAGCGAACATAAAGGTCTCCAGGCACTTTGCTTTTGCAAGCGGACAGCCATTTCTCGCCACGGCTCTCTCATTTAAAATCAATCAGTTACACACCACGCAATGCACAATGGTGTCATCGCTCGTACACAGCTGCGATCGGAAAGGAACGCTGTGTACACAGGCCATATCGCTCAAAACGCCCAGATTTAGGCCTTCCTCATTTTTCTTTTCGTGTTTTCTGCCCAAAAATCGCATGTCAAGCCCCAAAACCTCCTAACCCATTACCATCCAGCAACATCCGCGTGGCATGTTAGTTACACTCAAACCGCTATACTGGATATATAGATCGAAAACGAGCAAGCCCCGGGGATTAGAGACTCCCGGGGCTAACTCATTTAGAAAGAATATTTTAGACATAACCATTTTGTTATCAATATTTTGCAAACAGAAACCTGCCGTAAATAACTGAATATAAGCGGTTTATGCGCGGGCAATAGGGGGTGCCCCCCTTGGGGTGCGCAAGCCCGCAAGACAGAGAGGAGGCAGCCCCAGGCACAGAAATGGATTCGTGGCAGTAGCTAAGCCACACATTCAACAGCTTCGACCGAACACCGCATATGATTACCGTCAGCACTCTGACACCGTCCCAAACATGACCGACAGTGGCCCCTCTCTGTCCTCGCCATGAAAAGGAAACATATGCCCGCGTTTTTGCTCCGCCGAAGTCTGCTCGTCGCTGCCGTCCTCTGCAGCCTGCTCCCCCTCGCACCCGCCCAAAGTAATTCGAAACCACCAGCCACCCTGCCGAGCGAGTCTCCCACGGTATTCGTGCCGACCAACAGCGGCTTCGAATACGACCGCCGCGAGGTCATGGTTCCTATGCGCGACGGCGTCAAGCTCCACACAGTCGTCCTCGTGCCGAAGGGAGCAAAAAACGCTCCGATTCTCCTCACTCGCACGCCCTACAACGCCAACGCGCTGACGACGAACATGCTGAGCTCACACCTCGGCCCCAGCCTCTACGGCTACGACAACGCGACCGACGTCATCGTCGACGGCGGCTACATCCGCGTCATCCAGGACGTCCGCGGCAAGTACGGGTCCGAGGGCGACTACGTCATGAATCGCCCCCTGCGCGGTCCACTCAACCCAACCACCGTCGACCACGCCACCGATACCTACGACACCATCGACTGGCTCGTAAAAAACACGCCCGAGAGCAACGGCAAGGTCGGCATCATCGGCATCTCCTACGACGGATTCACCACCCTGATGGCCCTCTTCCATCCGCACCCTGCCCTCAAGGTAGCCGTCCCGATGAACCCGATGGTCGATGGCTGGAAGGGAGACGATTGGTTCCACAACGGCGCCTTCCGTCAACAGAACATGTCCTACATCTACGAGCAGGACGGCACCCGCGACAACTCGGTAAAGTGGTGGACGAGCAACTTCGACGACTACGACATGTTCATGGACGCCGGGTCCGCCGGAGAACTCGGCAAACGCCGCGGCCTGGAGCAGACCGGTTTCTGGCGCAAAGTAATCGCGCACCCCAGCTACGACTCCTTCTGGCAGGAACAAGCCGTCGACAAACTACTCGCCGCCGAACCAATCACCGTCCCCACCCTCCTCGTCCACAGCCTCTGGGACGCCGAAGACATCTACGGCGCAATGGCGGTCTACAAAGCCATCAAACCCAAGGACACAAGCAATAAGGTCTTCCTCGTCATGGGCCCCTGGCACCACGGCCAGGGCATCGAAGACGGCAGCACCCTGGGCGCCATCAAATTCAACAGCGACACCTCGCTATATTTTCGCGAAAACATCCTCGCTCCCTTCCTCGCCAAATACCTGAAAGACGACGCCTCAGCACCAGCAATCGCGCCTGTGACCGCGTATGAGAGTGGATCGAATGTATGGCGGAAGCTGCCGTCGTGGCCACCTGATCTTTGCAAGGCGGACTGCGCAGCCGCGGGCACGCGGCTTTACCTACATGCTGGTTCGCTGAGTTTCAGCGCGCCAGGCAAAGATGAGACCGCGTTCGATGCATACATCTCGGACCCGGCCAGGCCTGTGCCGTTTCGCGCAAGGCCAATACAGCCGATCGGTTATGACAACGGGCTGACCTGGCCAAACTGGCTCGCAGACGATCAGCGCGAGGCCTCGGGCCGAACAGATGTACTTGTGTTTACCTCCGACGTATTGACTCAACCGGTAAAGATCAGCGGACAGCCGGTGGCGAATCTGGTTGCGTCGACTAGCGGAACTGACTCGGACTGGGTGGTGAAGGTGATCGATGTCTATCCTGAGGAGGTCGCAGGACAGCCTAAGATGGGTGGATATCAGTGGATGATTTCGGCGGACATCTTCCGTGGGCGGTATCGTGAGAGTCTCGAGACGCCGAAGGCGATTACGTCGGGCGAGCCGCTGCTGTACCGATTTAGCCTGCCGCCAGCAAATCATGTCTTTTTGCCGGGGCACAGGATTATGGTGCAGGTGCAGTCGAGCTGGTTCCCGCTCTACGACCGTAACCCGCAGACCTTCGTCCCGAACATCTTCTGGGCCAAGCCGCAGGATTATCGCAAAGCGGAGCAGCGGATCTACCACGGACCTGGGCAGGAGAGTTTTATTGAATTGCCGATTGTCGCAAAACCATGAGCGCGCCCTTGCGACTCGAAGCTGAGGCGCGTAGTCTTAATAACGACCCAGGTTATTGCTGGGACAGGTGGTATCCGGCCAAAGTCGTGAGTGTTGACGACAAGCGGTGGAACTGCACTGGAGATTACGATGAGTCTGACTACGTTCTCTAAGGAACGGGGTGGCGCGCGTGTTGGGCGTGACGCCGATCTCCCCGCCAAAGTCACGGTTCCCTCCTTATTGCAAAAGAAGTTGTTACAGCGGCCGATCACCGCGGTAACTGCCTACGACTATGCCAGCGCCCGGCTGGTCGACGAGGCTGGGCTGGATGTTGTCCTCGTCGGCGACTCTCTCGCGATGGTGATGCAGGGCCACGAGAATACGCTCGCCGTCACGATGGACGAAATGCTGCTATACACACGCGGAGTCCGGCGTGCGCTGCGACGCGCACTTCTGGTGGCCGATATGCCCTTCGGAAGCTATCAGACCGACGATCGCGAGGGCGTCGCGAACGCGGTCCGGTTTGTGAAAGAGGCCGGTGCCGAGGCGGTGAAGCTTGAAGGTGGGCGCGAACGGAGGGAACTGGTGCGGCGAATGGTTGACGCGGAGATCCCTGTAATGGGTCATCTCGGCCTGACACCGCAGAGCGTCCATCGTATGGGTGGCTATAAGGTTCAGGGCAAGACGATGGAGGCAATCGACGAGTTACGCACGGATGCGCTGGCACTCGAAGATGCCGGATGCTTTGCGCTGGTTCTGGAGGGCGTGCCGCGTGAGCTGGCCAGAATCGTGACAGAGGAGCTGCAGGTTCCCACGATCGGCATTGGCGCGGGACCAGATTGTGATGGGCAGATTCTGGTGCTGCACGACATGATGACCATGACCTTTTCGGCCCCAGCCAAGTTTGTGAGACGGTATGCGGACGTGGCGGGAGTGATGCGAGAGGCGTTGGAAGAGTATCGGCAGGACGTAGAAGCAAGAACGTTTCCTTCGGACGCGGAAAGCTACCATCTTTCCCCGGAGATGCGGGAGTTGATGGTGGTCCCTGCAGAGGTGCGGCGAGGGTAAGCGCTCCTCTATGCGAATCGTAAAGAGCGTCGCCGAAATGCAGAGAACCTGCCGCGAGTTGCGGACCGGGGGCTCTGTGCTTGGCTTTGTGCCTACGATGGGGGCCCTGCATAAGGGACATTTATCGCTGGTGCAGCGGGCGAAGGCGGAGTGCACGGTAGTTGTCGCTTCAATCTTTGTGAATCCGCTACAGTTTGCACCGGGAGAGGACTTTGCTCGATATCCTCGGACCTTCGATGAAGACTGTACCAAGCTGAAGGCTGAAGGAGTAGAGATTTTGTTCGCTCCGGAGGCGGCAGAGATGTATCCAGATGGCGCGACGACGACCGTGACTGTAGCAGGGACCGGAGACAGGCTGGACGGAGCTTCGCGTCCAGGACACTTCACTGGCGTGGCTACCGTGGTGGCGAAGCTGTTCCATGTAGTGGTGCCGAACCGGGCTTACTTCGGACAGAAGGACGGGGCCCAGCTTGCCGTGCTGAGGCAGATGGTGCGGGACCTGAACTTTGACGTTGAGTTGGTAGGCTGTGCGATCGTACGGGACGCGGATGGACTTGCGCTGAGTAGCCGGAACAAGTATTTGAGCGCGACCGAGCGGGAACACGCACTGGTCTTGCAAAGAACGTTGTTCCGAATAGAACGAATGATCGCCGACGGTGAACGGCAAAGCGCAGTGCTGATCCAACGCGGAATGGAAACTTTGCAAAGCGTGGCCGGAGTGCGGGCGGATTATCTGGCGGTCGTAAATGCGATGAGTTTGCTGCCGGTGGGGTATGCCGAAGCAGGTTCGCTAGTGGCGGTGGCCGCGTACGTGGGCGAGACGCGGCTGATCGACAACTTCCTTGTAACCTGAGGTTTTCGGATCCGGACTGTCTTACGCCGCTCAAAAGAGCGGAGTCAACTTTACTTCTGCCACGCGACTTGTCTCGTGTCCCTGGGTCTAGATCTACAGGCTTTAGTAAGGAAAAAGCGGGCGAGGTGATGAGCATAGTACACACCCGCGTCAAAAGAATGATGGCACAGAAGTGCCATGTATCGCGCAGAATTGGGAGTGTACCGGTCTGCCCTTTTAGTAACATCGGTTTGTACGACCTTTGGTAGCGATTTGTACACCAACCCCTGAAGAAACAAGGCTGGCCTGCCGACAGAGGCAAGAAGAGACTTAATCGTGAGAAGGAATCGAAATTCAAGATGCCTGGCACTTCAATTCATGAACTCGCGATCACGGAGATAGAGCGACTTTCGCAAAGGGGATTCCGGCGACTAACACTGCCAGGGCCTCTGGAGAGCGGATTTGAGCAGTCGACGTTCGTCCAGCGTGCGGAACGTCTCTGGATCGAAGGTCTGATTGCGATTGGCCTCTTCAATGTTTACGTCATCGCGGACTACTTTATTCGCGGCGGCGTTTCCTGGTTTCCGTTGCAGGTGCGCCTGTGCCTCATAACGCCGATAGCTCTACTGATCAACATCAGCATGCGGTGGAGCCCGAACAAGGCGTACCGCGAGACGAGTATCGCGCTGGCCAGTTGTCTTATTGGAATTACCCATCTATACCTTGAACGCAATACGAGTGCGACCTCGTCCGCTTACGCACAGGTTGGCCTGATCGTCGCCGCGATCTTCGTAAACGTCGTGATGCGTCTGCAATTTATGTACGCTCTGACCGCATCTGCTGTTTTGCTGGCGAGCGATTTCGTCTTTATTCACCAAGACCACTTTCTCAATCCTTCGGAGAAATTGCTTGGAACCACGTTAGCAGTCTGTGCCATCTCGATGACCGTAGTCGCCAACTATAGCGTTGGGCGCGAAGAGCGTCTAGGGTACCTGATGCGGCTGCGCAGCGAGATAGAAAGCAGAGAGCTGTCCTTTCTGAATGTAGAGCTGCAGAAGATTTCCTGCATTGACAGTTTGACCGGTCTTGCCAATCGACATGCCTACGATTTGCAGTTCGCGAAGTTGTGGCGCGAGGCTGTCGATTCCGGGACCTGCCTATCGGCCATCGTGATCGATATCGATCACTTCAAGATGACGAACGATACCCGTGGACACCTGTATGGCGATCGAGTGCTGGCGCGCGTGGCGTCCCTGTTGGTGCAGAGCCTGCGTTGCAAGGACGATTTTGTAGCACGATTTGGTGGGGAAGAGTTCGTGGTCCTGCTCCCTGGCGCGACTCAAGAAGGCGCGTTGATTGTTGCCGAGCGAATCCGCAAACTCGTCGAGGTCGCCGGATCACCTGCCCTTCCAGAACCGGGCAGCCATCCTCGGCTGTCAACGGTAAGCTGCGGTGTGTCATCATGCTGGCCTAACGATTCCAATTGTCAGGACGATCTGCTGGATTCTGCCGATAAGGCGCTATACCAAGCCAAATCAAAAGGCCGAAACCAGGTCCGCTGGGGCGAGCTGACACACGTGGTGAGAAAGCGTCCATCGGCTGAGCGACGAGTGTTGCTTGGTTTGGCACGAGGCGGCTCCGGCTCGTGAACAAGAGTGGGTTAGAACATCCGTAGTTCGATTTGAACAAGAACGAAATTTGCGTTGTTGACTATCAGGCCAAAAAGCTGGCGCAGCCGCAGCTACATTCGAGGCGCAACAGCTATACCTTGCCTGTCGCTTCGGTCTGATGTGATAAATTGCGGCTACTGCGAGAAGTTCAGCATTGACGTTCCCCCCGGAGGGCATCTTCCTTGGCACTCAAAATTACAGGTCTGTCGAAGACCTATCCAAACGGCGTAAAAGCTCTCAAAGACTTGACATTGACCATCGGCAACAACATGTTTGGCCTGCTTGGCCCAAATGGGGCCGGCAAGAGCACGTTGATGCGTACTGTCGCTACTCTTCAGGACCCTGACTCCGGTACGGTCCAACTCGATGACCTCAACGTGTTAACCCAGAAAGAAGAGGTCCGCAAAGTCCTCGGCTATCTGCCTCAGGAGTTTGGTGTCTATCCCAAGATGTCAGCGGTGGACATGCTCCACCACCTCGCCGTCCTCAAGGGCATAACGAATAAGACCGAGCGGACGCAAATGGTCGAAGCTCTTCTCCAGCAGACAAATCTCTGGGACGCCCGCAAGAAATCGCTCAGCACCTATTCCGGTGGAATGAAGCAGCGGTTCGGTATTGCGCAGGCACTGCTCGCCAATCCTAAATTGATCATCGTCGACGAGCCAACTGCCGGCCTCGATCCGGCTGAACGCAACCGCTTTCTCAACCTCCTCAGTTCCATCGGGTCTAACGTGACTGTCATTCTCTCCACTCACATAGTTGACGACGTGCGCGAGCTCTGCCCCCGCATGGCCATTATCTCGAACGGAGAGCTTCTCCTCGAAGGCGCGCCAAGCGAAGCGCTCGAATCCCTCCGCGGTAAGATCTGGTCCAAGATCGTCGCTACCGATGACGAGCTCCGCGCTCTCGAGGGGGCCTTCAATGTCATCTCCACTCACCTTGTCGGGGGCCTGCATGAGGTTCGCGTGTACGCCGACTCCAGTCCCGGCGATGGCTTCACGGCCGTCGATTCTGGTCTCGAAGATGTTTACTTCCTCAACCTCACCAGAGAGACGAAGAACTGACATCGCACGCAACGCTGCAGAGAGGCAGGGGAGATCAATGGCACAATTCTGGGAGTTCTTTACATTCGAATTGAAGTTTCGCCTCAAGAGCATCTCCACCTATGTCTACTTCGCGCTCTGGTTCTTCCTCAGCTTCCTCGCGATCGCGGCTGAGGACTTCCTCAGCACCGGCAACGACAAAATCCTACTTAACGGTCCTTTCTCCACCAGCATCCTCTACATCATCATCACTTTTTTCGGCATCATCGTCATCGCTGCCATCTTCGGCAACTCCATTCTGCGCGACTTTCAGCGCGATACTTACCAGCTCGTCTTTACCAAGCCCATCTCCAAATTCGCCTATCTTGGTGGCCGTTGGGCCGGCTCTTTCGTCACCTCTGTCTTCTGTTTCTCAGGCCTGGTCTTCGGCGAAGCCGCCGGAACCTTGGCCCCGTGGGCAGACCACACCCGCATCGTTCACGGCCACCTCGGCTGGTACGTCCACGCCTTTTTGGCCATCCCCGTTGTCCAGATCTTCTTCCTCGGCTCACTCTTCTTCACAATTGCTGCACTCACGCGCAAGCTCTTCATCGTTTACCTGCAAGGCGTCGTCTTCTTCGTCGTGTATCTCGTCGTCAACGTCATCTTCCAGGCCACCGGCTCGCTCGAACACTTCTGGTCCGCCATCCTCGACCCGGTCGGCCTCCGTCTCTTCGACAGCATCACCCGCTACTGGACCGTCTCTGAAAAGAACACGCTCCAGCTACCGTGGTCGGCTCACGTTGCCGGCGGCATCTTTCTGTACAACCGCCTTCTTTGGAGCGGCGTCGGCCTTATTTCGCTCGCGCTCGTTTACAAGCTCTTCCCACTGTCCGTCGAAGCTCTCACCGCCGTCTCGCAAGGTCGTCGTGCGGCCCGGGCCCGCGATAATGACGTGGCGGAGGTCCGTGCCACTCGCTCGCTCGTAGCGAAACGCCTCCCCGTCGTCCACCAAGTCTTTGGCCCTGGCGCTTCGTTCTCCCAGTTCGTCTCCCTCACCCGCATTCGGATCTCGAACATCACCCACGAGTTGCCCTTTTGGGCCTTGTTCGCAGTCATGCTGATGTATGCCCTCCTACAAGGCCACTTCGCCGGCCGCAGCAACGATGGCCAGCTCTACCCCGTCACCTACCTCATGGTCGCGGCGGTAGAAGGGAACGCGACGCTCCTTCTCTTCATCATCGCCACTCTCTACGCCGGCGAGCTCGTCTGGCGAGAACGCGACACCCGATTCGACGGTATCCACGATGCGCTCCCCTTGCGCGAGACCACCGACTGGCTCTCAAAACTCGCGGCACTCGCCGTCATCGAACTTATCCTTCTCACCGTCGTCCTATTCTGCGGCGTCCTTAGCCAGACCATCGCTGGCTACTACCACTATGAGCTCCTTCAGTACTTCAAGGAACTCTATCTCGTAACCTTTCCCCAGATTCTCATCTTCACCCTGGCCGCCCTCTTCTTCCAAACCATCCTCTCCAACAAGTTCATCGCCCACGGCATCGTCATCGGTCTCTTCATTCTCAATATCGTTCTTTTCAACTTCGGCTGGGAGAACACCCTCTACCTCTTCGGCAACACCCCGCCCTACACTTACTCGGACATGAATGGCTACGGCCACTTCGTCCCCGCGCTCTTCTGGTCCATCATCTACTGGCTCGCGATTGGCGCACTCATGGGCGTCCTCTCAATCGCCGTCAGCCTGCGTGGCTCTGAGGATTCCTGGTCCGCCCGTCTTCGCCTCGCTCGCCATCGCGCTCCGCGCTTGCTCCCTGCCGGTGTCCTCTTCCTCCTCATCGCCGTCGGCACCGGCGGTTGGTATTTCTACAATGCCCACGTCCTTAACCAGTTTCTCAACGCCCACGCCCGGCGCGATATCCAGGCCCAATACGAGCGCGACTTTAAGAAGTACGAGAAGCTTCCCCAGCCCAAGATCATCGCAGTCGACGCCAACATTGACATCTTCCCTGAACGCCGCGCCTTCTCCGGCACTGGCCACTTCGTCCTCCAGAACAAAACCTCTGTTCCCGTTCCTCAGATTCACATTTCCAACCAACAGCAGTCCGTCACCGACGTCGAATTCGACCGCCCCTTTCACATCCTCAGCCAAAGCCCGCGCGCAATGTACACAATCTACGCGCTCGACCAACCGCTCCAGCCGGGCGATAAACTCAACATGACATTCAACGTCGGCTATGCTGCCCGCGGCTTTCGCGACGGCAACGAGCGACCCGAGTTCGCCCGATCCGGTACTTTTTTCGACGTTGGTTTCTTCCCCTACGTCGGTTACGACGTCAATATCGAGCTTGACGACCCGCGCCGCCGACGCGACGAGCACCTTCCCCCACTCGAAGAGCTCGCCCACCGCGGCGACCCCTACTACAGCCGCATCAACCTTTTCAGCCCTGAGTCGGACTGGATCACCTACAAGACCACCGTCAGCACCTCTGCTGACCAGATCGCCCTTGCCCCCGGCTACCCAACCCGTACATGGCAACAGAACGGACGCAACTATTTCTCCTACGACATGGGCCAGGTCCACATGCAGGACTTCTACGCCTACGTGTCCGGCAAATACGATGTCAAGCGCGAGGTCTATAACGGTGTCGAAGGACCTATCAACCTCGAGATTTACTCTGCCCCTGCTCATCCCTACGACGTCCAGGACATGCTCGACGCCTCTAAGGCAGGTCTCGCCTACTACGAGAAAAATTACAGCCCGTTCCAGTTCAAACAGTTCCGCATCCTCGAGTACCCTCGTTACCGCAACTTCGCCCAGTCCTTCCCCAACACCGTCCCCTATACCGAGCCAGGCTTCCTCGGTCGTGTCGTCGATCCACAGAAGGACATCGACCGCACCTACTTCGTCACCGCCCATGAGCTGGCCCATCAGTGGTGGGGCCACCAACTCATCGGCGGCATGGTCGAAGGCTCTAACATGATGTCGGAGGCCCTTGCTGAATACTCCGCCCTCCGCGTCGCCCAGAAGAAATACGGCGACAACCAGATGCACAAGTTCCTCAAACACGAGCTCGACGGTTACCTTCGCGGTCGCGCTGGCGAAAGTCGCCACGAGCCTCCCCTCGTCCTCGTCCAGCGCGAAGCGTATGTCTGGTACCAAAAGGGCTCGCTCGTCCTTTACGGCCTCTCCGATTACATCGGTGAAGAGAAGCTCAACCTCGCTTTGCGCAACTTCCTGATGCAGTATCGTTACGCCAACGCGAATGATTCGCAAAGCGGGCCTTACCCGGATACACGTCAGTTCGTCGATGCGCTACGCGCCCAAACGCCTCCCGAACTGCAGTACTACATTACGGACGCTTTTGAGTCGATCGTTCTGTACGATAACAAGGCGGTGACCGCTACTGTCGCCCAGACACCAGATAAGAAATACAAAGTGACTCTGACCGTGCAGAGTCGCAAGCTCAAGTCAGATGGCAGTGGGAATGAGACTCCGATGGCCTTGAACGATTACATCGACATTGGTGTCTTCAGCGGCAAGAAGGACGAGGAAAAGCCCCTTTACCTCAAGAAAGAAAAGATCACTCAGGCGAACCAGACCTTCGAGATTGTTGTGGACAAGATGCCAACACGCGCCGGAATCGATCCCTACAACAAGCTCATCGATAGAATCCCCGATGACAATCTCATCGATATTGCCAAACAATAGGGGGACAGAGGCTGGGTGCGAACGAAGTCCTTGCAGCTTCAAAACAAGGCAAATCGCAAAATGTTCATTGCTCTCTACGCGGAGGCAGATTTTTCTCCGAATATTGCTACCATGGCCGCTGTCACTGCTGGGTGAAGAGAAAGTTTCACGTGCCGCGTATTACAGTGACACATTAATGTAAACTCCCGCGAAAGAAAGGCCAAGGATGTTGCGCCTCGAAACAGAAACCGGATGGTGGCTCGTCACCCATGTTGCCCACGCCCACCTCGCCGGAGCCTTTGCTAGACACTGGGGCAATACACTATTCCGCGCTCCCGCGCCACGCGCCAACGTTCTCCTGGGCATCGATACCCACGACGACGGCTGGATCCTCCGCGATGCCACACCATCAACCACCAGCGAAGGCAAACCCTCCGCCTTCTCATGTGAACTGGTCGGCAAATACTCCGCCTTCGAAGAGATAGATCTCGTCGACTACCTTGCCGTTCGAGAGCGTGCAGTGCAGCAAGTCGCCGCAAATGACGAATACGCGGCCCTCCTCGTCTCGATGCACACTTACAACCTCCTCACGGCCCGTGCCGATCGCAGTACCATCGCCCGCAAACAGCTTCCGCTGCTCGACGACTTTCTCGCCCGCCAGCAACAGTTACAGCAAGCCCTCCGCATCAGCGTCCGTTCGAATCCAGCATTCACCCTATTGGACACTAGCGACGAAACCATCCTCGACAACTTCCGCCTCCTCCAGGCCACCGACAACATGTCCCTCCTTGCCTGTGTCAACTATGCCTCCCGTGCCACCCTCCTCCATCCGCTGCCGACTACAGACGGCAACCACGCCGAAATTCAGGTCGCTTCAGAAGGCAACCGCCGCTTCCGGCTTCATCCTTACCCCTTCAGCGAAGAATTAATCACCCTCATCTTTCCCGCGCGTTACATACCAGGCAAAAACTTCGCCTCCGCACGAGACCTCCAGCAGCGCTTCGCAATCGCGCCCGTCGAAGAGCTATGCGTCACTGTCCATCCCTAAATACCGTGATCTTCTTGGAGGAATCTCACTAGGCCCTGGTCTTCAAATAAGGCCAAGCCGCTCTGCCTGGGTTTCGCACTATTCCATGCCCCATCTTTACGTTGCCACGCTAAATGCGCTCTACGGCAGCAAAGAAACATGTGCAGCAACAATGCGCCACCCTTCGGGCATCCGGACCCACATCTGGCTCTGTCGCCCGTGAATCACCTTTCCGTCGGCTGCGCCTCTCTCAAACTCCAGCGTGATGCTTCCCACGTCCTGACCGAATGCAACAACATCGAGCCTTTTCACCGTTCTCGCCAATCCCACCGAAGACCGTCCCTTGCGAAACATCTCCAGCTCCGCAATGCCGTATAGGTTCTCCGACGCGCCGAACCGCATCACCTCAGGCGCCGCCCAGAACATTTTCATCAGCGTGTCAACATCGTTTTTGACCAAGGCGATTTCATACTGTGGATACAACTCCCTGAGTTCGTGGACAGTCGCTGCGTCATTAATCAACATTTTTGGCTAACCTTCTTCATCCAAGTCGGGGATACAAAGATCAGGTGCTCGCTAAAATAATCTGCGTTCCGGCAAAACGCTTTTCACTATTGAAGCCGTTACCGTAATCATAGGGCGATTGACCACCTGCGCCATCTTCAGATCCATCGCCACACTACACAAGAGATAGGCCTGAACAGGAGAAAATCCCCATTCTTCTGCAAGCAGATCAATCATCCGCGAGGTAGCTGCCCTCGCGGCCTGCAAAGCATCAGTCGCCGACTCAACGACA
>DATHQG010000291.1:0-8390 GCA_035483075.1 Edaphobacter sp. | reverse complement strand
GTTGAAGAAGCTGCATGTGCAGGGGCTGGCGGAGTCGTCGCTGGGACTAGACGCGGAAAAGGTGGGAGAGGCGCACCATATTGTGATTGCGGCCGATCCGGAGCCGGACAGGAACTCGTTTATCCGGACAGACCAGTACAGCTTTGTGCAGGCAGGTGTGCCGGCGTTGGCGATGAAGTTCGGATGGACGATGGGTTCCCCGGAGTACAAGGCGTGGAGAGCGTGGCTGGCGCAGCGGTATCACTCGACCGATGATGACCTGACTCAGCCAGTTGACCTTGCGGCGGCGGCGCAGTTCAACGATTTCTTTGCTGACCTGGCGTGGACTGTTGCGGACGATCCGGCCAGGCCGCACTATCTGGATACGAGCTTCTTCAAACGGTTCGAAACGGGAAACTGAGGTCCGTGCGGCGGTCTGGTTAGTGTTTGCGCTCGATGCCCAGTATCTGGAACCAATCGGCGGGGCCGTGGGCGAGGTGGTCGGGTGGGGCGTCGAGGAGGGAGTGGGGTTTGAGGCCAAAGGCGCAGCCGATGCTGCGAGCGCCACAGCTGCGGGCGGTGAGCACGTCGACGTCAGTGTCGCCGATCATAATGGTTTCGCTGGGCAAGATAGAAATGCCCGCTATAGCGCTGGCCTCGGCGATGAGGCTCTCGAGGCCGTGTGGGTCGGGCTTCTTGGTGTGGAAGCTGTTGCCGCCGTAGTTCTGGAAGAAGAAACGTGAGAGGCCGAAGTGGTCGCAGATGTCCTGGGAGGGTTTGACGGGTTTGTTGGTCAGGACCGCCATGAGGACATCGGGGCGCGCGGTGTGAATGGCTTCGAGTGTTTCGAGGACGCCGGGGTAGAGGTACGTGTAATCGAGCTTGTGGATGCGGTAATAGTCGAGGAAGAATGTAAGGGCTTCCGTTACGTATTCTTCGTCGTGGATATCGCCCTCGGGGTCGCCGAAGGCCCGGCGGACGAGTAAAGAAGCGCCGTCGCCGATATAGCTGGAGATGACGGCTTCGGGGAGTTCGGGCTTGCCGAAGTGGTTAAGCGTGGCGTTCACGGAGTTGCAGAGATCAATGCGGGAGTCGATGAGGGTGCCGTCGAGGTCGAAGACAAGGAGCCGAGGAGGCGGTACGGAGAACATTGATTAAGGGTAATTGATTCGGTTGGTGTAAGCTTCTCGGCAACAGGAGGACGTTATGTGCAAAGGCATGGCCGGGGATTGGACGCGGCGGCAGTTTGTTGCAGGGTTGGCGGCGGCAGGTGTCCTGGCCGGGCGCGACACGCGTGCACTGGGACAGTCGGTTTTGACTGGCGAAGCAGCGATGCGCGAGTTGATGGAGGGCAATGAGCGGTATGTGGCCGGCAAGATCACATCGTTTGCTGAGGACCTTAAAATTTTGAAGGAGAAGACAGTGCTCAAACAGGAGCCGTTTGCCGCGGTACTGTCCTGCGCGGATTCGCGAGTTCCGGTGGAGATTCTGTTCGATCAGAGCATAGGGCACGTGTTTGTGACACGAGTGGCAGGCAATGTTGTGACGCCGGAGATCATGGCAAGTTTGGAGTATGGGGTGGCGGTGTTGGGGATCAAGGCGATCCTGGTGATGGGACATACGAATTGTGGTGCTGTGGCGGCAGCGGTTGCAGCCAAGGACGTGCCGGGGCAGATCAGCGTTCTGTACCAGCACCTAATGCCTGGGATCTATGGAGCTAAGGGGGACGTCCCGTTGGCAGTAAAGATGAACGCTGCTTATCAGGCGCGAATTTTGAGTGCGAGTTCGACGGTCATCGCGAAGGCGATCAAGGATAGCGGGGTGAAGGTCTCGAGTGGGAGCTACGATCTCGGAACTGGCAGGGTGGTATTGGCGGATTAAAGAGTTCGCGGCAGCCTCTGGCCGCCGCGAAGTGTGCAGCTATTTGATCTGAATGTCGCCGGAGCCGGTGCCGACACGGATAGTGGGGCCTCCGCCGTTGACGACGCCACTGACGTGATGCCGGTTGAGGCTGCCCTGCATGGTTATGGGCTGCGAGACGTTAATGCTGCCGGAGCCCGTGTCGGCGTCGAGGTTGAAGTGGGCGTTGCCGACGATGAGGCGGACGGAGCCGCTACCGGTGGAGAGCTTCCAGTCTGAGGTGGGTTGCCCCTGGGCTTCAATGTCGCCGCTGCCGGTGCTGGCTTTGAGGGCCCCGGCAAGACCTTGAAGGCGAACGCTGCCACTGCCGGTCTCGGCTTTTACGTCACCGGGGCCGACTTGCTCGAGTTCAATGTCACCGGAGCCGGTGCCTAGTGTGGTCGGACCCTGGACGCCGTGGACGCGGACGGAGCCGGAGCCGCTCTGGGCCCTGACGGTGGCACCGACGTCCTGGATCAATACGTCGCCGGAGCCGGTGGAGGCATTGATGCCCGAGGTCTTGGGCAGGGTGATCTCATAGTCGATGGTGACGTTGCGGTAGAGGTCGTTGTTATGGCGTTCGCCGATGGTGATGTCGTTGCCGCTCTGGACGATGGGCGGGTTGGAGACGATCTGTTGGATCCGACTGTCAACGTCGCCGCCTCCGCTCATCCAACCATGGCTGGAGCGGACGTGGGCGACCACGTGGACCTGGTTCCCCGATCCGGGATTGAGATGAATGTAACCGGAGCCGGTGGAGACCGAGACGTTGGGAGAGCCGCTGACGTTGAGAGTACGGTCGAAGTTGCTGTCCGCGGCGAAGGCGGTCGCGGCGGCGAGGGTGAGGGTTGCTGCGGCGGTGGCGAGGACTTTGATGGTCATAGGATTTCCTTTAGTCGACTCTGAGGGCTATTGCTGAAGGATGACGGTATCGCCGGATTTCAGGCCGGCAAGGACTTCAGTTTTGGTGCCGTTGGAGATGCCGGCCTTGATATCAATCTTGCGGCGTCCATTTTTTTGTTTGGGGTCGGGGACTTCGACCGAGGCGTTACGGTCCTTGTCGTAGAGGACGGCCTGTTCGGGGACGGTGAGGACGTTCTTGTGCTCTTCGAGGAGGATTTCGGCGTTGGCGGTCATGTTGGCTTTGAGCTCGCCGCCGGGGTTGTCGATGGAGACGCGTACCTCGAATGTGGTGACGTTGTCCTTTTCGACGCCGAGAGGGGCGATCTTGGTGACCTTGCCCTGAAAGGTCTTGTCCTTGAAGGATTCTACCTTGATGCGGGCGGCCTGGCCGAGGTAGACCTTGCCGATGTCCGATTCGTCTACCTTGCCCTGGACGTAGACCTGGGCCGTGTCGCCGACGGTCATGACGAGGGTCGCGGTGGATCCGAGGACGAGGATGGAGCTGACGGCGTCGCCGATTTCGACGTCGCGAGAGAGGATGATGCCATCCATGGGCGACGTGATGGTGGTGTAGCCGAGCTGCTCTTCAAGCTGCTTGAGAGAGGCCTGGGCCTGAGCGACCTGCGCCTCGGCCTGGCGGAGCTTGGAGTTGTCGACGCTTATTTGCGAGACGGCTTTGTCGCGTGTGTTGGCGGCCGCGAGGTACTTTTGCTGCGCGTCGTCGAGAGATTGCTGGGAGACAACGCCCTCTTTGGACATCTGGAGGTTGCGCTCGTAGGTGTTTTTGTACATGGGAAGGTCGGGGGCTTCGGCGTTGACCTTGTCGTACTGGATGGAGGCGGCAGCGGCACGGGCGTTCGATTCGGCAGCGGCGAGCGTGGCCTTTTGTGCAGCCACCTGGTCGAGGATCTCCTGCTGGTCGAGCTGGGCGAGGACCTGGCCCGTCTTCACCTGGGCGTTGATGTCAGTGTCGAGGCGCGTGACGATCCCGGAGGCCTTGGATTTGACCTCTACCTTAGTGATGGGCTGGACCTTGCCGGTAGCGACCACCGAGCGGGCGATGTCGCCGAGCTCGGCTTTGCCGAGCTGCGACGGCTCAAATTTAGTGGTGTTACCGCGAGCGGCCACGGCGATGCCAAGGGCCACGGCTGCGACAAGGACGATGAGACCAGTCCAGAGCCAGATTTTCCGTTTGTTTTTGCGCTGTGTAGCCAAGGGGTGCTCCCGTGAGTTCTGGTTAGTGAGGCGTCTCGGAGTGTGGTTACGCAAGATGATGCTGCGCGGTTCCATAGACGGGGGAGAAAGTTGCCGCGAATACGCGGAGATACTGCCGGACCCTATTTTGGACGATTTGGGAGGCGAAAGGGAATACCAACTTTGGGGAGTGCCCAGTACCGGGATTATGCGTACTTACGGAGGACGCCGAGAACTTTGCCCTGAATGCTGACGTTGGCGGCCGGGGCGTAGATGGGGGACATCTCCGTATTGGAGGGTTGCAGACGAACCATGCTGCCTTCGCGATAGAAGCGTTTGAGGGTGGCATCGGCGCCGTCGATGAGGGCCACGATGATCTCACCCTCCCGGGCGGTGCGGGTGCGTTCCACCAGAACGTAGTCACCAGAGACGATGTGCTCGTCGCGCATGGAGTCTCCGCGTACCTCAAGGGCGAAGACTTCGCGGTTGCCGATGATGTCCGAGAGGGAGATGCTCTCGGCGGTCTCGATGGCCTCAACCGGTTGGCCGGCGGCGATGCGGCCCATGAGGGGCAGGCGATCGGAGCCCTTCTTGCCGCTACGGACGGGGAGGACATCGATGGAACGGCTGCGGTTGTGGGCCCGCTGAAGGAGACCCTTGTTCTGCAGATTGGTGACATGTTTGTGAACAGTGGCGAGGGAGCTGAGGCCCAGACCGCTGGCGATCTCCTCGTACGAGGGGGAGTAGCCATTCTTCTGGGTGAAGCTGGAGAGGAAGTCGATGACCTCTTTTTGCCGCCGCGTAATTGCCATGCGCATGATTGTAGCGAATAAAAAGCGAATTGCAAGCTTTTTCGTGCAAGCAGCTAGATCGCTTATGACTTACTTGATTCATCAGTGGAGGGTCCATCGGTTGTGCACCCGCTCGAGCACTTTGGATATGTGGATTGCTGACCGTTGTGTCGATAACCGTCTGAGGCAGACATTCGCTTGGGCGATTCCCATTTTGAAATCAACCTCGCAAAATTTTGCAACGAGCTCTTGTCTTGGGGCGGCTGATGAACCAAGGTAATTACACACAGCCGAAGTGGTAACGTGACCTGCGGTGCTGAAAAGTTTTTGATTCTGGAGAGATGAAGAATGCGAGTTTTGATTGTCGAAGATGATGCTGCACTTGGATTGTTTCTGCAAAAAGGGTTGAAGCTCGAAGGCCATGAGGTGACCTGGGTCGGGGACGGGGAGGCGGCGCTGGTCCACGCTGCAGAGCATCGCCCGGACCTTATTGTGCTTGATTTGAGCCTGCCCAAGAAGGACGGGACCGAAGTGCTGTCGGAGTTGCGCGGACGGTTCGATGAGACGGCGGTGCTAGTGCTGACGGGGCGGAGCCAGGTCGAGGAGCGCGTGAAGTGTTTGAACCTGGGGGCTGACGATTGCCTGTTGAAGCCTTTCAGCTTTCATGAACTGACGGCGCGGTGCCGTGCGCTGTTGCGGCGGCGGGAGCAGTTTGCGGATCCGGTGCTGCGTCACGGCGATGTTGAGCTGAACCGGATGGAGCGCCGGGTGGTGCGGAATGGACGGCATGTAGATCTGACCGTTAAGGAATTTGCGTTATTGGAGTTTTTGCTGATGCGGCGTGGCCGCTGTTGTAGCCGAAGTGAGCTGTTGCGGGAGGTCTGGCAGATGTCTCCCGATGCGGGGACGAACGTGGTGGATGTGTATGTGAACTATCTGCGGCGGAAGCTGGGAGCGGCGAGTGTTGACGGAGATGAGCGCGGCCCCGTGATCCAGACGGTCCGGGGCGAGGGCTACCGGATGGGTGTCGGTAAGGTGACAGCGCGGGCGAGTGAATATCCCACGAGTGCGGCGCTTGCCGGTGCGTGAGGCCGCGCAACAGGAAGATCGAATGGAACTGGTTGAGCGTATCGATGTGGCGCTGCATGGTCTTTGTCAGCCGTTGACGGTACTGCAGTGCCGGCTGGCTATGGGAGAGCTGATCGGAGAGCCAGATGCGATGCGTGAGGCGATTCGTGAGGGGTTGCAGGAGTGTAGGCGTTTGAACCAGACAGTTGGGACGATGCGGGCGATATTGCAACAGGTTTTGGCGGACAGGGAAGACGAGAGGATACGGTGAACGTGATTAACGTGGGACGGGGCGCGGCATTGAATGAAGATGCGATCGAAGTGGCGGCGATGCGGACGGTCGTGTTGGCGAGCGCGGATGCGGGGTTGCGGCAGAGGCTGCGTGCTTCGTTGACCGGGCTGCGGTGGACGGTCCGCGAGGCGTCGGGTGGCGCGGAGGCGATGGCGCAGCTGGAGGACTCTCGGTCGGAGGCGCTGCTTGTGGATAGCTGGCTGCCAGATCTCGAGGTGGGTGAGTTTGCGACTGTGATTCGAATGCTGTATCCGACGATGGAGTTGTTGCGCGTTGATGGCGGGGTAGATGGAGGGGCGCGAAGTCCGCGGCGGAATGAGTTGCTGCATGCGTTGCGGGAGGCGCAGAATGCTTCGTTGAATGATACGGCTGCGTGGGCGGCCGCTCCGGATGTGGTACCGGCGCCTGGGAGCGGAGTGGGGGGCGGGGCGCCAGTGCGGGTCTCTGCAGACGTGCAGAAGGACGCTGGGCTGGACGAGGCACGCAAGAGGGACGAGGTGGCCCGTCTGGATTCGGCCCGGCAGGCATTATCGGCCCTGATGGGGCGTCCAGGGGCGGCGCCGCCGGTTGTGCAGCGGGAGATTATGCTGCCGGAGATGGTTGGGGCGAGCGAGCCGATGCGGGAGTTGGCGCGGTTAGTTCGGTTGGTGGCACCGCGGTCGACGACGGTATTGATTGAAGGAGAGACTGGGACGGGAAAGGAGGTCGTCGCACGTGCGCTGCATCGGCTGAGTGAGCGAACCAGTAAGCCTTTTGTTGTATTGAATTGTGCGGCGATTCCTGAGGCCCTGCTTGAAGCCGAACTATTTGGTCATACTCGCGGAGCGTTTACCGGAGCGGTGCAGTCGCGCACGGGGCGGATCGAGGCGGCACATGGTGGGACGCTGTTTCTCGATGAGATTGGAGAGATGCCGATGGCGCTGCAGGCAAAGATGCTGCGGTTTCTGGAGTGCGGCGAACTGCAGCGGGTGGGTGATAACGAGACGATGCGAGTGGATGTGAGGGTGATTGCGGCGACGCATCAACCGTTGGAGAAGCTGGCTTCGAGTGTCGGAGCAGAGCGGACGTTCCGACTGGACCTTTATCATCGGCTGGCGGTGTTTCCGGTGGAGGTGCCTGCGCTGCGAGAGAGAATGGAGGACCTGGGACTACTAGCTGAACATTCTCTGGAACAGATGGGGCACGAGATGCCGAGGAAACGGTTGACGGCTGAGGCGCTCGCAAAGCTCCACGAGCACAGTTGGCCGGGAAACGTGCGGGAGTTGATGCATGTGCTAGAGCGTGGCGCGATCCTTGCCGGGGACAGGATGGAGATTGGAGTGAATGAGATTCGGCTTCGGCGGGCGACCCTGGGGTGAGCTTACCGAAGTTCGGATTTCGATGTTGATAAGAGCGCTCTCATAGGAGGGCGCTTTTCTTTGGTCGCTGGACTGCATATGTCATCGCGTGGAGGTGACGGGATGCAGACGACGACGGCAATGAGTGATGCGCTGGGACAGTATCTGGACCTGACCAGCCGGCAAATGCAGTTGACGGCCAGCAATATGGCCAATGTGGACACACCTGGCTACAAGACGCAGGGGTTTGATTTTCAGCAGGAATTTGCGCGGCAGTTGAATAACACTGCAGGGGTGGCCGGGCTCGAGGGTGTGCAGGTTTCGGCGCAGGACGTCGGCGGCCTGGTGGCGCGGCCCGATGGAAACAACGTGTCGATGGACCGCGAGGGACTGCAGCTGGCGAAGTCGCAGCTGCAGTTCAAACTTGGAGTGCAACTTTTGAAGCATGAGTTTGCAGGCGTGATGAGTGCAATCCGTATGGATGCGAAATAACTATGAACCTTTTTGGCGTAATGGATGTGAGCGCTTCGGCGTTGCGGGCGGAGCGGGTGCGGGCTGAGGTAGTGGCTTCGAATATGGCCAACGCGGAGACAACGCGGACGCCGGAGGGAGGGCCGTATCAGCGGCACCATGTGGTGTTCGAGGCAGAAGGAGGCGGGAGCTTTCAGGAGTCGCTGGTGAACGAGATGAATAGCGGTTCGAGCGGTCGTTTTGGGGGGCGATTCAAGAGCGCGCCTGGCGGTGGCATCAGCACGGGCTTGGGTGATGGCTTGACGGCAGCGAATGGAGCTCCCGGTGGCGTTGCCGTTACTGGAGTGATTAGTGATGCGAGTGCGCCGCTCAAACGGTATGACCCGCAGCACCCGGACGCTGGGCCGGATGGATTTGTGGCTTATCCGGACATCAATCCGCTGACGGAGATGGTGG
>DATHQG010000290.1:0-8553 GCA_035483075.1 Edaphobacter sp. | reverse complement strand
GCGCCGCTGGTGCCCATGGTGCGCTGCATGAGCCAGGCGACGACCTTGATGATCTGCTGCATGAGTCCAATGTGGTAGAGGATGGCGAAGAAGGCGGAGACGAAGATGATGGTGGGGAGGACGGCGAAGGCGAAGACGCTGAGTGGGTTGGACGGAATTCCCAGGTAGCCGAAGACCAGACCGGAGCCGTCGGCGGAGTGGCCGAGGAGACCGGTGATGAAGCCAGAGACAGTGCTGAGGACGGTCTGGCCGTAGGTCCACTTGATGACGAGGAAGGCGAAGAGGAGTTGCAGGCCGAGGCCCCAGGCCACTGTTCGCCAGTTGATGGCGCGGCGGTTGGTGGAGAAGGTGTATGCGAGGCCGAGGAAGGTGATGAGGCCAAGTAGACCGGTGAGTCGTACCAAGGGATTGCTCTCCTGCGTATGTGGATGAGACGTGAATGTTTGGGATGAGTGTACTGGGTGTGAAGGTGGGACGCCTAAGGATTTTGTTCTGCTAGTTTTTTCGGCCCCCTGTTAGTTTGGCTAAGTCAGTCTTTAATCAGACTTGATAGGGCCTTGAATCATGGAGTGAGAGGCGTCTAATGTCAACCTGCGATCGATGCTTTGTTGTGCGAGTTTTACTAGCGCTGGCGATTGTGCTTTGCGCAACGGCCGGGTACGCGCAGGTGCAGCCGAGGATGACGCCGGTGTTGCTCGCGGTACAGGACGCTCCGGTCCCGTTTGTGGGTTCTGACGGTCGAGTGCATCTCGTGTATGAGTTGTGGGTGACGAATTTTTCGAGTGCGGACGTCATGGTGGAGCGGGTCGAGGTGATGGGGGACGGAAGGTCGTTGCAGAGTCTTGATGCGGCCGCGATTGGCGGGCGGTTGCAGGCCGCGGGGCAGCGCGAGTCCAAAGGGAAGCTGGCGGGGAGTGCGGTCGCACTGCTGTTTCTTCATGTGACGCTTGCGCCTGGAGTGGTAGCCCCAACGCGGCTTTCGCATCGCGTCACACTTCACGCCGACGCTGCGCCTCCGGGTCAGCAGGAGATTACTGAGAGTGGTGGCGAGGTCGCAGTAGATCGCAGGGCAGTTGTGTCGATCGAACCTCCGCTTCGTGGAGAGAGGTACGTGTCGGCCGATTCGTGCTGCGATGCGAGCCGGCACACGAGGGCGGCGCTGCCGGTCAATGGACGAGTGTGGCTGGCGCAACGCTTCGCGGTCGATTGGGAGGAGCTTGACGATCAGGGGCACATCCGTAACGGGCCGCAGGACAAGCTCGAGAGCTATACGATCTTCGGCAAGCCCGTATTGGCGGTCGCGGACGCTGTTGTTGTGTCGGTGACCGACGGGTTGCCGGAGCAAACGCCAGGAAAGTATCCCACTAATATCTCTCTCGATGAGGCCGATGGCAACAGCGTGATTCTTGATTTAGGACAACAACACTACGCGATGTATGCGCATATGCAGCCGGGCAGCATTAGAGTCCATAAAGGCGAGAGCGTGAAGGTGGGTCAGGTGATCGGGCTTGTGGGAGACACCGGGAACTCGCTTGTGCCGCATCTGCATTTTCAGGTGATGGACAGAGCGTCGTCGCTTGCGTCGAACGGGCTGCCGTATGAGATCAAGGACTTTCAAATTGCTGGTCAGACTCCGGGAACCAAAGCGTTCGACGAAGCGGAAGAGAAGGGAACTCCGCTTGCGGTCACTCCTCTGTCACCTGTGCAGCAGGTCAAGGGAGCGTTGCCGCTTGATCAGCTGATAATCTCCTTTGTGGTGCGTTAGGGACGAGACGGTCTAGATCGTCAGGCCGAACCGGCCCAACATTTCACGTTTGCCGAATGTGGTGATGGCAAGAGCTCTGCTGTCGAGGTCTTGTGTTACCCATTTCTTTTTGAGCGCGATCTTCAGCAGGGCCGCCCCCAATGCGCCACCCACATGGGGTCGCCTCTCGCTCCAATCGAGGCATGCATATGCGAACCGGCGGCGGAGTGCCTGGGTGGCAACGAGGTCAATGCCTACGGTCTCGAATGCCTTGGCTCCTGCCGTAGTCAACTCATACGGGATGGCGCCGTCTTTCGAGCCGGCTGACAGCCAGCCCAGGGTGTAGAAGCGATCGTGAAGCGACACTCCGAGCCGGCCGGCCATGTGATCGTAACAAGTGCGCGCGACGCAGAGGCGGCTTGGTGTGCTCGGAACGAACTTGTTGCGCGGGCCGCCGGCGAGAACGCTCAGCCCCTCAAGCACCTTTGCGACGCCGGGGCCTTCAAGACTGTAGTAGCGATGCTTTCCCTGGACGAGGACTTTGACGAGACGCGCTTTCTGGAGCCGATGCAGGTGAACGCTTGCGGTCGATGGGCCCACACCAGCGACGACGGCGAGTTCGGTGCTGGTCCGCGCGTGGCCGTCCATGAGGCAGTAGAGGACGCGCGCACGCGCCGGCTCGCCGATGGCCGCAGCGATTCTGGAGGCTGCGGCGTCCGTGTCATGGGTGACATTCATACTTTGAGGCTAAACGAAGTGTGTCCGTCCGACAACTGAGATATTGATCGATATGCATTCAACAAAATCATCTTTCGGGCAAATCAATCGTCGTGAGGCGATTGGGATGATTGCGGCGTTTTGTGCAGCGTCCGATCTTCAAAGCGAAGCATCGCCCGTACAACAATCAAGGAGAACGTCCATGACGGTCACGTGCATTATCCGCTATCAGATTGATCCATTTCAGCGAGACGCGTTCAAGACGTACGCCGAGAATTGGGGACGCATTATCCCTCGTTGCGGTGGCCACCTTATCGGGTATTTTCTTCCTTACGAAGGTACTAACGATGTGGGCTGGGCGTTGATTGGGTTCGAGAGCCTCGCTGCGTATGAGGCCTATCGAACACGCTTGAAGGCGGACCCGGAGGCACGCGAAAACCTCGCCGCGGCGCAGAGTAAGCGATTTATTCTCCGCGAAGAGAGGAACTTCGTTGAGGTGGCCGAAGGAACTCTTGGCGTCCCCTCGACACTCGCAAAGCCTGCCTGATTTTCGGGCCCGTTTGGTTGTATGCGAGATGCAATGTTGGTGGTACATTGGCTCGCATGTGCTGGTACGGCTGACGGGCCAGGTTTGTGAGGGCGGGAGCGCGCCCAAAATGGAGGACTGACGATGAGCAAAGTGAGATTGCTGGTTGGCACGCGGAAGGGCGCGTTTGTGCTGACGTCAGATGGAAGGCGGGAGAAGTGGGACGTGAGTGGACCGCACTTTGCGGGTTGGGAGATTTATCACGTCAAGGGATCGCCGGTAGATCCGGACCGGTTGTATGCTTCGCAATCCAGCGGGTGGTTTGGGCAGATCATTCAGCGTTCGAATGACGGTGGCAAGACGTGGGAGCAGGCGGGGAACAAGTTTTTGTATGACGGTGTGCCGGGGACACACCAGTGGTACGACGGCACACCACATCCCTGGGAGTTCAAGAGGGTGTGGCATCTGGAGCCTTCCCTGACCGACGTGGAAGGGGTTTATGCCGGGGCGGAGGACGCGGCGTTGTTCCAGTCTGCGGACGGCGGACAGAGTTGGCAGGAGCTTTCGGGGTTGCGTGGGCATGGCTCGGGGCCCCACTGGCAGCCGGGTGCGGGCGGGATGTGCTTGCATACGGTGATTCTGGATCCGAGTGATCCGAAGCGGATATACATTGCTATTTCGGCGGCGGGCGCCTTTCGGACAGACGATGGCGGTAAGACGTGGAAGCCGATCAATCATGGGCTGAGGTCGCAAGGGATTCCCGACCCGGATGCTGAGGTGGGGCACTGCGTTCATCACATTGCGATGCATCCTTCACGGCCGGGCGTGTTGTTCATGCAGAAGCACTGGGACGTGATGCGGAGCGATAATGCCGGCGACTCGTGGCAGGAGGTGAGCGGGAACCTGCCTACGGATTTTGGCTTTGCGATCGACGTGCATGCGCATGAGCCGGAGACGATCTATGTGGTCCCGATCAAGAGCGACTCAGAGCACTATCCGTTGGATGGGAAGCTGCGAGTGTATCGCAGCAAGAGCGGAGGCAATGAGTGGGAGGCGCTGACGCAGGGTCTGCCGCAGAAGGACTGCTATGTGAATGTGCTGCGTGATGCGATGTCGGTAGACTCGCTGGATTCGTGTGGTGTGTACTTCGGCACGACGGGAGGGCAGGTGTATGGATCGTCGGACGCCGGGGATAGCTGGACGCCGATTGTGCGCGACCTGCCGGCGGTGCTGTCGGTTGAGGTCCAGACGCTCGCATGATCCGGGTGGAGTTGCCGGCGCATCTGAGGACGTTGGCGGGTGTTAAGGGTGAGGTGACGCTCGATGTGGCGAGGCCGGTGACCCAGCGCTCGGTGCTGGATGCGCTTGAGGCGAAGTATCCAATGCTGGAAGGGACGATACGAGAGCATGGGACGCTGAAACGAAGAGCGTTCCTGCGGTTCTTTGCTTGTGAAGAGGACCTGTCCCATGAGTCTCCGGATGCGTTGCTGCCCGAGGCGGTTGCGGCGGGGAAGGAGCCATTGCTGGTGGTGGGGGCCGTGGCTGGCGGGTAGCGATTTGCCATTGCCTGCACATCTCGATATGTGCGTCGGTACCACTGTGAGGTCAGGCGAGCTCTTTCTTAGTAATGATCTCGCGGATGAGGGGTTGAAGTTTGGGTGGGGTCTGCGTAATTTGTAATGTTTCGCGGAGCATCTGCTCGGGTTCGTCGAGGAGAGCGGGGTCTTCGCTAAAGAGCGTGACAATGGGTTGGTTGGGCTTGATCTTGTCGCCTAGTTTCACATGCATCTCGATGCCGGCGTGGGCGCTGACTGGGTCACCGGGTTTGGCGCGGCCTGCTCCGAGGCGCTGGACGGCCCAGCCTACTTGTTTGCAGTCCATCGATGCGAGATAGCCGGATGTTGGAGCGGTGAGGGTGCGGGTAGCGCTGGGTTTGTGGTGGGCGGCTGGGTCTTCGAAGATGGTGACGTCGCCGTTTTGCTCTGCGACGATCTTTAGCCATGCTTTGTAGGCGGCCCCGCTGCGGAGAATTTCGTCGGAGAGTTTTGCGCCTTCTTGTGGAGTGGTGGCGTGTCCGGCGAGGTGGAGCATCCAGCCGGAGAGTACGTTGGAGAGTTCGATCAGGTCGGCGGACATCGGGTGTCTGTGCTGCTTCATGATGTCGACACACTCCCAGACCTCGACCCAGTTGCCGGAGAAGCGGCCGAGGGGTTCGTCCATGGTGGTGAGAAGGGCGTCGGTGCGGGTGCCTGAGGCTTCGCCGGTTTGCACCATCAGTTCGGCGAGGAATTTCGATTTTTCGTAGGTGGGCATGAAGGCGCCGGAGCCGACCTTGACGTCGAGGACGAGAGCGTTGAGGTCCTCGGCGAGTTTCTTGCTCATGATGCTGGCGGTGATCAGGTAGGGAGACTCGACGGTACCGGTGTGGTCGCGGAGAGCATAGAGAATACGGTCGGCGGGAACCAGTTTTGGGGTCTGGCCGACTAGCGCGGCGCCACATTTTTTCAGTGTGTCGAAGAACTGTGCGAGGGTGAGCTGGGTGTTGAAGCCGGGGATGGTTTCGAGTTTATCGAGCGTGCCGCCGGTGTGGCCGAGGCTGCGGCCGCTGATCATTGGGACGCAGATGCCTGGTATCCCGGCCGGTGTGGGTTTCGCTAGACCGGCTGCGGCGAGGATTGGGGCGATGAGGAGGGAGGTTTTGTCACCGACGCCGCCGGTGGAGTGCTTGTCGATGGTGAAGGTGTGGAGAGGCTTGGCGTCGAAGGTCTCGCCGGAGTAGCGCATGGCGGAGGTGAGGGTGGCGAGCTCGTGTGCGTTGAGGCCACGCTGGAAGACTGCCATGAGGAAGCTGGCGATCTGGGCGTCGGTGACGAGCTGACGTTCCGACGTGCGGTCCACGATGGCTTGGATGAAGGCTTCGATTTCGGCGTCGGTGAGGACCTGGCCGTCGCGTTTGTGCAGGATGACGTCGATGGGATGAATGGAGAGAGTCATTTCTTCTTTGAGATTGGGTGGCGCTTGGTTAGGAGTTGGTCAGGAGGAAGGCGGCGGGGAGGAGTGCGGCAATGGTGGCTTCGGCTGTGGTGCCACCTTGGGCAGGGAAGAAGACGACGGTGTCGGGTGCGCTGAACTCGTGGATGGTCTGGCGGCAGGCCCCGCAGGGTTGGCTGGCGGTGTTGTTCAGGTTGGCGACGGCGATGGCGCGGATGCGGATGGCGGGGCCGTGGAGGCCGACGGCGGCGGCGATGGCGGCTTGTTCCGCGCAGACGGTAAGACGGTAGGAGGCGTTTTCGACGTTGCAGCCGGTGACGATGTTGCCGTCGGTGAGGAGGACGGCGGCGCCGACGCGGAAGTTGCTGTAAGGGGCGTAAGCGTTGTGGGCCACAGCGACGGCGCGCTGTTGCAGGTCTGCGGCCTGGGTGGGATCGAGCGGGGTGGGCGAGTTGTGGTTCGGAGACATGATTAGAGTGAGGCTATCGGTTGCGGGGGGGCGATAGCAAGCAGCGTCGCGCTAATGGTTAAATGCGTGCGCCCGATATAGCAGATGTGGACGACCTGACCAAAGAGTTTATTGCGGAGAGCCAGGAAGGGCTTGACCGGATGGAGCGGTGCCTGACCGAGCTGGAGACGCGGCCCGACGATGCCGGATTGGTGGGAGAGATCTTCCGCGCTGTGCATACGATCAAGGGGACGACTGGATTTCTCGGCTTTGACCGGCTGGAGAAGCTGGCGCATGCGGGAGAGCATCTGCTGGGCTCGCTGCGGGACGGCAGGCTGGCGGTGTCGTCGGAGTTGATCAGCGGGCTGCTGCAGCTGATGGATGGATTGCGTGCGATTCTGGCGCTGATTGAGGAGACCGGCGGCGAAGGGACCCGGTCGAGTGATGAAGACAGCGAGTTGATTGCGGAGCTTGCTCTGCTGAATGGGGCGATGCCGCCGGTGGAGGTCGAGCCGGACCTATTGCATGCTGTCGTCGATGTCGGCGAGATCGCTGTGCCTCGGTCGGCGGTTGAAGCTTTGAAGACCGCTGGTACTCCGTCAGTGCCGATCTCGGCGGCTACGAATAGCGAGCGAAATAGTGCGGCCAACGACAAGACGCTGCGGATCGACGTCGATGTGTTGAACCGCATGATGAATCTTGTGGGTGAGCTGGTGTTGACGCGCAACCAGATGCTGCAAAGTGATATGGCGGCGGCGAACTTTCCTGAATTGGCGCGGCGCCTGGATAGCGTGACGGCGGACCTGCGCGAGACGGTGATGCAAGCGAGGATGCAGCCGGTGGGAAATTTGTTTGGCAAGTTTCCCAGAATGGTGCGTGACCTGGCGAGGACCTGCGGCCGTGACGTACGGATTGAGTTTAGCGGGCAGGAGACGGGCCTGGATAAGAGCCTGCTCGAGGCGATCAAAGATCCGCTGACGCACGCGGTGAGAAATGCGGTGGACCATGGGATTGAAGCGCCTGCTGACCGTGTGCTGGCGGGTAAGCCCGCTGAGGGTTGTGTGCGGCTGAAGGCGTTTCATCAGAGTGGCTCGGTCGTGATCGAGGTCGCGGACGATGGTGCTGGAATTCCGATGGAACGAATTTTGGAGAAGGCGATCGAGCGGAACCTGGTAACGCAGGAGCAGGCCGCGGGGATGTCAGAGCGCGAGGCGCTGCAACTGATTTTTCTGCCGGGATTTTCTACAGCGGCTGCGGTGACGACGGTTTCGGGACGCGGCGTGGGGATGGACGTGGTCCGGGCGAATGTGGAGAAGGTGGGCGGGAGCGTCGAGGTCGAGTCGCGTAGAGGCGAGGGAACGACGTTGCGGCTTCGGGTCCCACTTACGCTTGCAATCGTTCCGTCGCTGGTCGTCCGGAGTGGTGGACAATGCTTCGCACTGCCGCAGAGCGCGCTGGTGGAGCTGGTGGACATACCGCGACGGGAGTTTGATCGGGTGGTGCAACGAATCGGTTCGGCGGAGCTTTACCGGTTGCGAGAGCATCTGCTGCCGATGGTTTGGCTTGATCGCTTGCTTGGGTTGGAGGCCGATTCTCCTGAGACTTCGCAGGGGCACTATTTGGCGGTGCTTGAGGCGGACGGGTGCCGGTATGGTCTGGTCGTGGACGACTTGATGTCGCCGGAGGAAATTGTGGTGAAACCACTGTCGCCTGTGTTGCGTGAGGTTGGGTTGTTCTCGGGAGCGACGGTGCTTGGTAACGGGACGCTGGCCCTGATTCTGGATGTTGGGGCGACCGCGGCCCGCGCGGGTGTCAAGGCGATCGAGGACGAAGGTGTGGGCATGGGTGCGGGCGAGGAGTCGGTGCAAGAGGCCGTCGGGGAGTCGTTCCTGATCTTTGAGGACCGCGTGCGGGAGCGGACGGCGCTGCCACTGAACATGGTGGAGCGAATCGAAAGTGTGCCGCTGGAACGGATCGAGTATGCGGGGGGGCGGCCGCTGTTGCAGTATCGGGGTGAGCTGCTGCCGCTGAGAGACCACGGCGATGTGCTGCGGGAGTTGGAGGAGGCGCGGCTGCGAGGGGAAGAGGTGATGGCGACGGTGTTGATCTGTGGCGATGCCAGCTTCG
>DATHQG010000289.1:0-4015 GCA_035483075.1 Edaphobacter sp. | reverse complement strand
ATGAGTTGCTGGATGCGGGTCTCACGGACGCTGACGAGGGCGAACTCCGCGGCGACAAAGAAGCTGCTGGCCAGAATGAAGAAGGCCACCATGATCACGCGGAAGAGCATCCATTCGAGCATTCATGCCAGTGTAATGGGTATGACAGGTTCTCACGCGGGGAGCCGCTTCAGCATCGCGTTGGCACTACGGAACCACGGACGTTCACGTCGTCGCTGATAGGCGAGCATGCTGGGCTTTTTGTCGAGGACTTTTTGCGCCCATTCGCGTGCTTCGGCGTTGCGTCCCTCGGACGCCAGAAGACTGGCAAAGTTGAGGTAGGTCTCCGACAAGGTCGACGCCGTTGTGGCGCGCCGGAAGATCGCCTCCGCTTTTTCTTTTTGTCCGGTCAGGGCGTAAGCGTGGGCGAGCAAGCCAGCGGCACGATAAAAGTCGTGGTCAGGGTCTTCCTCGACCACTCGTTCCAGGTCGGGGAGGGCCGCTGGGGCGTCGCCTAACAGGATGGCGCACAGGCCTCGTCCATAAAACGGGCCGATTGTGCCGGCGCGGGCGGATACGGCCCTGTCATATGCCTCACGCGCCGGCTGAAGCCTGCCTTCCTCCAGATAAAGGTCGCCCAGCTCTTCGTAATTTCCCGTCGACGGATTGTCGCGAATCGCAACCTGAAGTTGTCCGATGCGCTTGCGGCGCGAGAACCCTTTGAAGGAGTGCCCTACGAGGCCGATATCGGGAAGCGCCTCGACGAAGAGATAGATCGTTGCGCCGATCGGGCCGAGAAACAGGATGACGTAAATCCAATAGGTGTCCGGCCGCCGCCGGATGAAGTGGACGATCGCCAATCCCTGGAGCAGAAGGCCCCACGGGTAGAAGAGGTGGCTTAGGATTCCCATGGGTATCGATTCCCATCGTGAGGTTTACATGCGTAAACGATAGAAACATAACACACAGTGCGCGGCAATCTTGGGTCTTCAGGTGTCTGGCGCTGATAAATGGCAAACGAAGGGCCCGGAGACCGGTTAGTCTCCGAGCCGAATCCTTAATGCCATTTGATGTGGCGTTTACGCCGGAACTTTTGCCAGGACCTTGTTGACCGACTTGTCGATGGTGTCCTTGGGGACGAAGCCAACAATCTGGTCTGCGACCTTGCCGTCCTTGAATATCAGAAGGGCTGGAATTCCGCGGATGCCGTAACGCATCGGCGTGGCTGTGTTGGAGTCGACGTCCATCTTCATGACCTTGAGTTTGCCATGGTACTGGCTGGCAACTTCGTCGACGACCGGGGCCAAGGCGCGACAAGGACCGCACCAGGCGGCCCAAAAATCTACCAGTACGGGCTCGGCCGACTGTAGAACATCTTTTTCAAAGTTGGAATCGTTTACTTCTGTGACGTGCTGACCTGCCATTTAACTTCCTCCAGATTGCTCTACACCCTATACACCCATTCGGTGCGGCGCAGTCTCCACAATACTAGATGCTTGAGTAGGCCGGGAGGTTCAGAAACCAAAAGTTGTAGCCTAAGGGGTGGCTTAAAGAGGAAACGCCCGGACCTCTATTGAAGAGGTCAACGGGCGGCGTAGCAGCCCTCCCCAGAACTGCCCACGAGGGATAAGGTACGAATAATTTTGCATGCCGTAAAGGAATCTTAGGTAATCTGTGACGGGTTACCGCGTTACCAATTGGTAAAATGAGCCCATATAAGTATGGGATATAAGACTTTAGAGCTGAAGTATTCCTGCAGAGATTCTCGTATGCAGAACCTCCAGGGTGGGATCGGCGGCCGCCCTGCGGATGGAATCATCAAGTGCCGAGGGAACGGGGTTTCCGGCGATGAGCAGGACAGAAGGACCCGCTCCGCTGAGTGCGACCCCCAGAATTGCAGGATCCTCGTTCATGGGCAGAAGTAACTGTAAGAGAGGACAGGCTTTCATCCGGTAGGACTGGTGGAGGCGGTCCTGCATGGCTACGCGAAGAAGATCGCCACGTCCCAGGGCGAAGGCCGCCACGAGAAGGGCGGTGGCCTGGACGTTGGCTACAGCATCTTCGCGGGAGTAGTGCGCAGGAAGGAGGGCCCGCGCCTTCTTGGTGGACAAGCTGGCTGAGGGCAGGGCCAGCAACAAGTTCCAGTTTAGGTCCTGACCGCAAGTTGCTGTAACCAATTCATTTTTCGTGACAGCGGAGGCGGTCATTCCTCCCAGGCAGCAGGCGGCCACGTTGTCGGGATGGCCTTCGCGGCGGCAGGCTTCTTCGAGAACCTGCTGCATGGTCCAGTTGAGTTCCCCGAAGTGGTTGGCCAGAAGGACTCCCGCGAGCAGTGCCGCTGCGCTTGAGCCGCAGCCCATGCCAAGGGGAATCTCGTTGTGGAGTTGGACGTGGAGACGTCGGGCGAGGATGCCGGCGTTGGCTAGAACGTCCATGTAGGTGGTGAGGATGAGATTGTTGTCGAGGCGGGCGCAGAGGTCTGAATTGCGGCCGGTGGCCTCAATGTGAAAGTTCTCCGCGATGGTGGCGTCAATCGTGAGGTAGAGGGCCATGGCGAGGCCGAGGGCGTCGAAGCCGGGGCCCAGGTTGGCGGAGGTCGCGGGCAGACGGAGGTGGAGGGGCTTGCTTTGGGTCGGCGCGGTCATGCGGGCTGGGGTTGGTTCATGTAGGACTCAAGGGTGCGGAGAACTACGTCGGGATCGGCTTCGAGGACGATGGGGGGCTTGCGCAGCGCGGCGTGGCGGGCCTGGTCGGCGGGGGTGAGCTGGGCCTTCTCGGCCTCGGTGAAGAGCTCGTTGCGGTGGTAGTCGATCGTGTATTGCGAATCCTTAAGGGTGTGGCCGGTGAGGACGAGGACGACGCGCTCCTCCGGGGTGATCTTGCCCAGGGCGACGAGTTTCTTGAGGCCGGCGAGGGTAACGGCGGAGGCAGGTTCGCAGCCAACGCCTTCGGCGCCGATCTCGGCCTTGGCGAGGCCGATCTCCTGCTCGGAGACCTGCTCGCACCAGCCGCCTAAATCGTCGATGACGGCGGCAGCTTTGCGCCAGGAGGCCGGGTTGCCGATGCGGATGGCTGTGGCTCGGGTATCGGCGGTGACAGGCTTCATAATGCGATTCGAGTCGATGAACCAGCGGTAGAGCGGGTTGGCGCCTTCTGCCTGGATGATACTGATCTTGGGACGGCGGGGGATGAGGCCGAGCTGATACATCTCGGAGAAGCCTTTGCCCAGGGCAGAGGAGTTGGCGAGGTTGCCACCGGGAACGATAACGTGTTCGGGGACCTGCCAGTCCATCTGCTCGACCATCTCGAAGGCGGGGGTCTTCTGGCCCTCGAGGCGGTAGGGGTTGACGGAGTTGAGCAGGTAGATAGGGAACCTCTTTACGAGCTCGCCGAGAATTTTGACGCAGCCGTCGAAGTCGGTCTTGAGCTGGATGGTGAGAGCGCCGTAGTCCATCGACTGCGAGAGCTTTCCCCAGGCGATCTTGCCTTCGGGGATGAAGACGATGCTGCGCAGACCGGCGCGAGCGGCGTAGGCGGCCATGGCGGCGGAGGTGTTGCCGGTGGAGGCGCAGGCGACCCACTCGAACTTGCGCTCTGCGGCAACCGAGAGGGCCGCAGTCATGCCGGTGTCCTTGAAGGAGGCGGTGGGGTTCATGCCCTGGTGCTTGGCCAGGAGCCAGTCGATGCCTGCAGTTTTTGCGCAGCGAGGAAGATCGTAGAGGGGAGTATTGCCTTCGCGGAGGGTGACGACCTTTTCCAGGTCGTCGACAATGGGGAGCAGGTCGCGGAAGCGCCAGACGCCGGACTGGTCGACGGCCATGCTGGAGGAGCGGCGCTCCTGCCAGAGCCAGCGGAGAGCGCTCGGGTTGGGGAGGCGGCTGTTGGGACCGGCGGGGGTGACGGCAGGCTTGACATCGGACCAGGCGTACACGACTTCATAGAGGCCATTGCACTGCGGGCAGCGGAAGTTGCTGCTCACGTCGTCCTTTGTGATGACGGCGGCGCATTCTGTGCATCTAAGGTGATGTGTCGCTAC
>DATHQG010000288.1:0-5773 GCA_035483075.1 Edaphobacter sp. | reverse complement strand
TCGGTGTCGCCGCGGCGGAAGCCGAAGAGACGTTTGCCGAAGCCGATGGAGAAGACCTCGACGCGGATGCCGCAGAGCTTGGCGACAGCGAAGTGGCCGAACTCGTGGACCAGAACCATGATGCCAAGGACGATGAGAAGTTCAATGACTGTCGACATGAAGTTGGGGAAGACCTCGTTACCTGTTTGGAGTTCTGTCTACCGTCCTGCGCCGGTGAACTGGCGGGCAATCACTTCGCGCGCTTGTTGACGCGCGGCAAGATCTGCTTCGAGCACTTCGGAGATAGATGCCGGGGGTTGACCGGATGTTAGCTGCAGCACTGTCTCTATTGTACTTGGAATGCCCATAAATGGGATACGGCCTTCCAGGAAAGCAGCTACAGCGATTTCGTCGGCTGCGTTGAGGGCAATGCAGGACCGGCCTCCATTTTCAGCAGCTTCGTAGGCCAGGCGCAGGCAAGGGAAGCGCTCGAGGTCGGGAGTGGAGAAGTCTAATTGGCTGAGGGTGGTGAGGTCGAAGGTGAGGTCGGAGGGGACCCGCTCGGGGTAGGCGAGGGCGTAGAGGATGGGGAGGCGCATGTCGGTTACGGAGATCTGCGCGAGGACGCTGCCGTCAACGAACTCGACGAGGGAGTGGACAGTGGATTGGGGGTGGATGGTCACGCGAACTTGCTTTGGCGGAAGGTTGAAGAGGCGACAGGCTTCGATGACCTCGAAGCCCTTGTTCATCATGGTGGCGGAGTCGATGGTGATGCGCTGGCCCATGACCCAGGTTGGATGTTTGAGGGCCTGCTGCGGAGTGATTCGGTCGAAGTCGACGAGGGGGGTATTGCGGAACGGGCCACCGGAGGCGGTGAGCCAGATTTGCTTGACCTCTGCGGGAGTGCCGCCACGCATGCACTGGTGGACGGCGTTGTGTTCGGAGTCGATTGGCAGGAGAGCGACGTTGTGTTTCTTTGCGGCGGCGATGATGAGCTCGCCGGCGGCGACGAGGCATTCCTTGTTGGCGAGACCGATGTTCTTGCCTGCGCAGACTGCGGCGTAGGTGGCTTCGAGGCCGGCCACACCGACTATTGCGGAGACCACGAAGTTGACTTCGGGGAGGGTCGCGACGCGGACGCTGCCTGCGGTGCCGTGGAGGACCTCCATGTCAGTGATGCCGGCGGACCTCAGGCGTGTGGTGAGGGTGGCCGCGAGAGCCTCTGTGGCGAGGGAGATTGCTTTCGGGCGCCAGCGGAGGCATTGGTCGAAGGCGACGTCGATGTTGCTGCCGGCGGCGAGGGAGACGACCTGATAGCGGTCAGGAAAGGACTCGCAGATGGAGAGGGTGCTGTGGCCGATGGACCCGGTCGAGCCGAGGATTGCTAGTTTCTTCACAGATGCTATTTTCGCAGACTTGAAGATGGAGGCGTGGGGAGGGACGCCATTTCTCCGAGTCTGCGAAGGGTTTGGACTTTCAGCTGGCCCTCGTTAGTGCTCGAAGGCCGGCGCGGTCATTGTGGCGCGTTGACGACGATGTATGTTGTCGAGCTTCCTGACATTTGAGGCTGGTACCAGGTGCCGTTGCAGTTTTGGTAGGCCAATCCATTGACGATTTGCGTTGCGCAGCCTGCGGGCGGTTGGTTCACGATCGAACCGACGACGGCAGCAGTCACCGCTACCGCGGCTGTGACTGCAGCAGCCGTGGCGACGGGATGCGAGTTATAGCAACAGCCGCCGCCGTAATAACCGCCGCCACCACCGTAGTAGCCGCCATTGGCGTTTACGTTGACGTTGCGATTGACGTTGACGTTGGTGTTGTTGTTGACGTTGGTGTTGCGATTGACGTTCTGATTGACGTTGGCGTTGCGATTGACGTTCTGGTTAGCGTTGGCGTTGCGATTGGCACTCTGGTTGGCGTTGGCAGTGCGATTGGCGCCTTGGTTGCCGCTGGCGGCGCGATTGGCACCTTGGTTGGTGCTCCGGGTCGGAGTCGAGTTGACGCTGGTTCGAGCACTGCTGCGGGTACCGCCGCCGGCTGCGCCGCCACCACCGCCGCCGCCACCGCCGCGGCCTCCACGTTGTGCGAGAAGTGTCATTCCGGATATGAGGACTGCGATGGCGAACAGGGCGAAGATCTGAGTTGATCGCTTCATAGCTGTCACCTTATTTCCCTTTCTTGATGTCGTCGGCGGTTTGCCCTTCGAAGAGGATGCGCTTGGCATCGGGCGGCGGATCGAAGACGAAGGCAGCGTCGTTGAAGGAGGGCGCGAGGTTCCAGGCCAGAGTGATGGTGTGCTGCGGCCTGGCCTCGTCGGTGAGGGTGGTGATGACTAGCCTGCGCGGGAGAGGATAGTCTCCGAGCTGAATCCAGACCTGCCAGTCGACGCCTTCCTGGTGGAAGACATACTGCTCGCAGGTGACGCCCTCAACGGTTGTGGGACCGGCGTCAATGGCGGTCTTGATCTTATTGATGTCGTCTTCGTTGGTCCCCCACTTAAAGAGGTCGATGAGTGGCAGTTCGATGTCGAATTTTTCCTGGACTTGCTGAAATAGTTCGGGGATGGTTGGCGGTGCAGGGACGGTTGCGTAGTAGTTGGTCAGCTTTCCCCACGCAGTGAAGGTTTTTCCGTCGTAGAGATAGAGTCTTTGCTTGTCATCGCCGGTGACTTCGACGCGCATACGGTCGGGCTTGGCTGTCAGCATGTCGATTTTGCTGTTGGATTGAACGATCAACCCGTCCTCGAGGACATCATCGTGTGTGACGTCTCCCTGCACCTGGAAGACCTTGAGGGAGCGAAGATAGGCGCCCATTTTCTTGACTGCGTCAATCGCGTCCGGATCGACCGCTGAGACTGCGTCCTTCGCATCCGCAGCCTGACCAGTCTTTGCCAGCACGTGCCGTTCGGAGTGGCCGAAGAGGCAGACTCCCGCGATGACCGCAAGTATTGCGAGCCGAGTCATTTGTTTTGCAGAGGGCCAGATTGATTTTGGATGTGGCTGCCGGGCCAGTGAAGGTCCTTGAGTCGAGTGGGTGGCAGATCTCTCTAGGAAGCTCATATCTCTTTTACCTCGCGAATCATTTCCGGTGAAGCCCCTGATAGGTCGATCCATGGCCAATCTATGAAGATAGGCCTGCCAGGTTTAGATAACGGCCAATCTGATGCTGGGGAGCGCCTCCCGAGTGAACAAATAAGGCCCTGGTTCTATACGGGGTAAGTGGCGGTGCTTCACAACGACAAGAAACTTCACAGCAGATCGGCTGCGATGCGTATAAAAGTAGCTCTTGGGAGTCTTTTGCGTAACTAGGAAAAACCCCAGCTTCGATCTGTGGGTCAGAAGCGGCCGAGGTTGAAGTGGTCCTGGAGGATGAGGATGAACCAGAGGACGGGGGCGGCGAGGAGAAGGGCGTCGATGCGGTCGAGGATGCCGCCGTGTCCGGGAAGCATGGTGCCGGAGTCTTTGACGCCTGCACCGCGCTTGATGGCGGATTCGAGGAGGTCTCCTAATTGCGCGGCGATATTGAGGATTGCTGCGAGGACGAGAGACTGCCAGAGGGGCTCGGAGATGTGGAGCAGGGTATTGCCGCGGGCCGTAAGGGTGTTGGAGATGAAGATGACGAGGCCTGCGGCGAGCATGCTGCCGGCGATGGAGGCGATGGAGCCTACCCAGGTTTTGCCGGGGCTGAGCCGAGGGGCGAGCTTGCGTTTGCCGAAGGCGCGGCCTATATAGAGGGCGGCAATGTCACCGGCCCAGACGCAGACCATGAGGAAGAGGACGAGGGCAGGACCGTCCTCTTGTTTCCAAAGAAGTGGAACCAGTGTGAGGGGATAGGCGATGTAGATCAGGCCGAAGAGTCCCTGGGCGGTGTCAGGAAGCACCTGATTGAGGGGTGAGCGGAAGCCGTTCCATGCGAAGAGCGCGAGGGTGAGGGCGCTTAGGACGGGGAGCTGGGCTTCGCCGGGGAAGCCGGGTAGAGTGACGACGAAGGCGAGGGCGGTGCCGAGGGCCATCCACCAGATTGGGATGCGGAGTTCGGCGCCATGGGCATGGGCGCCGACGGCGGCGAGCTTGAGGTATTCGTAGGCGGCCAGTTCGGCGACGATGGCGGAGAAGAGGGTAATCATCCAGAGCTGCCCGAAGAAGATGAGGGCGAAGACGGCGAGGATGAGAACCGTGGCGGTAAGGATTCGTTTCATCGGGCTTAGACAGGATATATGGATCTGCGGTTAGGATAAAAAATACTCTTGACATATCGAGATATATCTTGATACAGTTTTGACATGAGAAAACTACAAGAAGCATTTCACGAACATTTCAGAGGTTTTCACGGCAGGGAAGAACGCCGTGGAGAGATTCCCAGGCAAGACAGACATTGCGGCAGCCGCGGGGAGTTTGGCGGCGGGCGGCATGGATTTCGAGGCGGGCGCGGCGGCCCGATGCGGTTCTTCGGCGCGGGCGATCTGCGTTACGTCATTTTGCAGTTGATCTCGGAGAAGCCAAGCCATGGCTACGAGATCATCAAGTCGATCCAGGAACGGCTGGGCGGGACTTATGCTCCGAGTCCGGGTGTGGTCTATCCGATGCTGACCATGCTGGAGGAGATGGGGCATGTGACGGTGGTGACCGAGGGCGCACGGAAGCTTTATACGATTACCGAAGAGGGATCGAAGTCGCTGGAGGAGAACAAGGCGCTAGTGGATGCGCTGTTTGCGAGGATGAACCAGGTGCGCGGCGAGCATGGCGGAGATCGTGCGCAGCAGATTGAGCGAGCGGTCGCAAACTTTCGCATGGCACTGCGGATGAAGAGCGGGCCGCTGACGACGGAACAGATCCACGCGATCACTGACATCATTGATGCTGCGGCGAAGCAGATCGAGAGGGCCTGAGGTGAACTCCTATCGTTACAGAATTACGGTTGAAACGTTGACTGGGTCGATTGGAGAGCCGATGGAAGGACGGAGTCTGTCTTTCGAAGCCGCAAACCATGACGATATTCTTGGAATTGTGGAACGAATGAGGCCCCGTCTGCCGTTCGACGGGGACACGATCGCATCACTGGGAGTTGGGCTGAAGCTGTTCTCCGAGGTTACGCTGATGCAGCGGAACGATCCTATGTTTGCAGCGATCCAGCCTGCGTTGAGCGAGTTTGTGCACGGTTTGAAGCAGCGAACAGCTGCGGAGCCGCCCGTGAGCCTTGGCAGATTGCTGTGAACTGGCGAGACGAATTGAGGGGGGGCGAGGCCCTTTGCTGGTCTTGTCTACAGACTCGAAGGCGGGAGATTTAGCGACGGGTGAGGACGGGGTCGGATTTGGTTTCCGGCTTGGCTTCGGGCTTCGGTTCGGATTTGGGGATGAGGTGGTCTTTGATTTCGGCGGCCACTTCTTCGGCGGGTTGGAGGTTGTCGAGGTCCTCGTCCGTGAAGGATTCGCCGAGGCCACCGAAGCGGCGTTCGCGGCGCTGGTAGGCGGCGATCGCTTCGAGGAGATGGAGGCCGTTGAAGTCGGGCCAGAGACGGTCGGTGACGAAGATCTCGGAGTAGGCGATCTGCCAGAGGAGGAAGTTGGAGATGCGCTGCTCACCGGAGGTGCGGATGACGAGATCTGGGTCGGGCATGTGCGCGGTGTAGAGCTTGCGGGAGACGCTGGATTCGTCGAGGGCTTCGAGGGCCCCGGCACCGAGGAGGTCGTCGACGGAGCAGCCGCGGGTGTGGGCCTCGGTGGTGAGGTCGGTGAGGATGCTGCGAACCGCGTCGACTATTTCGGAACGGGCTCCGTAGTTGAGGGCGAGGGTG
>DATHQG010000287.1:0-6734 GCA_035483075.1 Edaphobacter sp. | reverse complement strand
GGTTCACAGCAACAGTCGTCTTCCCCACTCCACCCTTGCCACTGCCAATCGCCACAACATGCGCGACTCCCGGCAACGGCTGCGGCCCCTGCGGCCCTCCTGCTCCCATATGTCCCATAACCTTCTCCTATCTAAACTTTTGACGTTGTCATTCTGACCCTGAGCTTGTCGAAGGGGAAGAATCCCCGCATTTTGTCCTGAGCGCCACATCATTCGCTCAATCGCCAACTTCAAACATGCCATCCGGCACCTAGCGCCGCCCGCATCTCCTTCTTTCTCAGCGTCTCTCCCGCTCGCATCTCGCGCCGTCGCTCTGCATCTTCAAATCGCCTCTTCTGGTGCTCCGTCTCCGGCACCACCTGCGGCACCACTAATCGGTTCCCCTCGCGATCTACCGCAACAAATGTCAGATAAGCCGAAGAAACATGCCGCAACCGCTGCTCCCTAACGTCCTCCACCATCACCCGGACCCCGACCTCCATCGACGTCCGAAACGCGCGGTTCACACTCGCCTTCAGAATCAGCAACTCCCCCACCCGCACAGGGGCCACGAAGTCCAGATGGTCCATCGAAGCCGTCACCGTAAACGCCCGCGCATGCCGCGAAGCCGCCATGGCCCCCACCAGGTCGATATACTGCATCAACCGCCCGCCAAACAAACTCCCTATCGCATTCGAGTCCGCCGGCAAGACAATCTCACTCCGCTCCGACTGCGACTCAGCCACCGTCCGTACCAAAACCTCATCACTCATGCCTACAAGTCTAAATCCCAGGCCGCGTTCACATCGAAGTCGCCGTCCGCCACGCAACGACGAATAGAAAAAGGCAGTTGTTGCCGTTGCTCGTTCTTAGATCCGTGTCATCCGTGCAAATCGGTGTTAAGTCTTCCTCCAACTTGCCAATCACCCTCACCACACCGCACCATCAACTCATGGACAAGATCGCAACCCTCTCCGAAATCCTCACCGTCGACCCCACCAACGCATTCGCCCGTTACGGTCTCGCGATGGAGCACAACACCCGGGGCAACACCGACCTCGCCCTCACCGAATTCACCGCCCTCATCCATCACAACCCCGACTACGTCCCCGCCTACCAGATGTCCGCCCAAACCCTCGCCAAACTAGGCCGCACTCAGGAAGCCGTCACGCGCCTGAACGACGGCCTTGCCGCCGCGAAGCGCACCAACAACGCCCACGCCGCCAGCGAGATGCAGGCCCTCCTCGACGATCTGCGCGCATAAACTCGTCGCTCCCGCCGCGCGCTTGCCCCGCAGAAATGCATCCCGAGAGAACACCCAGCATCTACTCCGTGACACACAAAACGAAGTACGGAGAGACACATGGGCAAGCTCGACGGCAAAATCGCACTCGTCACAGGCGGCAATAGCGGCATCGGCCGCGCCACCGCCAAACGGTTCGTCAGCGAAGGCGCCTACGTCTTCATCACCGGCCGCACCCAGACCAAACTTGACGCGGCCGTCAAAGAGATCGGCTCAAACGTCACCGCCATTCAAGGCGATGGAGCCAACCTCAAGGACCTAGATCGGCTCTTCGCGCTGATCAAGAAGGAAAAGGGAAAGCTCGATATCGTCTTCGCAAATGCCGGCATCGCCACCAAAGCTGCTCTCGGAGCCATCGACGAACAGCACTTCGACAGCATCTTCAACACAAATGTGAAGGGTCTCCTCTTCACCGTCCAAAAGGCACTCCCCCTCCTTCCCGACGGCGCCTCTGTCATCCTCAACGCCTCCATCGTAGGCAGCAAAGGCCTCTCCAACAACAGCGTCTATTCTGCAACCAAAGCCGCCGTCCGCTCCTTCGCCCGTACCTGGACGACCGATCTGAAGGCGCGCCACATCCGTGTCAACGTAGTCAGCCCCGGCCCAATCGATACCGAGGGTCTGCGCGAACTGTACGGCGGTAGCGACGCCGCGAGACAGCGCCTCGAGGGCCTCAAAAACATCGTCCCTATGGGAAGGCTCGGTGCACCCGACGAGATCGCCAAAGCGGTCGTATTCCTCGCCTCCGACGACAGCAGCTACGTCACCGGCATCGAGCTCTTCGTAGACGGCGGCATGGCCCAGGTCTAAGAGCATGCGCAGAGGACGTGCTCTCTGCGCGCTGTTCTCTAATCGCACAAATCACGCCCTTCGCCCGCGATGGACCCTTCACCCTCACCGAACATCTATACTTAGACATGGCGACCCCTCTTCCGCAGACCTTAGGCGCCCTCCGCGCCAGTGAATTCAACCCCGCCCGCCTTGCCCGTAGCGTCAAAGACGAGCTTCGCGAAAACCTGATCGCCAAACTCCGCGACTCCGCAAAGACAAAAGCTCCGCTCTTCCCCGGCATCGTCGGCTACGAAGACACCGTCATCCCTCAGCTCGTCAACGCGGTCCTCTCGCGTCACAACTTCATCCTCCTCGGCCTCCGCGGCCAGGCCAAGTCGCGCATCCTCCGCGCCCTCACCACGCTCCTGGATCCCGCCTGCCCTTACGTCGCCGGCTCTGAGGTCCGCGACAACCCCTACACCCCCATCTCCAAATTCAGCCGCGACCTCATCGCCCGTCTCGGAGAAGAAACGCCAATAGCGTGGCTCACCCCAATCGACCGCTTCGTAGAAAAACTAGCCACCCCAGACGTCACCGTAGCTGACCTCGTCGGCGACATCGACCCCATCAAAGCCGCCCGCAGCAACCAGGACCTCGGCTCCGAGCTCACCATGCACTACGGCCTTCTCCCCCGCGCCAACCGTGGCATCTTCGCCATCAACGAGCTCCCCGACCTCGCCGGAAAGATCCAGGTGGCCCTCTTCAACATCATGCAGGAGGGCGACGTGCAGATTAAGGGCTACCCCGTCCGCCTTGCCCTCGACGTCGCCATCGTCTTCTCCGCAAACCCCGAGGACTACACCGCCCGCGGCAAGATCGTCACCCCACTCAAAGACCGCATCGGCAGCGAAATCCGCACCCACTATCCCGAGAACATCGAAGAGGGCCTCACTATCACCGCGCAGGAAGCATGGTCGGCGCGCCCCTCATCAAAGATCGAGGTCCCCCACTACATCCGTCAGATCGTCGAGCAGATCGCCTTCTCTGCCCGCGAAGACAAAAAAGTCGACAAGCGCAGCGGCGTCTCCCAGCGCCTCCCCATCAGCACCATGGAACTCGTCATCTCGAACGCGGAACGCCGCGCCCTCATGCATGACGAGACCCTCGTCGTCCCCCGCGTCGGCGACATCTACACCGCCCTGCCCGGCATCAGCGGAAAGATCGAGCTCGAATACGAAGGTGAGATGCGCGGCGCGGACACAGTCATCCGCGAGATCATCCGCACCAGCGTAGCCAGCGTCTTCGACCAGTACTTCGCCGACACCAACACCCAGCAAATCGAACAATGGTTTAACCTTGGTGGCACCGTGCAACTCAACGACGCCCAACCCTCCGCCGGCTCTCTCGAAGAGCTCCAGCAGATTCAAGGCCTCTTCGAAAAACTCTCACCGCTCCAGATCAACGCAAAATCCAAACCCGAGACTGCCGTTAGCGCCGCCGAGTTCCTCCTCGAAGGCATGTACGCCCACAAGCGCCTCAGCCGCGCCGAAGAACGCATCTTCTCGGCCGCCGAAAAGAAGTCCCGCAACGACGAAGCCAGCCGCTACGCCGAAAAGATGCGCGAACGCGAGATCGAACGCGACGATTACGCCAAAAACCGCACCCGCCGCGGCTTCAATTAACCTCGAACACCCGCTGCCGTAGTTCTTGCTCTCTTTTGTTGTCATTCCGCACCCTGAGCGAAACCGAAGGGGGAGGAATCTGCTGTTGCATCGCCCCCACTCCCATGCTCTTGATCTCCGCCGCCATCGCTTTCCTCCTCCTTGCTTCACCGCAAGACAAGACACGCCCACACCTCCCCGCCAATCAACTCAACGACATCGCCACCATCCTCGCCCACGACGAAGGCTGGCCCCTTGGCGACCCTGACTACACCTTCGACCCCATGAAGCCCGACGTCGACGACGGCTTCGACTCCATCGGCCTCTACAAAAAGGCCCACCTCGTCCGCATGTACTCTATCGACCGCGCCACCGGCCAGATCGTCGATTTTATGCGCGGCTGCCAGGTCTTCCGCTTCAAAGACCTTGAGCACTTCGAGCAAACCGTCCGCAACCAATCGCACGCCACGCCGCTTACCGACGCACAACTTGCCGCCAAAGTCGGCTGCCCCAAACTTACCGTCGTCAGCACCCGCTGGATCCAATAAATGCCCGCTTCGAGTCGCACTCACCACCCCAACCGTCTAATCTGAAGTAGTCAGAAGCAGGAGCACCCATGAAGCGAGTCCGCTACACCAAATTCACCGGCGACCTCTCCTCCTCCTTTGGCCTCGAGGACCTCATGCAGGCCCTCTCCGACTTCCTCCTGGACTCCGGCTTCAACGACCCCTACTCCCGCTTCCAGGAGTTCAACGGCGACCAGACCATGGAGAACCTCCGCGAAGCCATCCGCCAGGCCCTCGAGTCCGGAGAGATCTTCGACGAAGAGGCCCAGGAAAAATTCGAAGCGCTCTCCGAAGAACAGGTCGAAGAACTCATCGACCAGATCATTCAAAAGATGCAGGAGCAAAACTTCATCAATGCCGAACGGCCCGAAGAAGGCCAGGGTGAACAAGGCGACGGCAACGGAGAGGCCCGCTTCGAGGTCACCGACAAAGGCATGGACTTCCTCGGCTATAAGGCCCTCCGCGAACTCCTCGGCCCACTCGGCAAATCAAACCTCGGCCGCCACGACACCCGCCACGAAGCCGCCGGCGTCGAGACCAACGGCTCCTCCAAACTCTACGAGTTCGGCGACACCCTCAACCTCGACATCACCGCCACGCTCTCCAGCGTCTTCGCGCGCGAAGGCCTCGAATCCGTAATCGCCGGCGAAGAAAACTCGCCCCTCAACATCGAGTACTCCGACCTACAGGTCCACCAGTCTGACTACCAGTCCTCCTGCGCCACCGTCGTCCTGCTCGACTGCTCCCACTCGATGATCCTCTACGGCGAAGATCGCTTCACCCCCGCCAAGCGCGTCGCCATGGCCCTCAGTCACCTGATCCGCACGCAGTTCCCCGGCGACACCCTCAACCTCGTCCTATTCCACGACACCGCCGAGGAGGTCCCCGTCTCCCAGCTCTCACGCGTCAAGGTAGGCCCCCACTACACCAACACCCGCGAAGGCCTCCGCCTCGCCCAACGCATCCTCGCCCGCCAGAACAAAGACATGAAGCAGATCGTCATGATCACCGACGGCAAGCCCTCCGCGCTCACCCTCCCCGACGGCCGCATCTACAAGAACGCCTTTGGCCTCGACCCCCTCGTCATCTCCGAGACCCTCGAAGAAGTCGCCCGCTGTAAGCGCTCCAACATCATGATCAATACCTTCATGCTCGCCAGCGACTTCTCTCTCATGCAGTTCGTCCAGCAGGTCAGCGCGATGTGCCGCGGCAAAGCCTACTTCACCACTCCACAAAACCTGGGTAATTACCTGCTAATGGACTTCATGTCCCGCCGCATGAAAACGGTCCACTAGAATCGAGCGGACAATTAGCACCGCGCTCGCGTCAATGAAAACGGTCCACTGAAATTTGAAAGGGCCAGCGATCTCTACTTGGTCGTCTGTTCTTTCTTGTGATGCAAGTCCAACCCAAACTTCGGCGCAGACTTTGTCCCACTAATCTTCACCGGAATCTCCGCCCCTGCACCGTCCTTCTTGAAGAAAGGGTCCACCGGCTTCAGCAGGATCGACTTCCACTTCGAAGCCACCATCTGCGACACCTTCGCGTCCGTCCGCATCTTCCCATCAAATTCGAACTGGTCTCCATCCAGCGAATACTCACCAGTCAGCGCCACCGTCGCCCCCGGCAATGTGTAGTCCAGTTTGCTAAAGCTCAGTTTGCCACCCCCCAATTCAAACTGACCCACCATCTCAGAATGCACGTCCTCCGCACCCGGCTTCGCGTCCTTCGGATCACCCTGCGCCCGCAAACTCAGCATATCCACCTTGTCCTCCACATCAGGGTTCGTAAAGTGGATCTGACCTAGCGTAAAACCACCTTTCAGCCCGATCTTCCGAGTTACACTCTCCTTCCCCGGCGGAATATGCAGCTTCGTCTTCATCGTCAGCCACCCCGTCATCACCACCGGACTCGTCTTCACCCCCAGATGCAGAAAATCCTGTATCCGTCCATTCGGCACATCCACATCCAGATCGATAACGTGTCCCTTCCCCTTCACATTAATTACCGCGCCTTTACACGAGAAATCCGACTCACCCAGCCTCGCATCCACCGGTTGCAGATAAGTGTCTCCATTTGTCCCATCCACAATCGCGTGGAACTTCGTATGCAGCGGCATCGCATGGTTCGCTGTGTCCAGCGAAAAATCCGGCGTCTCCGTCGTCCCATCCACCACAATATTGTCGAGTTGCCCCGTGAACTCCCCCACCGAAGACAACATTCCACCAATCCCTTTGATCGTATTCAGGTCCGCATGATCGAACGTGTAATGTCCCGTCACCGTCGAGTCTCCTGGACTGTCATTGTTCCACGGCCCAAACGTCCCCTTCGCGCGAATATCGCCCTTCGGAATCGCATTCACCAGCGTCGCATCATAGTTCCACGGCGCGTTCGGCCCCACGTTCCGCATCACAATATGGCTCATCTCAAAGTCTTCCGGGTCCTTGTTCGGCT
>DATHQG010000286.1:0-13135 GCA_035483075.1 Edaphobacter sp. | reverse complement strand
TATACTCCCGGAGCTACAAATAACGTTGGGACCGGTTATTTCGGCAATCATCTGTTAGCAGGGGAGACCGTCTACATCACCAAGAACAAAGGGACCAGTGCGAACCTCTTCACCGACTGGGAGGTCCACGGAGGCAGGGCGGGCACGAACGGCACCAATAAGACGCCGGGACAGGCCTTCACCATGGAGTGGGGTCTTGGGCAGGTCCTCCCATTGAAAAAGAACTTCAGCCAACTGCTCCAGCTCGGGCTCGTCGGCTACGACCAATGGCAAGTAACGCAAAACGGCGGCACTGTACCGATTGGTTCGACGAATTTTACGATCCCAGCCAGCACGCTTCCCTATTACTCGGTACACGCCATCGGCGGACAGGGCACGTACATTCTCCCGATGAAGAACCTAACCTTCTACGTCAAGGGCTACCACGAGTACACCGCGTACTCTCACTTTGTGGGAACCACCATTGTGTTCGGCGGGGTGTGGACGCTGCGAATTCCGAAGCCTGCGCCTCCTGCGAAACCGTAGTTTGTGATTGAGAGTCGGAGGAGGTCCTGTGAAAGTCGGTCCGTTGCGAGGTGCGGTGAACAATATAAGTCGACGGGCGTTTGTTTCGACGGGTGCAGCCGCGATCTTATCCGCGCGCGTTGGAACGGCAGTCGGCGAAGGAACCGTGGGGGGCCAAGGCCAAGGCGATCCTCTGGCCTCCTGGAATGATGGGCCTTCCAAGGACGCGGTCGTTCGATTCGTAAGAGACACGACCGACAAATCGAGCCCCAAGTATGTTGAGCCAGCGGACCGCATCGCCACGTTTGATCAGGACGGCACACTTTGGACGGAACACCCGATCTATGGGCAGGCCGCGTTTGCGCTTGCGCGTGTGGTTGAGATGGCGCCGAAGCACCCTGATTGGAAGACGAGGGAGCCGTTCAAGTCGGTCCTTGCGGGCGATCGTGAGGCGATGGGCAGGTTTACTGAGGCGGATTGGTTGCAGATCGTCGCTGTGACCCATACGGGGATGAGTAACGAAGCGTTCGCGGGATTGGTGAAAGACTGGCTTGCGACGGCCAAAGCTCCGCGCTTCGACCGGCCCTACACCGATCTCGTCTACCAGCCGATGCTGGAGGTGATGCAGTATCTGCGCGCCAATGGCTTCAGGACGTACATCGTGACAGGCGGTGGGCAGGAGTTTGTGCGCGTCTATAGCGAGAAGGTGTATGGCGTTCCGCCGGAGCAAGTGGTGGGATCGAGCATCGTGACGACGTATGTCAATACAAGCGGCAAGCCAGTGCTTATGCGGGAGCCGAAGGTATTTTTCATCGATGATGGCCCGGGCAAGGCCGTCGGGATCAACATGTTCATCGGCAAGCGGCCCTATGCTGCCTTCGGCAACTCCGGAAGTGTCGATTTGAAGTCAGGTGATACGCAGATGTTGGAATGGACGCAGGCGGGTGATGGAGCGCGGCTGATGATGCTGGTGCTCCACGATGATGCGAAGCGCGAATACGCGTATGGCCCAGCTGCTGGGCTTCCGGACACTCATGTCGGCACGTTCTCCGAGGCGCTACTTACCGAAGCGACGAAAAATGCGTGGGTCGTGATCAGCATGAAGAACGACTGGAAGCGCATCTACGCCTTTGAGTAATTGTTTGAGTCGCTGATGGTGAGGAGAGCTATCTTGCCTTCTCCAGTGCCAGCACGGCATAGGCCGTTGCAGCATCACTCATAAAGGGACCTGCGTCGCTGTCCGGATCGCGGTGCTTGTTGATCGACGTGGCGCGCCAGGCACCGTCCTTCTGCTGGTGTGCTGTGAGCCACTCGATTCCACGTTGGAGCGTTTTGTCGTGGCGAGACGTTCCTGATTCCTCCATCGCGAGTACGGCGATCCCGGTCGCATAGCCGTCGCTCTCGGTCGGCTCGGGAGAGTGGTCGACCCGCTCTCGTTTGTCCAACGACCCTGTCCTCCATCCACCGTCTTCCTGCTGCTCGCTGCGGACCGACTTAAGCACCGCCGTCCGTTCGGTCGCGGTCAGCAAGCCGGGCGCCTTCGCGGACGCCCACAGGATGTAGAGCTGGTTCACGAGCGGTTGCGATGCATACTGGCGTCGGAGGTACTCGCGCAGCCGGTCAAGATGCGGACGGACCTCGGGACCCTTTGCATATTTATCGGGAGCGTTCACGGCCTCCACCATTAAAAGCGCTGCACCCTGGTATCCGGATTCCTCCGACTCCCACGGACCCAAGTGGAAGTTCTGCCACTTCCATCCGCCGGATTTGTCTCCCGCCTCCTCCTGGAGGGCCCACGCTTCGTCGAACGCCGTGCGCGTGACGGGACGCAGGTGTCCCTGCCGCGCGTCGATGCTGGCCAGGATTATGGCATTGAGTACCGCCTCCGTTGCACGGGACTCGGCGGTCTTGCCCGGACCATGTTTCGCATCGCTGTAAAACGTCTCCATTTCGGGCCAGTGGGCGACGCGCTTTTCGACGCTGTCCATCATGGTCTTTTCAGGTGCGGTCATTCCGCTCTCGCCCAGCTGACGCCGCAGACCCGATCGCACCATCGCATACGGCACGTTTGTGTGGCAGGAGATGCAGATTGTTCCACGGTCCTTCTGCGCTCGCGGCCACTCCTGCCACCATACTTCGCGATCGTCGAGATAGCGCGCGGCGGTCTGCCGGTTCCAGCTAATGGTGGAGCTAGCAGAGACCACTTGCCCAGGCGTCGTTCTCCAGAGACCAATTGCCGCAAGACATCCGGCCAGCAATAGATATGTCCCTGCGACTCTGCCTCTCATCCGGGAAGCTCCTTCTTGCTTTGAATTGAACAGAGGAAGATGGCTTAGATAGTATCGCAACCTGAACTGCGACCCATATCGACTTGTGCTGCTAGTGGACCTTGCCGGCGGAGTTTTCGAGGACGACGTTGGAGAGGATTGCGGTGTCGGACTTGTCGGGCAGGTGGGAGCAGAACCCGATGCCGACATAGAAGGGCCCGTCGAGGTGGAGGGTGATGGGTGGGCCGAACTGGTGCATTGGTTCGCCCTCGAGGCTGATGAAGATGGCGAAGTTGTCGCCGCGCTTTTCGAGGCCAATGCGTTTGGGTATGACGGCGACGAGCGAGTCGGGGCTTGCGCCTCCAGGACGGCCGCGGCCTCCGATGCGGAACTCCATGTCTTTGACGCGGGTGTTCTTCTCGGGACGCCATGCCAAGTGGGTCATGCCTGCTCCGTGCAGCGCGACGATCGCCTCTTTGGAGTCGTCATCGAGGCCCTGCCGGATGATGAGGAAGGCCTTGCGGTCGCCGTAGCCGTTGGGGTCGGGAAAGGCGATGTCGGCGGCCAGGGAGATGTCGCCGGACATCTTCTTCCAGAGATAACGGAACTCGTCGCGGGTGTACCAGACGTTGTAGCCGGCGGAGTTGATGGTGTACTGCTTCGTCGCGGCGTCATAGGTGGCGCTGCCCGAGACGAGCGCGCCGCCGACATCGGATTGGCCTTCGAAGATGCCGATGGGGGTGTCGAAGGTCTTCGTGGCGCGATGGAAGTCTACCGGCGGTGCGACCTGCGTGTGGGTCGCAGAACCGGGCCGGGCCCATTCGGGGACGTCGGGCGTCTGGGCGTTGATGAAGTGCGGTGCGATGGACAGCACTAGAAACAACGGGAATCGGCGGACGATTTTCATAGCTTAAGTTTGGACGGTCGGGGTTGGTGTGCGAGCGGTGCGTTGTGCCAGGACGAGTGCGACGAGCAGCATGGCGGCTGCGGTGTAGAAAGGCGTGCCCGGTATGTGAATCCCTGTGCTGATGGATTTGCTGAAGATGTAGGTGAAGATGCCGGGGCCGATCAATCCGGCGATGCCGCGGAGGCTGTTGATGGCGCCCTGGAGCTGGCCCTGTTCGGAAGGGCTGGTCTGGCGCGAGAGAAGGCTTTGCGCGGCGGGCCAGGTAAAGGACATCATGTTGAGGAAGGGGATGCCGAGCCATAGGAGAAGGCCGGTCCTGGAGAGGCCGATCATGGAGTAGCCGAGGGCCCCGCCGATGAGGCCGAAGGTCATGGCTCCGCGCTCGCCGATCTTCGCGACTACGGGTTTGACGAGAAGCGCGCCGTAGACGATGGTGCATGTTCCGACGACCGCAAGGGAGAAACCAACGGTGCGGTCGGTCCAGTGGTAGCGGTAGTCGGCGTAGATGACGTAGACGTTCATCAGGACCTGCTGGGCGATGTAACCGAGCAGGAGAACGGTGGCGATGGCGATCATGCCGGCGTGGCTTCGGAGAAGCGACAGAGAGCCGACAGGGTTGGCGCGGATCCAGGAGAAGGGGCTGCGGTTTTGCAGGGAGAGGGATTCGGGCAGGACGAAGAGGCCGTAAAGTCCGTTGATGAGCGAGAGGCCGCCCGCGGCCCAGAAGGGAAGGCGCGGGTTGATGTTGCCGAGCAGACCGCCGATGGCGGGGCCTAAGATGAAACCGGCTCCGAAGGCCGCGTTCAACATGCCGAAGGCAGCGGCGCGGCGCTCGCGGGGCGTAACGTCGGCCATATAGGCCATGGCGGTGGGGATGCTGGAGGCAGTGAGACCGGAGATGACGCGGCCGAGAAAGAGCCAGTTGAGTGCGGGGGCCCAGGCCATGAGGAGGTAGTCGAGGCCGAGGCCGAAGTTGGAGAGAAGGACGACAGGGCGGCGGCCGAAGCGGTCGGAGAGTGAGCCGAGGATGGGGGAGAAGAAGAACTGCATGGCGGCAAAGACCGTGCCGAAGAGGCCGAGCATTTTGGCCGCGCTGGAGGTGTCGCCGTGGAGGAAGCCTTCGATGAGACGAGGCAGAACAGGGGCGATCATGCCGAGGGCAAGCATGTCGAGAGTGACGGTGAAGAAGATAAAGGTGGCTGCGGCGCGGCGGCCTTTGGGTGGGTGGGGTGTGAGGGCGGAGTCGAGTTCGACGAGTTCGGGCTCGGTCATCAGCGGATTGGGTGATGCGACCGGCTGAGGCTGATTTTCGGTCGAATCCGGCGTGTTTGTTGTGTCAGCCATGGGCGATTGAGCGTTAGTCTACGTGAGGTTTGTGGTGGATTCCTGGAGATTTCGGCGTTAATTTATCTTGTGCCGGACCCTGATGAGCTACGGTACGTCGTTACTGGAGGCGGTTGGCGAGGGACCGTAATTTTCGGTCGTGCTTTACTGAGATGCGGGGCGGGCCATCATTCTCTGGAGTCAGCGGCAGGAGTATAGGTTGATGCGTGTTGGAGGAACAGCGGTTGTGTTGCTGGGTCTGCTGGCGGCGGGTGCCGTACGGGCACAGAGCTCCGACGCCGCGCGCCGGATCGTCGACACGATGCTGGCGCACGAGGGCGACCCGGCGGAACATCGTCTCGAGTACATGTATCTCTCGGATGAGCGGTCCGACAGGACGGGGGGGCACCTGTGGACGGAGCGTGTGGTCGAGACATCGATGGGAAAGGTACGGCTGTTGCTTGCCGAGGACGGAAAGCCGTTGAGCACGCAGAGGCAGGCATCGGAGAAGGCGCGGTTGGCGGAGATTGCCGCCCATCCCGAGGCGTTTCACCGTCACGAACAGGCGATGAAGAACGACGAAGAGCATGCTGAGCAGATGCTGGTGCTGCTGCATAAAGCATTTCTTTTTGACGAACCGCGTCCGGAGGGCAGCGATTTGAGGATAGGCTTTCGGCCTGATCCTGCCTATCAACCGAAGACGATGGAGGAGAAGATATTGCATGCGATGTCGGGTGCGGTGCTGGTGGATGAGAAGACATTGCAGCTGCACCGGATCGAAGGGAAGATCTCGTCGGACCTGAGCCTCGGGTATGGTCTGCTGGGAACGATCCACGCCGGCAGCAGCTTCAGCACGGAGCACGAGATGGAGCCGGGCGGCGACTGGAAAGAAGCCCAGGCGAATATGGCGATCGAAGGCAAGGCGATGCTCTTTAAGGAGATCGGCAGGAACGAGCATGTGGTGCATAGCGAGTTCAAACGAATGTCCGACAACCTCAGCGTTGCGCAGGCGGTGGAGTTGCTGGAACAGTAAAAGGACCCGGAACTTCTCTGGTTCGTGTGCGTAGTACAAATGGATACGAACCTACTTCCGACATCGCAGGTGACATGGAAACCCTACGGCCGACAACACTTCAGACAGACTTGCGCCCGGTCCTTTGGCTTTGTTGCGGCTTCGCGGCGCTGAAGCTGGCGATTCAGATCGTGGGCAACGTTCTGGCGCAGCATGCGGGATATGGAATCTTTCGTGATGAGCTGTACTACCTGGTGTGCGGAAGGCGCCTCGCGTTTGGGTACGTCGACCAGCCGCCGCTGACTGCGCTGCAGGCCCGTGTCAGCGAGATGCTCTTTGGACATGACACGATGTGGTCCCTGCGGTTGATCTCGGGCATGGCCGGTGCGGCGAAGGTGTTTCTGACTGGACTGCTGGCCTGGGCGCTGGGTGGTGGTCGCAGGGCGGCTGCACTGGCTATGTTGGGCGTGATTGCGGGAGCGGTTTATTTGGGCATCGATGGATACATGTCGATGAACTCGTTTGATCCGGTCTTCTGGATGCTCTGCGCGTTGGCGTTGATTCGCATTGTTTCGTCCTCTTCACAGAGGGAGATTCGCAATTGGTGGATTGTGTTCGGCCTCAGTGCTGGACTGGCATTCGAAAATAAAGACTCCATCGCGTTTTTCCTGATTGCCATGCTTGTTGCGCTGCTCTTGACGCCGCAACGCCGTATTCTTGCGAGTCGCTGGTTTGTCGTCGCGGTTGCTCTGATTGTTCTGGTGGCGCTGCCGAATTTTCTCTGGCAGATACACAACCACTTCCCGACGTTGGAGTGGCTGCATGATGTGGCGGCGTCGGACAAGGACGTCAAGCTGCCTCCGGTGCAGTTTTTCCTGGCCCAGATCCTGACGCTCACGCCGCACAGCGTTCTTCTGTGGGGAACGGGGGTGCTGTGGCTGTTGTTTGGCAAAACTACGCGGAACTATCGTTTCCTCGGCGTCTTCTACCTTGTCTTTCTCGCACTGATGATGGCGCTTCACGCCAAGGACTACTACCTTGTTCCGGCGTATCCGGTCTTCTTCGCTGCTGGAGCGGTCGCGTGGTTTTCCTGGGCGAAAAAGATTGCGTGGCGTAACGCACTGATTGGGGCCTATGCGGTCATCGTGCTGATTGGCCTGGTGCTTTTCCTGCCGTTTTCGATTCCGGTGTTGCCGCCGCAGCAATGGCTGGCCTATGCGGAGAAGCTGCACTTCAAGCCTAAGGACAGTGAAAACCACGCGGCCATTCCATTGCCGCAGTTTTATACAGACCGCTTTGGCTGGGAGGACCTGGCGAAGCAGGTGTCTGGTATTTATAACGCACTGCCTGCGGAGGAACGTACGAGGACGGGCATTCTTGCCTCCAACTATGGGCAGGCTGGCGCGATCGATATCCTTGGGGCAAAGTATGGTCTGCCATCTGCAATCGGCGGTCATCAGAACTACTGGATATGGGGGCCTCGTGGGTACACCGGAGAAGAGATGATTGTGATCAACCAGAGTTCTCTTGAAGAGATGAACGCTGCTTACAGCTCATGCACTGTTGTGGGCGAACGCAACGGTCTATACGCGATGCCATGGGAGCGCGGGCCCATTTATCTGTGCCACGGCCGAAAGAAGACTTATCAGGCGGACTGGGAAGAGCTTAAACACTACTACTGACCCATCTCGCTGGGGTCAGGCTGCTGCAATGCGCTGGACGAGATTGTTTTGTTCTTTCTGCGATTCGGCGCCGATGGTAAATGCGTCGAGGACGCCTGTGCTGAGAGCGTAGCGGATCGCCTCGGAGGGTTTGTCGCGCAGGTCTCCCTGGCCGAGAATCTTCATGCCGACGATCGCCTTTCCCTGGGTGCGCATCTGCTTGATGACGCCGATGACGGTGTCGGGATCAGCGTCCATGTTGGAGCCGATGGGGTTGAGCCGAACGAGATCGAGCTCGACCCACGGCGAAGCAGCAGCGGCCCTGAGCGCGCCGATGCTATGGCAGGAGACGCCGTGTGCGCGAATCACACCCTTCTGCTTTGCCTCGGAGAGAACGTCCATGACGCCTCGGTAGCGCGTGGTCCAGTCAGATGCGGTAACACAGTGGATGAGGACGATGTCGATGTAGTCGACGCCCAGCTCTTTTCGGTACCGGTCGAGGTCGGCGCGAACACCCGCAGGATCACGCGTGTCGGTCTTGGTGAGGACGGTCACTTTGTCGCGAGGCAGCTGCTTGAGCGCCGCGGCGACGTAGGGATGGCTTCCGTAGGAGTCCGCCGAGTCGAAGAAGCGGAGGCCGTTGTTGTTATAGCCATCAACGAGCAGCCTCGTGAGCGGAGAGGTCCCGAGCCTGGTCTGGTTGGACGCGCCGCCGTAGCCGATGGTACCTGTCCCCATCGCAAGCCGGCTGGTGCGGATGCCCGTGTGGCCCAGGACAACTTCATCGCTTGCCTGAAATTTTTTGTTGAGGGGTTCGGGATCGATCAGTGCTGCGCGAGCCACAGGATTTCTGGCGAGCATGGCAGCGGTGAAGGTGCGGGCCGACCGGCGAAGGAAGTCTCTCCTGAGCATGGCGCGATCTCCTTTGATTGAGACGATACGCCGATCCGATGGGAAGCAAAAGTGCGCCTACGCTATGACCTCGAAGGGGCGCATCATGTCATTGGCCTCGTGTTCGAGGATGTGGCAGTGGTAGAGGTACTTGCCGGGGTAGCCTTCGAAGCGGACGATGATGCGGGTGATCATGGCGGCGGGACATTGAACGACATCTTTCCAGCCGAGTTCGTTGGGGGCGGGTAAGACAACGGGGCCGACATAATGCACTCCCTGGTCGTTCTGATAGGCGAAGACATCGAAGACGCGGCGGTCGAGTATCTGGAAACGAACGAGGTGGAGGTGCATGGGGTGAAGGTCCTCGGTCAGATTGATGAACTCCCAGATTTCAGTGGTGTGGAGACGAGGTGTTTCGGTGACGGGTTCATGCCAGTGCTTGCGGTTGAGCAGCATGAGCATCGAGTTGCCGATCTTGTCGCGGTATTCGTTGAGGGTGATCGCGCGGGTGGTTATGGCTGAAGATTCAGGGATGCGGTCGATTATGCGGAGGGTGGGGGGAAGGGAGTCGACATGCGCAACGGCGCGTTGCGGTTGTGAAGGCTGGGACGTCGAGGCCTTCGCTGCTACGCGGAACTCGAGGACCTCGAAGGCGCCGTTAATGAGATGGAGGTGCTGGCCGGAGGCTTGAGAGAAGTCGATGAGGAGGTCGGCGCGTTCGGCGGGGGCAAAGTCGAGACTGGTGAGTTTTACTGGCGCGGCAAGCAGTCCCTGATCGGTGCCGATCTGGTGGAAGGGCAGGTGGTTGGTGAGGGACAAGGCAAAGAAACGGCTATTGGCGGCGTTGAGAAGACGGAAGCGGTAGAGGCGCGGCTCCACCTCGAAGTAGGGCCTTACCTTGCCGTTGATGAGGATGAAGCCTCCCAGAAACTCGGGGACCCAGGGGTGCTCGGGATCGCCGGAATCGGGGTAAAGAAGCTGGCCATCGGTGGTGAGCTGGCGGTCAGAGAATATGAGCGGGACCTCGTATTTGCCGGAGGGGAGATTCAGTGCGTCTTCGACGGAATCGCGCAGAAGCATCATGCCGAAGAGCCCGGCGTATGTGTTGAGGCGATTGAGGCCCATGGCGTGATCGTGGTACCAGAGGGCGGTCGCTTCCTGCTGGAGCGGGTAGGTGCAGACGCGGGATTGTCCAGGGACGAACCAGTCTTCTGGAAAGCCGTCGTATTTGGACGGATTCTTTCCGCCGTGCAGATGGACGCAGGTGCGTACTTCGGGAACGTCAGGACCGCAGCCATGGAGGGAGTGGTCGATGGGAAGGAAGTGCCGGGTGGGGAGAGAGTTCACCCACTCGATGGATAGAGGATGGCCGGCGTGAACATCGATGAGCGGAGCGAGGGTCGTTTCTCCGTAGCTCCACTGGCGGGTTGTGGGGACATCGCGATGAATCTTGGTGCGGACTTCGCGCATAGTGATGCGGAGCTTGTTCGTCGAGTCCGGCCGGATTCGTTCCGGGAGAGGCATTTCATCAACGAAGGGCACAAGGGTGAAGGCATTGAGCTGGGGGACGATGGGTGCGGCGGGGGCCATGGACATGCCCGACTGTCCTGCTGCATGATCCTGCGTCTGCATAAGATGCCGGGCGAATGCGGCGGGGGTAGAGGCGAGCGCGCTGAGCGCTGAGAGTTGCTGAAGAATGGTACGGCGGGTGGGGGACAAGCGTGCTCCGTGCAGAGATACGGGATCGTGTGCAGAAAAAAGGACGCACCCAATATAGGGTGCGTCCTTCGAGTCTAGATTGCTTCTATGAATCTTCTGTGAATGACTAGCTTAGTTACCGGAGGTGACGGCGCCGGTGGTGGGGTTGAGAAGGACGACGTTGGGGTTGGGGGCGACGGTGCTGGTGAAGTTGAACATGTTCATCAGGCTGCCGGCGCTTGCGTCCGTGGAACCACCACCAATACGAGCGCTGCTGAGGAATACGTCCTCGATGAAGCGGGTGATGGAGGACTGGTCGGTAACTGTGTTATCGACGAAGTTCTTTTTGACCCATGGGGAGATGACAAGGAGGGGTAGGCGCGGACCGTAGCCGCAACGACCCTGCACCGGGGTAGTGCCGGTAATGCCGAGAAGCGAGGGGGCCTTGTTGCAGAAGCCTGTAGCGTCGGCGGTGCTTTGGGAGCCGTTGAAGAAGTTGTTGAGGTGATCATACCAGCCGTCGGAGTCATCGTAGGCGATGATGATGGCGGTGCTGGACCAGTAGGACGAGCTCTCAATGGCATTGATGGTGTTGACGACGAAGGTCTGCTCATCGAGGGGGTCGGAGTAACCGGCGTGGCCATCCTGATAGCCTGGGGCCTTCAGGAAGCTGACGGCGGGAAGAACTGCTCCGCCCGTACCGGCAAGTACTGAGTTGAAGTCGAGAACGTCGTACTGGTGGTTGGCGGTGGTTGCACCGGTGTCAGCCGCCGTGCCGATAACGGCGTTCGAGGCGGGACGGATGTGGTTTGGGTTGGCGGTGCTGGCGTAGTACTGGAACGGCTGGTGGTGGGGGATGTAATCCGACTTCAGCGGGTTGCCGGGGATATTTACCGCACCGGTCGCGCGGCTGCCAGTTGCTTCGTTCGGCAGGCATCCGGTAGTGCCGTTGGAATTGGTGATGGAGAGGTTGAAGCCGCCTGCGAAGAAGCCCCAGGAGACGCCTGCGGTGTTCAGCAGGTCGCCGATGTTCTTGCCCTGCATCTGGACCGTGGCGGTTGGGGACGAGCAGACGTCATTGGTGGGATCTTCATCGCCGATCAGGGTGAAGGCGCCCTGGCCATCAGCCACGACACCACCTGCGGCGCCCGCTGAAGCAACGGCACCGTTTGTCTGGCCGGAGACGAGGTTGATAGCACCCTGGGTCGATGCACCGAAGGTGGTGCCGAAGGAGTGGTCGTTCATCGCGTAGTGCTGCGCGTAGTTCCACATCGCGGTGACGGTGTTGCCGTCGTAGTAGCCCATGGTGAGCGCCGTGGTGTTCGCGATGCCGGGGGCGGCGGTTTGGTTTGTAAGAGTGCTTGAGTTCGGGGTCCCGACGGAGTAGGGGAAGAGATCCATCTTGCCGTTGTCGAAGGCAAGCTGCTCTGGTTCGTAGTTGTGGTCCTGGTCGGCGGTGGCGGCCTGGTTGGGGCCGAGGCGGAAGGGGTTCGCGGCCACTGAATTCTGCACTGAGCTGCCGGCTGTGCTGTTGTTGGCATTATTCAGGTTCGGGTTGGCAGTGAGTAGAGTGGGGTTCGTGACGTAGTTGTTGATGTTGGTCGGCGTACCGGTCGCGGCGGTGAATGTGGTTCCACCGGTGTTGGCTGCGTTCGGATAGGTGCCGAAGTAATGGTCGAACGAGATGTTTTCGTCGAATATGACGACGACGTGCTTGATGGCTGCAGAGGCGGTGGTCGGCGTCGGCGGCGTGGGAGGCGGCGTGGTGTTGGCGTTGCCATTACCTGCAGGGTTGCTGAGGGTGCCCTGACCGCAACCGCCGAGGATGAGGGTCAAGGACATCGTGAAGGCGAGAAGTTTCCTAATCATTTTGAAAGGCCTCAGAGGTGGGAAGATACGTTGCGCCCTATTCTTAGGCATCGAGATGGGTGGTTATGTGAACCGAAGTTGAACGTCAGATGAATTAATGCAATTGCAACGATTCGAAGTGTTGTTTCGCGCGTCGCAGGGCCGCTGAGTGGCCTTGCTCATACAATTCGAAGAATGGCATTTTCTTTTGAGATAGATAGGACGACGGAGGGTGGTGGCCGTAGGGGACGGTTGGTGCTGCCGCATGGGGCGGTGGAGACACCGGTGTTTATGCCGGTCGGGACGGCGGCGAGCGTGAAGGCGGTGCCGCAGGGCCTGCTGGAGGAGATTGGCGCGGGAGGCCAGGGGGCGCAGATCATTCTGGCGAATACGTACCACCTGTATCTGCGGCCGGGGCATGAGTTGGTGCGGCGGATGGGTGGAGTGCACCGGTTCATGAGCTGGGAACGGCCGATGTTGACGGATTCGGGCGGGTTTCAGGTGTTCAGCTTGAGCAAGCTGCGGAAGGTGACTGCGGACGGAGTGGAGTTCCGGTCGCATCTTGACGGGAGCAAGCATTTCTTCTCACCGGAGCACTCGATGGACGTGCAGATCGCGCTGGGGGCGGACATTGCGATGGTCTTTGATGAGTGCGTGGAGACACCGGCGAGCTGGGAGCGGACGCGGGAGTCGATGGGTCTGACGCATGCGTGGGCGCGGCGATCAAAAGATCATTTCGAGTTACATAAGCATCTGGTGCCGTGGTCACAGGCCTCGGGAGATGCCTTTGAAGGGAAGGCGCAGAGTTTGTTTGGGATTGTGCAGGGTGGGATGTATGCGGACCTGAGGAAAGAATCGGCGGAGCGGCTGGTGGAGATGGACTTGCCGGGGTATGCGATTGGGGGGCTGGCGGTGGGGGAGCCGCGTGAGGTGACGCGGGAGATGATTGCGCGGACGCTGGAGTTTCTGCCGAAGGACAAGCCTCGTTATGTGATGGGGGTGGGGTATCCGGATGAGATTGAGG
>DATHQG010000285.1:0-2427 GCA_035483075.1 Edaphobacter sp. | reverse complement strand
AGCGACGAAGACCGAGGCAAGTCCTACATCGAGGTCAGCGGCCGCAAGGGCTTCGGCGTCAAAGCCGACGACCTCCTCGACCAGCTCATCGCCGCCGCCAAATCGGAAGTCGATACCCGACACCCCGAGATCGAAGCCGCCGAACGCCTCACCATCGCGACACAAATCGCCGTCGGCGCTCTCCGCTACTTCATGCTCCGCTTCACCCGCAACACCGTCATCGCCTTCGACTTCAAGGACGCCCTCAGCTTCGAAGGCGAGACCGGACCCTACGTCCAGTACGCCATCGTCCGCGCGGCCAACATCTTCCGCAAGGCCAACACCACCGAAACCAAATCACTCGCTGCCATCGCAACACTCGACATCGCCAACCTCCTCGAAGCTGAAGAGGGAAGCAGCCTCTGGGAGACCTGGCTCCTCGCCTCCAAGCTCACTCTCCTCATCGACCAGTGCATCAACACCGCTGAGCCCGCATACCTCGCCAAATACGCCTTCCAGCTCGCCCAGCAGTTCAACAACTTCTACCACCGCCACCACGTCCTCAACGAAACCGACCCCACCCGCAAGACCCTCCTTCTGGCCACCGCCGCCGTAGCCCAACGCGAGATGACCCGCGCCCTCGGCTACCTCGGCATCGAAGCCCCGCCCGTTATGTAAACACAGTGCTACAGATTGAATTAAAGTCGTGATCCAATGAATGTGCCATGAGTAACTGAATGTGCCATGAGTAGCGAAGATAAGGGACTGATCCGAGTAAACCGCGCAATTACGTTGCAGGAGGACGGCCTGATTCGCTGGCTGCTCGACCATAGCGATGTTGATCCAGAGCTCTTCAATTCGCAGCTCAGCGACGTAACTGTAGCTTCGAAGTGCAACTGTGGGTGTCCCACAATCTATTTTGCGTACAGAGGGGAGCCGGTTACTCGTAAAGGCGAGCATCTCATCTCTGACTATCTCGCGACGGTTGAAGGCCAGGAGGTCGGAGTGATGCTCTTCGAGAGAGACGGCTATCTAAGTTCGTTAGAGGTGTACTCCTGTGCTGGCGCAGATAAGCCATTTGGACTACCTGAGATCGAATCCCTCTATCCCTACGAAGATTTGGCGCAACATCGTCGTCAACCGCCTCAATAGGATCGACACGACATTCGAGCGGCCTAAGCCGAATAACTCCGCACCCACTCCAGAATCGACCGCACCGCAATCCCACTAGGCCCATTCGCAATCCAAGGTTTGTTCTCGTCGTTCCAAGCACACCCAGCGATATCAAGGTGCACCCACGGAGTCTCCCCCACAAACTCCTTCAGGAACATCGCCGCAGAGATCGCCCCACCCCAACGGTTCTTCCCCGTATTCATTATGTCCGCAATCTGACTCTTGATCTGTTCTTTGTAGTCATCAGTGCAGGGAAGCCGCCAGAACTTCTCTCCCGAAATCTTCGTGGCCTCCTGAAACTTCTCCCACGTCGCCTCATCATTCGTGAACAACCCCGCGTTCAAAATCCCCAGCGCCACCACACAAGCTCCCGTCAACGTCGCCGCATTGATCAGATGCGTACAACCCAGCGTCTTCGCATAGTGCAGCCCATCGGCCAGCACCAATCTACCCTCGGCGTCGGTATTCACTACCTCGATCGTCTTGCCCGACATCGCCGTCACCACATCACCCGGCTTGAACGCCTTCCCGTCCGGCATATTCTCCGCCGAGCAGACGATTCCGATTACCTTCACCTTCGGCTTCAGTTGAGCAATGGCCCGCATCGCGCCGATCATTGCACCCGCGCCCGCCATGTCGTACTTCATCTTCTCCATACCGTCCGCCGGCTTGATCGAGATCCCACCCGTGTCGAACGTAATCCCTTTCCCCACCAGCCCGATCACTGGAGCGTCGTTCGCTGCCACCTCTGCCTTCCCCAGTTCTGGCTCATAGGTCATCACAATCAGCGCCGGCGGCTCCTCCGACCCCTGTGCCACCGCCCAGAACGCCCCCATCTTCAACTCATGCAGCTTCTTGGTCGAGTGCACCTCGCACTTCAACCCCACCTCTGCACACATTGCGGCGGCGCGCCTTCCCAACTCCGTCGGAGTCAGCACATTCCCCGGCTCGTTCACCAGCGACCGCGTAAAATTCTGGGCCGCTGCAACAATCAGTCCTTCGTCAAACCCCTCCTGGATCTCCTCTCGCGTCGATTTCTCCGCCTCATGGGCGATCACCGAAAGCGCCCGCACCGACCGGTCCTTCCTGTCGCTCCGATAGGTGTCCCAGTCCATCTCCGCCAACTCCGCACCCTCCACGAGCGCACGCGACATCAGCGCGCACGGCAGCGTTTCAAGATGCTCATCGTCCAGCGCATGGTCTTCGGGAAGCGTAATCGCCAGCTCTCGCACGCCAAGCGGCTTCGCTGCTCGCACGGCCGCCCCCGCACCCTTC
>DATHQG010000284.1:0-6019 GCA_035483075.1 Edaphobacter sp. | reverse complement strand
CCGCGATGGCAAGCTGGCCAACGGCCAATGGAATAAGGGCGGCGACCAGGCTCCCGAAGGCCACCAGCAGAAGGGCGAGCGTTGCGGGGACTACCAGTGTTTCGGCACGTCGCACATCATCGGCGCTCGCCTTCCGAATATCGAAGTTCAGTGGGATCTCGCCCGTCAGTTCGAGCTTCGCGGCCGGATAACGGGTACGCAATTGATTTTGGAGAGAGGTCGCAAGTTGGTGGAGTTTGGGGACGAGCGACTCCACTGGCCCCTCGGTCGACGCTAGTCCCACTAGAACAAACGTTCCGCCGCCCCGGCCCAGAAAGATCGGATCGCGCAGTTCGAGATAGGAGACGACTCCGGAGACGCCGGGCACCTCTCTCAATTGGGCCACAATGGTCGCTAACGCCTGCCCGCCTTCCTCCGAATTCGCGGGCGGGAGTCCCTGGATGACCAGGACGACGCGGTCAACGAAGGGCGAACGAAAGCGAGTGTCCAACTCCTGCCGGACACTCTCCGCTTCGCTGCCTTCGACACGGGTGGCCGTCTCCAGATGGCGTTCGGCGTGAAACGAGAATGGAAGAAGCGCAATGGTGGCGGCAAGGACTACCCCGGCCACCCAGAGACGGCGCACATTCATGAGACCCATGATGTCATACAAAATCGTTACCAGCTAAATGGATATTCGCAGCACGACCTACCCGACTGTCCGAATCTGTTAAATTGGTTCCGTCGGATTAGGAGGACCAATTCTTAAATTAGCGTTGTTCGCACTGGTTGCCGCTATTCAAGTTGGATCGCCGGACCTCCGGGCCCAAGACCCCCGCGTTGGCTCCTGGACGCTCCTCTCTGCGAAGTCTACCCTGGACCCTCCTAACAAGCTGTCCATCACACCTTTGCATGAGGGCGTGCATGTAGTCATGTCAGGCGATACTCACCTCGATTTCACCGCGAAGTTCGATGGGCACGACACGTCCGCACCAGGCAATCTGGCGTTCAATCAAATCGATCTGCGCAGGATCGATAAGAGGCAGGCCGAGGTGAAGGAGAAAAAAGATGGAGGTATCGTGGCGACGATACGTGAAAAAATTTCGAGTGATGGCAACGAGCTAACGACCACAACTGCGAGCCCGGGCCATCCCGATCAGATCACCGTGTGGGCGCGAAGCGGAGGGGCGAAGGTGGCCGGTGACCTATTCGCCGGCGAGTGGACGCAAGACCTCAGCAAGACCCGTATGCGACAAGGGTTGGCGCTCAAGATCGAGGCGGACGGAACGGATGGGGTCCGTTTTTCGGGTGAGTTCAGCTACACCGCCCGTTTTGACGGAAAGCAGTACGATCTGAAGAACTCCCGCAACGATACCGTGACGCTTGAGCTTGTCGATCCTCACACGGTGGATTCGATTTACCGCCGAGGCGATCAGGTCGCTCAAAAGGACAGGTGGGCGGTCTCCGCTGACGGGCAGCAGATGACCCTAACCACGACAGGTACCTTGGAGACGGGCCAGCGCATAACCGAGAAGCTCGTATTTAAACGACAGTAGCGGACGGTGCATCGGTCAGGGAATCTGTCAGGGCATCGGTCAAGGCCAGACTCTCATCGGGCGATGACGCGATGTTGTCCTCACGAGGCGCAACCGAGATGATCCCCTTGCGATGCATGAATTTCAGAATGCCGTTGACTGTGTCCTCGAGAGACGGGTCCGCTTTGCCCCACTTAGAGGCGTCCCGGGCCGCTTGATAGTCGGAGTTGTCATAGCGTTTGAACTCCATCGCGGTGATGTTGTCCACTGAGCCCACCAGAAAATCCAGCAGCGGAAAGAGCAGGTCTTCCTTGCGGCATCTCCGGATGAGCTCGGGAACGAAGTCGGAGATGCTGAATATTTCGAACTGTCGCCCGGTCGCCTGGGTGATGAGTCCGGTGATGTCCAGCATGTTCGCGTAGTCGTCCCGCACCACGTGGAACGTCTTATTCACAGTATTGGGCGTGGTTGAAATCGCAACGATGTTGTTCGCCACAATGTCGGCGGGAACGAAGCTCACCTGGTTCAGGGCATCGACTCCGATACCGTGATTCACCATGAACGCAACTAAGCGAACAGCGATATCGAAGTTGTTGCCTCCGCCTGTAACGGAAGGGCTCACGAGAGCGGGACGGAAGATTCGGACGGGAAGTCCCTGGTCGCGCGCGTCCGCAACCACCTGTTCGGCCACCCATTTGGTCTGGCTGTAGCCGAAATCGAGGAGTTCCATGTCCTGGTTCATGTCCGTCTCCCACAGGACGCTTTTAACCGCCCAGCCAAAGACGAAGGTAGTCGAGACGTAATTGAGGGCCTTGGTCCGTCCCTCGAACGCCAGTCTCAGGACCTCGTTCGTTCCCATTACGTTTGCATCGCGCATGCGGTCGTAGTTGAACAGGTAGTTCACGGTTGCGCCGTTGTGGAACACCGCGTCCATTTCATTGGCGAGGAAATCCCAGACGTCCTGCGCCAGGCCCAGATTTGGCTGCCCGAGGTCGCCGCAGATGGGAGTCACGCGAGACTCGAACATCTGCATCAGTCCGGCCCCGCAAGGCCCCATCGATTCCATCGCCGCCCTAAGTCTTTGTCTGCCCTGAACGTCGTCGGAAGACCTGACGAGAACATAGATCTTGGCACGCGTCTGTTCCAGCAGACTCTTCATGAGGAACGGTCCGATGAAACCGGTGCCGCCTGTCAGCAGAACATGATTCAGCTCCGGCGTCTCGAGTGACGGCGTGGGTGTTGGAGGCGTGAAGATGAGCTTCCTGTCGTTGCTCATCATGTGTTTTTCCGCTGTGCGCTGCTCTTCACGGAAGGCCGCAAGGGAATGACGCAGCAATTCGAGCGCTTCTTTCGGAGCACGCTCCAAGTGTTCGGCCAGTTGAAACAGTTCGGCTACGCTGACACGCTGGATGACACCGATATCTACCTGCCTCGCAAGCATCTCGGCGCCTTTGTCCTTTAGAAGCTCCTTGAGCTCATGCATGAACACGACAAGGTCAAGGGAATCAAGTCCGGCTTCAATGAGGTTGTACGATTCCATGCCTGTCAGGTTGTACCTGGCTTTCAACACATCGAAAGACGACTGGACGTCAGAATCGCACGCGGAAGCTCCGGCGTCCTTCTCCCGCGAAAAATCAGAGAGGACGGTAAACTGGCCTTCCAGCCACATCTGCTTGGTTCGATGGCGCATGATCTTGCCCGAACTGGTCCGCGGTATCGCACGAGGCGCAATGAAGGAGATCAACGCCACTTCCACGTTGAGATAACTCCGGACCGCTGCAGCGATCTTTCGCGCGTCCGGAAGCACCTTAGGATTTTTCACTTCGGCCACGATTGCCAGCGCAGGCTCGGTGTCTTCGTGGATCTGAAAGGCGGCGATGCAATTGGCACGGACCAGGCTGGACGCCTTCTCTACAACGTTCTCGATGTCCTGCGGGTAATAGTTTTGCCCGCGGAGGATAATCATGTCCTTGATGCGGCCGCAGACGAAGAGTTCGCCCTCGTGGAAGAACCCCATGTCGCCGGTGCGAAGGTAGCCGTCGTCATAGGGGCTATCGTCCACCAGGCGCGCACGAAACTGCTTCAGCGTCCGTTCCGGATTGTTCCAATAACCCAGGCACTTACCGCTTCCTGCGATCCAGATTTCGCCGATATGGCCTTCGGTCAGCGCGACGTGCTGTTCCGCGTCGACGATCTTAACGTCAATGCCCGGGAGCGGAGTTCCACAACTGACAATCTGCGTGGCGCCGTCGATTTCGGAGACCTCGGTCGTCATGCGGGCCTTCCCCAGCGCGAGGGCGCGCTTGTTGACGGAGACGATATTGCGGCCGCCCAGCGAAACCGCCAGAGTGTTCTCGGCCAGTCCGTAGGCGGCATAAAAACTCTCCGACTTGAGCCCGTAGGGCTGAAACGCCTCAAGAAACCGTGTGTAAGTGTCCGGTTTTACGGGTTCTGCCGCGCACATCAATACGCGCAGCGAACTGAGGTCGCAATTCTCCATGCCGTCTTTGGAGAGCCTTCCGGCGCGCAGGCAATAGTCGTAGGCAAAGTTGGGGGCGGCGGTGGCGGTGGCCCGATAAGTCGTTATCGCGTCGAACCACAGGATTGGCCGCTGGATGAAGTCCATAGAGGCGAAGCCGTACGTCGTGCCACCTCTCAGCGCGGGGTAAAGATAGCACCCGATCAGTCCCATGTCGTGATACTGCGGAAGCCACGAGACGACTACCGGCGAGGGATGGTCGATCACGAGCGGACAGGTCTCCAGGATGTTTTCGTGCGTCACCATCACGCCCTTGGGCTCCATTGTCGACCCCGACGTGTACTGGAGAAAAAGGACCTTCGAAGTGTCGATAAAAGGACCGTCAAAAGGTCCGTCCGAGATCGTGTCCACGTAGTCTTCCGTGACGATCCACGGAAGACCTGAGATGTAGTCGACGTCGACGCCGGAAGCGGAGACCCCACTTCTGGTGAGATTCGTCTTCAGAGATGCGTGGTAGTCCTTGCTGGTTAGAATCCCGGCCGCCTGGCAGTCCTTTGCGATGTGCACCATCTTGTACAGGGCGCTCTGGAAGCCACGAGAGCTGGGGGGATAGACCGGCACGGGAACCAATCCGGCGCGTACGCAACCAAAAAACGCGCAGATCATTTCGAGCCCGGGCGGGTAGGCGAGCAGAAGCCGGTCCCCCACGGCGAAACGATGCTGTTTCCGCAAGTGTCCGGCGATTGCCTTCGTCCGCCGGAGAAACGACGCGTAGGTGTAGCCTTCGATTGGATTGCCGTTCAGGTCAATGTACGAATAAAGGAGCTTGTGCGGGTGCTCGTCCCCCAGCCTATCCAGTCTATCTAGAATCGACGCCATAATTGATCAGCAATACCCCCGAGGTTGAATAGAAAAACTCAGTACGTAAAAACACTAAACGTCTTGCTGCTACCCGTGCCCTGGCGAGGCAAAACCGACTGAGTCTCGGAGTGCGAAACTAGAGTGCAGGACGACTTGGAAATCAAATCCATAACCGTTCTATGCCGATCCGTCGCTCGGTCCGTTCGGGCAGGTTCTTGATGGCCGAACGCCGGAAGCGAAAAAGTCTTGCGGGGCACCGCGGGGTGGCTACCCCAATCAAAGTGTCGCGTCTTCGTTCTACACGAACTTTCGCTTATGTTAGCAGAGCCAGGAAGAAATGCGACGTGTCATCGATTTCAACAGTCCCGCGTACCACGCCGGCTGCGTCCTGGCTGAATTTCCTTGATTCTGCTTAAGTTTTCACGCTACCATTGATGTTCGAGGCTGTTGGCGGCCAAGTCCCCTGCAGCTACAGACCCCGGATGCGCCGGGCCGACTTGACACCATTGCGGAGGCGCCGGTGACGTCCGAAACTGAAGCAGTAATCACTCTAAAACCAGATATGGATGATCTTGTACCTTCTGAGACCTTGCTGCGGCAGTCGGTCGGCGACCCCGCAGGTGTGTCTTCCTTTCCGAAGGTCTTACGCCGCCGCCTGGATAAGTTCTTTGCCGACGCGAATATTTCTCCCAAAGCCGACCGTACGATGTGGGTCAAGATCGCCGCAGGGCTGGCAGTGCTGGCGGGCAGCTGGATCGCTCTCTACGCGTACAGGCCGGCTTCATGGAAGTTTGTTGCCCTCTATTTTTTGGGCGGCCTCGCCCAGACCTTCCTTTTGTTGAACATCGCCCACGACAGCAACCACAACGCCATCTCGTCGGTGCCGTCCGTAAACAAGACCCTGAACTATGTCTTCGATGTCTGCGGAATCAACTCGTACATGTGGCGTATCCTCCATCATCGAGGCCACCACTCCTGCGTCAATGTCCACGGCGAAGATGACGCGCTTACGGGACGCGGCATACTTCGGTTTACTCCTCACGAACCCCGCAGACCGTTGCAGCGGTTCCAACACATGTATGTACTGTTTTTGTACGCGTTGTTTTCTCTCGACTACGTCTTCGTAAGAGACTTTGAGTGCTTTTTCTTCCCGCCCCACGACTAT
>DATHQG010000283.1:0-3392 GCA_035483075.1 Edaphobacter sp. | reverse complement strand
AGGCGGTGGCTTCGTTCCCGGGAGGAATTCACTTGATCCTGGGGGGGAAGGACAAGGACTCGGACTATAAAGTGATGGCCGACCTGCTGAAGAAACGGGTGAAGATTGTTTATACCGTTGGTTCGGCCGCAGAAAAGATTGAGCGTCAACTGCATGGAATCGTGAAGATGGTTTCAGCGCAGACGATCGAGACGGCCGTTGCCAAGGCGGCGAAGGCCGCGTTGCCGGGCGATGTGGTGCTGTTGTCACCTGCGTGTTCGAGTTTTGACCAGTTTGAAAATTATGAGCACCGGGGCCGGGTGTTTCGGCAGTCGGTGGGTGAACTTGATTAGGCACAGGGCATTAAGCACACGGCAGGGGAAGTGATGGCATGGCGAAGAGAGTTGGGGTGGACAAGTGGCTCTTCGGAGTTGTGCTGCTGCTGGTGCTGTTTGGGCTGGTGACGGTGTTTTCGGCCTCGGCTGTGATGGCGCAGGCCAGTCTGGGTTCTCCGTATTCTTACGTCATGAGGCAGGCACTGTGGGCGGTGCTTGGCTTGCTTGCAATGGTCGGTTTGATGCGGGTGGACTATCGCAACTACAACAACCCCAGGGTGGTGTTTCCTGCGGTCGCGGTGACGGCGCTGATGCTGATCGGCGTGTTTGCGATGAGCGGGATGAATGGCGCGCATCGTTGGATACGCGTTGCGGGTGTGACGCTCCAGCCGTCGGAGCTGGCAAAGCCTGTGTTGGTGCTTTTTCTGGCTTACTTTCTTCAGACGCGGATCCATCTGATGGACGATGTTAAAGGGACGATTCTGCGTGCTGTCGCAGTGCCTCTTACGTTTACGGCGCTGATTTTGAAGGAGCCGGACCTGGGTACGGGCCTGGTGTGCATGGCAGTGACTGCGTTGATGCTGTATCTGGCGGGGGCGCGAAAGAAGTACTTTGCGATTGGGGCCGCACTGGCTTCGCCGGTGATGTATTACATGCTGTTTCATGTGAAGTTCAGGCACGACCGCATGCTGGCGTTTCTGAATCCAGAGGCCGATCCGCGAGGGACGGGTTTTCACATTCTGCAGTCGCTGATCGCTGTCGGGACCGGCGGGATTCGCGGGCTGGGTTTGATGGAGGGGCGGCAGAAGCTGTTCTATCTGCCCGAGGTACAGACGGACTTTATCTTCGCCAATATTTGTGAAGAGCTGGGGCTGATTGGGGCGCTGCTGGTGGTTGGCTTGTTTGTGGCGCTCGGCTATCGCGGGTTGCGGGCGGCGTTTTTGTCGACCGATCCGTTTGCGCGGTTCCTTGCGTTTGGACTGACGACCGCGATCCTGATCCAGGCGTTCTTCAATATGAGCGTGGTGCTGGCGCTGCTGCCTACGAAGGGGATTCCGCTGCCGTTTATTTCTTCGGGCGGGACTTCGATCTTTATTACGCTGGCCGGCATGGGTGTGCTGCTGAACATTACGCGCGAGATCGATTAGGTGACAGCGAGTCGGCCAGTTAGCGAGTCAGCGAGCCAGCGACTACGGGTCCTGATTGCGGGCGGGGGAACTGGGGGGCATGTCATTCCGGCGCTGGCGATTGCGCGGGAGCTGCGGGACGCGCACGGCGCTGAGGTGCGGTTCGTGGGGACGGCGCGGGGGCTGGAGACGAAGCTGGTGCCGGAGGCGGGGTTTCCGCTGGAGCTTGTGCGGTCGGGACAGTTGAAAAATGTGAGCGCCGCGACGCGGGTGCGGACGATGCTGGATGTTCCGCTCGGCGTGCTGCGGTGTATTGGCTTGCTGCGGAGTTTCATGCCGGACGTTGTGGTTGGCGTTGGCGGGTATGCGTCGGGGCCGGCGATGATGGCGGCGATTATGTTGCGGGTTCCCACGTTGGCGTATGAGCCGAATGCCGTGCCGGGTATGGCAAACCGGCTGGTAGGCAAGTACGTGAGCGCTGCGGCGGTCAACTTTCCTGAGACGACGAGGTATTTTCGGAACGCTACGGCCACTGGTGTGCCTGTACGAGACGAGATCTTCGCTGTGCCGGACAGAGCGTTGGGACTGGAGCGGCGGTTGTTGATTACAGCGGGAAGCAACGGAGCGAAGATCTTCAATGAGACGCTGCCGGGAATTGCGGGGCGGCTGCTGGAGCGAGTGCCAGGGTTGACGATCGTACATCAGACCGGCGAGAGGGCCCTGGAGGCTACGCGAGAGGCTTACAGGAACGCCCGGGTGGACGAGGCCAGAGTTGTGGTTGACGCATTCCTTCCTGATATGGCGAAGGAGTATGCCGCAGCCGACCTGGTGCTGGCCCGGGCCGGGAGTACGGTTGCGGAGCTGGCGGCTGCGGGAAAGCCCTCGTTGCTTGTGCCGTTGCCCACGGCTGCGGACGACCACCAGCGTAAGAATGCGGAGTTGGTGGTTCGGGGCGGAGCTGCTGAGATGTTGCTGCAGGCTGAGCTGACCCCGGAGGTGCTTTTGGATCGGCTGGTCGGATTGTTGACTGACGGCGAACGGCTCCGAACCATGGGCTTGGCGGCCAGGGCGATGGGAAGGCGCGGAGCGTTGCAAAAGATTGGAGATATGGTGGCTGGGCTGGGGGGTACCCCCCCCATTGCCCGCGCGTAATTCTCTTATTTTCATAAGTTTACGAGATGATGCGAACCGCAAAATAGTCATAGCAAAGGGTTTACGTCCAAAATATTCCATCTAAATGAGTTAGCCCCGGCTGTTGGCCGGGGCTTGCTTGTTCCGATCTATATATATCCAGTATAGCGGGTTGAAGCTAACTAAAATGCCACGCAGATGTTGTTGTTTTGTAAAGGGTTAGGCTGTTTTGGGGCTTGACATGTGATTTTTGGGCGGAAATTTGGAAATAAAAAATATGGCAGCAGTAACGGCAATAGAATTAGTACTTACCGCTCATCGCTGTCTAGGCGCGACATGGCACCTGTCCCAAAGTGCGCGATGGATGGTTAGATTGGTGGATTGCGGAGAGGAGTCAAAGGCGGGGCGGTGGTGAGGAGATAGTCGAGGTGGAGAAGCAGATTTCTCCACTACGCAGCTCGCAAAGTGCGCGAGCTGCTTCGGTCGAAATGACGATTTGTTCGGTGGTGAACGAAGTGGAGAACAACGTTGGCCGGCTCAATGATCGTTGTGCAATTAAATTGAAAAAAGAAAGGGGCTGAGAGTGTTCTTCTCAGCCCCTTGAGTTTGAAAGCTAGTCGTTAGCGATGACCGCCGCCACCACCGTGTGCGCCGCCACCACCACCGCCGCCACCGCCGTGGAAGCCGCCACCACCACCGCCGCTCATGCTGCCGCCGTGATAGCCGCCGCCGTAGTTGCTGGCCGAGGGTGCCGAGTAGCTGCGCGCTGCGCTGTAGCTTTGGCCGGGGGCGTAGCTGCGTGCGGCAGTGCTGTAGTTGG
>DATHQG010000282.1:0-8176 GCA_035483075.1 Edaphobacter sp. | reverse complement strand
GGCACTGACGCAGCGGTTCGGGATACGAAAGGTATCGGCTGGAGGCGCATTTCTGGCCTTCGCAGCCTCGCTGCCATTTATCTGGCTGGCCAGTCACGGACTTGTACTCACCGTGCTCGCATGTGCCCTCTTTGTGCGTGGGATGGGCCTCAGCACGGTCGGCATTCCCTCCATCTCGGCAGCGTACGCTTCTGTGAGGAAACAGGACCTGCCAATGGCGACAACCTCGCTCAACATTGTGCAACGTCTCGGCGGACCGACTTTGACTACGCTCTGCGCGACCTTCCTGGGATGGAGGTTGGGGATGGCGCAGTCCACCGCTAGCGTCTCCAGCGCATTTGCCGCTGCGTTTCTTCTACTCTGCGGATTACACGCTTTCCTGTTTGCTGCCGCCCTGAGATTACCTCTTTCCCTGGACAAGGCGACAGAACAACCTCTTGCAGAAGAATTGCCTGCGTTATTGGAGATGATGTCCGAGTAATTGAACTTGTGGAAGCCATGCGGTCATTCGACGAGGCCAGGCAACGTCTATGTGTCAATCAATTAGCGGGGGACGGCTCGATTGTTGCAAAACCGCCGAGTCACTTCACCGAACGCTTCAGGTGCGCCGAATAACCTAAACTTCCGGATTCCGGGCGGATTATTGGCAAACCGGAAGTTATTCACTTGGACACAAAACCGGCTTGTCGGACAAATTTGATGCACTTGCCTCACAGCCGCCCTCTCGATGAGTGAAAAATCGCCGAGTCACTCATCGAGAGCGTCAATACCGACAGTCGGCTCGTGGGAAGTGAAAGATCCTCCTTAGACCGCCTTGCTAAACTTGTAGATAATGTTCTCCAAGCTTTACGCGAAGTGGATGTACGCCTGGGAGACCGCGCTCACCACTCGCGACACCAACCGCATCGTCCGCCCCCTCGAGTGGGGCTTTGACTGGCTCGAGGACTTCAGTCCCATGGCCGTCACAGCCGCTCAGCACCTCAGCGACACGCCCGTGGCAGATGATTTTGCCCGCATGACCGCCGTCAACGCCGACATCGTAGCCCGCGCGGACGAATTCTTCGGCTACACCACCCCCACCGACTTTCGTCTCGAAGCCCGACACCCTCAGCTCTTCCCCACCAACGTCCGCCCCGAGACCCTCCAGGAAGACGCCGAAATCAAGCGTCAGGCCGAGACCGGAGAGCTCGACGTGGCCGAGTTCCTTCGATTCACCTCGCCCGTTCGCACCCGCTACCCCGAGAACGACACCGTCAACGCCCGCTGGTACCCAGCCCACCCCGAATCGCAAAACGGCAAGCCGAAGCAGGCCATCATCGTCATGCCCCAGTGGAACGCCGACGCCTTTAGCCACAACGCCCTCTGCACCCTCTTCAACCGCTTCGGCATCTCCTGTCTCCGCCTCTCCAAGCCCTACCACGACATCCGCCGCCCCGCCGAACTCGAGCGCTCCGACTATGCCGTCAGCGCCAACGTCGGCCGCACCACCGAAGCCTGCCGTCAGGCCGTCGTCGACATCCGCAGCTGCATCGACTGGCTCCAGTCCCAGGGCTACGAGCACTTCGGCGTCCTCGGCACCAGCCTTGGGAGCTGTTACGCCTTCATCGCCGCCGCCTTCGACCCGCGCCTCCAGGTCTGCGCCTTCAACCACGCCTCCACCTGGTTCGGCGACGTAGTCTGGACCGGCCAGAGCACCCGCCACATCCGCGCCGCCTTCGAAGACGCCGGCCTCACCCAGGACCAGGTCCGTCAGATCTTCTCCATCGTCAGCCCGATGTCCTACATGGACCGCTTCGCCGCGACTCCGAAGCGCTCTCTCGTAGTCCACGCGACCTACGACCTGACCTTCCCCCTCGAGTACTCCCTCGACGTCCTCAAAAACTTCGACGCCCTCAAGATCGACTACGTCTCGAAGGTCCTTCCCTGCGGCCACTACACCACCGGCGAGACACCCTACAAGTACATTGACGGCTGGTACCTCGGCTCCTTCATCTACAGCTCCTTCAAGCGCCTCGCCGAACGAAAAACTCCTGTTCGTTAATCGTCCGCACCTTCGTCACCCATTTGCATCACAATAAAAAACGGTGTCATGAAAAGTGCAATAAAACCAATGCCAATCATCCACACATGCACAGCAATTGTCCTTTCTTCCACCGCAAACCATCTCGACTATAGCCAGAACGGCCCCAGAATCATCGCAAAGAATTGAGGTCCCTAGGTCCTTTGGTGCACCGTTCCCAAAATGGAATTGCCTTCGCCGCTCTTCCACACTCGCCGCAAAATAAATCTCAAATGAGTGGCATGTTTTTAAGCTCCACGTAACGTGCCGTCGTCTCACCACAACAGCCACGCAATCCACCATAACTTCACCACAAAAACACCACATTAAAAACCGGCTTTTATTCAAAACACCCCACAAAATTAGAAAGCCGAGCTCACAAAAAAAAATGTCAAAACCGTGACATAAAATAACCCCATGCCCATCGACCTGAATGCCCCGCTGGCCACCTCCGACCCCGAGATCGCCGCACAGATTGAAAACGAAGTAAAGCGCCAGCACGAAGGCCTCGAGATGATCGCCTCGGAAAACTTCGTCAGCCGCGCCGTCCTCGAAGCCGCAGGCACCGTATTCACCAACAAATACGCAGAGGGCTATCCCGGCAAGCGCTACTACGGCGGCTGCGAGTACGCCGACATCGTCGAAGACCTCGCCCGCACCCGCGCCAAACAGCTCTTCCAGGCCGAACACGTCAACGTCCAGCCGCACTCGGGCTCGCAGGCCAACGCCGCCGCGTACATGACGCTGCTATCGCCGGGAGACTGCATTCTAGGCCTCGATCTCGCACACGGCGGCCATCTCACGCACGGCCACAAGCTCAACTTCTCCGGCAAGCTCTACCGCATCGTTGGCTACCAGGTACGCAGAGACACCGAAACCATTGACTACGATGAGCTCGAAGCCACAGCGCTGCGCGAGAAGCCCAAGGTCATCGTCGGTGGCGGCAGCGCATACCCGCGCCAGTTCGACTTCGCCCGCATGCGCGCCATCGCAGACAAGGTCGGCGCCTCCCTCATGGTGGATATGGCGCACTTTGCCGGCCTCGTCGCAGGCGGCGTTCATCCTTCGCCAGTGCCTCATGCGCATGTCGTTACAACGACCACTCACAAGACGCTGCGTGGGCCGCGGGCTGGATTGATCCTCTGTCGTCAGGAGCTTGCCGCGGGAATTGATCGCAGCGTCTTTCCTGGTCAGCAAGGCGGTCCACTGGTGCACATCGTGGCGGCGAAGGCCGTGGCCTTCAAGGAGGCGTTGCAGCCGGAGTTTGCGAGCTACGCGCAACAGGTCGTGACCAACGCAAAGGTCCTCGCAGATGCGATCGGCGCGGAAGGGTATCGCATCGTCTCCGGTGGAACGGACACGCATGTGATGTTGATCGACGTCTTCCAGAAGGGAATGCTCGGCTCTGAGGCGGAGGTTGCGCTCGGAGAGGCGGGAATCACCGTCAACAAGAACGCGATTCCCTACGACACAAATCCGCCGATGAAGCCGAGCGGCATTCGCATCGGAACTCCAGCGCTCACGACGCGCGGGATGAAAGAGCCGGAGATGCGCGTCATTGCTGGATGGATCGCGCAGGCGCTTGAGGGCCGGAACGACGCTGCGAAGCTGACTCAGATTCGTCATCAGGTGTTGGAGATGGCGGAGAAGTTCCCGCTGTACGGATGGCTGCGCATGGAATAAGCTTTCGGCGAAGCCATATCTCGGCTTTTTTGACGAAGGAAAAACTAGATGGCGATGGCGATGTTAACCTGGCTGATTGCCATTCCCCTGCTTGGCGTGGTGACGGGGATGCGGACGATGACGGCCATGGCCGTGCTCTGCTGGTTTGCCTATCGAGGCGATCTGTCGCTGGACGACACCTGGGCCTTTTGGGCCGGAAAGCTGGTGACTGCCGTCATCTTTACTGTGCTGGCGCTGGGGGAGTATGTCGTGGACAAGCTTCCTAAGACCCCCAATCGGACAGCGCCCGCGCCTCTGCTTGGAAGAATAATGATGGGCGGTTTGGTCGGCGCGATTGTGGCAGCGGGCTTGGATGGGTCGGAGGTCGAGGGAGTCATTTTAGCGGTGGGAGGCGCCCTGGTCGGCGCCTTTGGTGGATTTTTGATCCGCCGGGAGATTGTATTGCGGTCGGGGGGCAACGACTGGCCTGTCGCCCTGGTTGAAGACGCGAGCGCCGTAATTGGTGCGGTGCTGGCGATGGGTGTGGTGACGGGATAGCCCTTACGCCGCAAGGTCCCTCCCAATGCCCACGCGTCAGAAGTGACAGTTCCCCGGATCTGCAACATCAATCCGGCGCGCAGCGTCTGCCGGAATGAGCTGCACTGCGATGGTCTTTGCCTCGACGTCGCCTTCGTTCCGCAGGATGTGTACGTGGCCGCCACCGGGATCGACAAACCCCATTCCGGTCCTGTACACATGTGGCTTGCAGTCGGGATCGTGCCCTTCATAGTCCGTCACCGTTCCGGCCGTGACGATGATGAGGCTGTCCCCAGGGTGCGAGTGCCAGCCGGTGCTTCCGCCGGGTGCCCAGACATTACTCTGCACGTAAATGTCTGAGGGTCCCTTCGTCTGTTGCAGCGACTGCCACAGTTGTTCGTCCCCCTCCCCGTTCAGGCGGTGAGTAAGGGAGCTAAAGACATCAATTTCGCCAAACCGCCCCAGAGCGAGCAAGGTGCTTTTGTACCCTTGAGCCGTTGTCCCCAGGGCCGTTCCAGCACGATGGAGAGCCGTGACGGCGATTGCGGCGCTCAGTAAGACCAGCCATGTTAGCCCTCTCGTTAGCCGTCTCCGCATTGCCGGCCTCCTCATCCTGTCGCCGCCCCATTCAGCGCGGCTGCCTTTCTCTGGGGTACCCCCCATTGCCCTGACGTAAATACTCTGCTATCAATATTTTGCGCCGGGTCATTGTCGGTAAAATATTCATAACGAATAGGTTACGGCCAAATTATTCCAAACAAACAGGTTAGCGTCGGAGAGCGAACTGTTCTCCCGAACCCAAAATCTTTTTTTGTCTATATATCTAGAATAACGGTTTGAGCAGAACTAAAATGCCAACTCGATCTCGTTTTATATGTGAGGTTTAGGTGCTTTTGGGACTTGACATGCGATTTCTGGGCAGAAAGTGGCAGGAAAAAATGATCGTAAGAACAAAGACAACATATTCAGCCACTTCCGGTACTGCTGTCCGCCGACCGCTCGAGAAGCTGTTGGGATTGCATTCGTTGGGAACTGATTCCGGGTGGAACACGAGTGGGTGCGGTCCGTCTTGAACCTGATCGGGCAAAACCGCCATCCACTCGCTTAGCCTGACCCTCAATCGCTTACTCTAGAAGTGCTGTTCCTTTTTTGCCTCGGCCAGTCTCACGACGCCATGGAGTGCCTGCGGTCCGAAATGTGTGGTCGCAGGGCCACCGAAGACCAGCGTAATGTTTGAGTTCGGGACCGTGTAAAAGCTCTCGTTGCCTCCGGTGACGCAGACCTGCAGCGTCGATGAAGGCGGGTCGGTCTCGAATGGAGCGATCTGTCCGTTCCCTGTCATCAGGCTGACCGTGCCGTTTAACTGAAAGCCCTGGGTGGGGACTGGGGTTTGGTATGTGGGGCAGCCGGTCATGTCCCAGGTGATTTTGACGTTGGTCAACTTGATGTGGTGTGTGTGAGGATTGACCAGTGGCTGCGTCGGATCTACAGCATTCGCCGGCGCGGGTGTTCTTCCAAAACCGGACATCGTCATGTCCGCTGAAAAGTCAGCGGTGCCCCACGGGTTGATGTCCATAGACCATTGACCGTGCATCTCCCAAGGGCTGCCTTTGACGCTCGTACTCAGGGGTGAATAATCGTTGATCAGGCCGGTGAAGTGCGTAGGCGTGCGCACCTGGGCCAAAGCGCAGGTAGCTGAAGCCAACAAAAGCAGTGAGAGAACGCGTGCCGCCGAAGTCAGGGTTATGCTCTTCATGAAAGCCTCCAATTTGCGATTGAGACGCAGAGACACAATCGGACACAGCAGAGCGTGATTTCAAGCTGTAAGGCGCGGAAGTTCGGCAGTTCAGCGATTTGCCGTCGAATGCGGTCTTTTGCCGTGGCCGCGCAGGGCGGGAGGTACAATTTGGTTCCTGGTCCGGCACCGACCGCGGCCCAGCCAGGAGAGCACGATGGGCGAACCGTCGCTGGGTACACCGCTATCGGAGCGACCGCTTGAAGACCGGCTGGATTCGTGGAAGGAGATCGCGTCGTACCTGAAGCGCGATGTGACGACTGTCCAGCGTTGGGAGAAGCGGGAGGGGATGCCCGTCCATCGGCACCAGCATGACAGGATGGGCTCGGTTTACGCTTTGCGGGCGGAGTTGGACGCGTGGATGCGCGGCCGGAACCTTCGAATAGAGCAGCAGAATGGGGACAATGTCCAATCGCCGGACCCTCCTGCACGGCAGTCTCCGCCGGCGACAACGAGCTTTCCTAACCGATGGAGATTCGTCCTGGCGCTGGCTGCGATGGCAGGGGCACTGGCGATTGGCGTGGGGCTCTGGCTTCACAAGACGGAGTACTTCTGGCGAAACCCCATCGCGGACGCACGATTTCAGACGGTAACCGACTTCGATGGATTGGAGCAGGCCGCTGCGGTGTCCCGCGACGGCCATTTCGTGGCGTTTCTGTCAGACCGGGACGGACATATGGACGTCTGGCTCACGCAGGCCGGTTCGGGTGAGTTTCACAACCTGACCCATGGGGGCGTTTCGGAGCTGGTTAATCCTTCGATTCGATCGCTGGGGTTCTCGCCCGATGGATCTCTCGTCACGTTCTGGGTCCGCAGACCAGGCGGCCCGGCCGGCGGTGACATCGGCGTATGGGCGGTGCCTACGCTGGGCGGCGAGCCGAGGCCCTATCTCGATGGCGTGGCGGAGTTCGACTGGTCGCACGATGGCTCCCGACTCGCGTATCACACACCCGGACCCGGAGACCCGATGTTCGTGTCAGACGGCGGTGTGCGACCCGGGGACAGGCCGATCTTCACCGCGCCCGCCGGGCTCCACAGTCACTTTCCGTTGTGGTCGCCCGATGCTCGATTTATCTACTTTGTCCAGGGTGAGCTCCCAGACAAACTGGATATCTGGCGCATTCGCCCAGTTGGCGGAGCTCCTGAACGGATTACGTCGCAGGTTGGGCGCGTGACCCATCCGGTCCTATTGGATCGGCGCACCCTGATGTACCTCGCGAGCGATCCTGATGGTTCGGGGCCGTGGCTTTATAGCATGGACGTCGAGCGTCGCATTCCCCACCGGCTGACCTCCGGCTTCGACCGATACACGTCGCTGGCGGCCAGCGCTGATGGCCGTCGGCTGGTTGCTACTCGTGCAACTCCAAATGGAACGCTCTGGCGCTTGCGGATCGCTGGTTCCCCTGCAGACATTCCGGAGGCCAATCGGGTCCCGCTGACGACCAGCACAGGGTCCTCTCCACGACTAGGGCCAAATTATCTTCTATATGTTTCTGCGACCGGCACTGGCGAGAGCATCTGGAAGCTGGCCAACGGGACCAGCACCGAACTGTGGCGCGGCGAGGGGGCACAAGTGTTTGGCGGCCCGGCGATCTCCGCCGATGGAGGGTATGTCGCGTTCTCGGTCCGGCAGCACGGGCAGACGCTCTTGTACGTAATGCAGTCCGACGGCTCGAACGCGCGGACCGTGGCTGATTCGCTCGATCTGCAGGGAGATCCGGCATGGGCGCCGGACGGCAAATCGATCATGTCGGCGGCGGACGATCACGGCGTCACGCACCTTTTTCGCGTGCCGATCGACGGTGGCACTCCGGCGGTGTTTGTCCAGGAGTACTCGATCGATCCCGCATGGGCGCCGGACGGCCGCTTCGTTGTCTACTCGGGACCCGACATCGGCACTACATTTTCTGTGAAGGCCGTCACGGCCGAAGCGGCACCATACGCCATGCCAGCCCTGATCCTGACCCGGGGGGCCCGGCACCTGGCGTTTCTGCCGGGAGGACGGGCGCTCGTGCTGCTGCGAGGAGATATTCAACATAAGGACCTCTGGCTCATCGACCTTGAGACGGGCGTCGAGCGGAAGTTGACCAACCTCGCTCCCGAATTCGACATTCGCGACTTCG
>DATHQG010000281.1:0-24087 GCA_035483075.1 Edaphobacter sp. | reverse complement strand
GCCGGGGTCGTTGTCTACTAGTCCCTTTTCGAACGCTTCGAGTGTTTTGTGGACGGCGGTTTGTTCGAGGAAGATTTCTGTGGAACCGCACCAGATCATGATCTGGCGGTCAGTCTTGGTCTTGAACTCGGCGATGTCGTTTCGGATCTGGTTTGCGAGATCGCACTTGTTTTTGCCGGTCTTGGATTTTTTGGGGGTGAGGCGCTTGACGTAGTGCTGGTCGAAGACGGCCGGCATGGGCTCGATTGATTCGAGATAGGGACGGATCTGTTCGAGCTGATCGCGGTCGAGGACCTGGGCGGTCTTGGCCGCGTCGTAGAGGTTGCCGCCGAAGATGTCCCAGCCGGTGAAGACGATGTCGTTGAGGTCAGCGATGGGGGCGAATTCTTTGATGAGCGGGCTGCGGGCGTCGGTGCGTTTGCCGAGGCGGATGGTGCCCATTTGAGTGAGAGAGCCGATTGGTTTGGCGAGACCGCGACGAACGGCTTCTACTCCGGCGATGAGTGTGGTGGCGACGGCCCCCATGCCGGGAACCATGACTCCTAATTTTCCAGTTGCAGGCTTGATGCTGGCCGCGGCTTGCGTGGCGGCTCCGGGTGTGGACATTCTTGGTAATACCCTTCTATGTTGCGATTTTTCCGTTAGGCGGAAGTTTCAGTATCGCGCAGTGAGAGCAGGGGGCGCAAACGAAAGCAGTGTTTATGCGGGCTTTAGCGGTAACGTGTTTTGCGCGGAGATCAGGCTTCTTCTGTGCGGATCCGGTTCTTCCAGTGCGAGATAGCGAACCAGAGGAAGCCGGCGATTAGAACCAGTTCGACTGCGACGTGGAAACGGTGGAAGATTTCCTTGAATCGAGGGTCGGTGTTCCAGGTTGCGCCGAGCTTCATGCCGACGTAGGCGAGCGCGTAGCACCAGGGCCAGGATCCGATGAAGGTGTAGATGTGGAAGCGGAGTTGGTTCATCTTCGCGACGCCGGCGGGAAAGGCGATAAAGGTGCGGATGATGGGAAGCATGCGTCCGATGAGTACGGCGATGGAGCCAAAGCGGTCGAAGAAGTGGTCGACACGGTCGAGGTCCTGTCGGCTGAGGAGTATGAAGCTGCCGTAGCGTTCGACCATGGGGCGTCCGCCTCGGGCACCGACCCAGTAGGCGGGGATGGAGCCGAGGTTGGAGGCGAGCGACGCGACGGTTGCGAGGACGATCAGGTCGAGCTGCGTGTGGGCGAGGGCGTAGCCGGCAAGCGGCATGATGACTTCAGAGGGGATGGGGATGCAGGCGGACTGGATCGCCATGAGAAGAATGACGCTGGCGTAACCGCCGCTGGCGATGAGGCCTACAAGAATGGCTATGATTTTTTCGGACATGCAAGTGCAGTATACCGGGTGAACGCAATGCTCTAGGATGCGCTAGCATTGAGTATTCAGGAGATGTTTTATGTCAGATACCGTTGTTGCTCCAACCGTAGATGCTTCGAGTTCCACCGCGACAGTTCCTGCTTCAACAGGGAGGCCTGCCAGTAGCTATGGTGCAGCACCGCATGACCCGTCGAAGCCGCCGGTAAAACGGCAGATTGTATGTTTCAGCTTTTATAAGGTGATGCCGGAGTGGCGGAGGCTGCCGGTGGAGGAGAAGGCTGCGCATAAGGCGGCGTTTGCCGAGGTGCTGGCGAAGTGGAACAAGCCCGGGGAGTTTCTGTCGATGACTTACTCGACAGTTGGGACGCGCGGTGATGTGGATATGTGCGTTTGGTCGATTGGGTATGGCGTAGATGAGCTGAACCAGATGCGGAGTGAGTTGATGCGGACGCCGCTGGGAGGGTATCTGAACTCACCGCATAATTTTCTGGCGATGACGAAGCGATCGCAGTATCAGATCGATCGGCCGGACGAGAGTGAGGGCGAAGGGCGTGGCGCGATTCGGCCAGGTGGACAGAAGTACATCTTCATTTATCCGTTCTGGAAGACTCGGCCCTGGTACCTGTTGCCTGCTACGGAGCGGAAGCGGTTGATGGATGAGCATATTCGGATTGGGCTGACGTATCCGCGGGTGAAGCTGAATACGACTTACTCGTTTGGGATCGATGATCAGGAGTTTGTCGTGGCCTTTGAGACGAATTTTCCTGAGGACTTTCTCGATCTTGTGCAACAGTTGAGGGAGACGGAGATCAGCATGTATACGCTGCAGGACACGCCAATTTTTAGCTGTGTGCGGGTCCCGGCGACGGAGATGCTGGACCGGTTGGGATGAGTAAGACAGCGAGTCAGCGAGTTAGCAAGCCGGCGGTGAAGAAGCGGGCCCCGCGACAGAATGCTGCGGCGAATCCAATTTCGCCTGAGCGGGTCGCGGCGATTCTGGAGATCCTTGCGCGGACCTATCCGGGAGTGGTTTGTGCGTTGAACCACAAGAATGCCTGGGAGCTGACGGTGGCTACGATTCTCTCGGCACAGTGCACTGATGTTCGGGTGAACCTCGTGACGCCGAAGCTGTTCAAGGCGTTTCCTACTCCGAAGGCGATGGCCGCAGCTTCCCTTCCCGAACTTGAGGAGTTGATTCGGACTACGGGATTCTTTCGGAACAAGGCAAAGTCGATTCAAGGCGCGGCGCGTGTGGTGACGGAGGGGTTTGGAGGGAAGGTTCCGCAGACCATGGAGGAGATTCTGACGCTGCCGGGGGTGGCGCGGAAGACCGGGAATGTTGTGTTGGGGTCGTGGTATCGGATTGCTGTGGGCGTGGTAGTCGATACGCATGTGATGCGGTTGTCGCGACGGCTCGAATTGACCAAGGAGACCTCGCCAGAGAAGGTTGAGCAGGACCTGATGAAGATCATTCCGCAGGAACGGTGGATCGCGTTCTCACATGAGTTGATCCATCATGGGCGGCAGGTTTGTTTGGCGCGGAAGCCGAAGTGTGTGGACTGCACGCTGGAGAAGATTTGCAACTCAGCGGACAAGACGTGGAGTTCTCACTAGGCGCGAGAAGAAGAATCCGATGCGAGGCTACTCGTAGCGTAGAGCAACTATTGGATCCACCTTGGCGGCGCGACGCGCAGGGAGATAGCAGGCGGCGAGGGCTACCGTGATGAGTCCCGCGGCAACGAGAATATAAGTAAGTGGGTCGGCTGGTTTAACTCCGAAGAGCAGACCAGCGATAAGGCGTGCCATCCCGACTGCCAGCAGGGCGCCGATGAGGACGCCTATTGCGGTTAACCTTAGTCCGAGCCCAGTGACGAGGCTGAGCACATCGGCGTGGGAGGCTCCCAGGGCAAAGCGGATACCGAACTCGCGCGTGCGCTGGCTGACATGGTAGGAGATCACTCCATAGATTCCGATGGTGGCGAGCAGGAGGGCAATGCCCGAGAAGATTTCAAACAGGCGCATGTAAAAGCGAGAGCTGCTGATGGCGTCGGAAAGGGCCTCGTCCATCGACATGACGTCGGTTACGGGCTGGTCGGGATCGAGTTCGGCGACGGCCTTCTTGACCGAGGCGGCCAACTCCGCCTCGTTACCGGTGAAGCCTGACCTTGTGCGAACCACGAGCGCCTCATGCAGTCTCGCCTCTACCGTGCCTCCGGGCATGATGGAGGGCTGCTGCTGCCAGGAGAGATAGACGAACGGCGTGCTTTCGCCCGCGAGCTGGTAGTTCTTTACATCGCCAACGACTCCGATGATCTGTCGCGGCTGGGGTTCGTCGGTTCCGTATCCTTCGTAACGCAGCAGCAGTTGCTGGCCGATGGGGTCCTGGTGGGGAAAGTAACGATGGGCGAAGGTTTCGCTGATGACGACGCCCCAGGGTGCAGACCCAGTGTCGCGCTGCTCAAAGATGCGGCCTCGGCGGAGCGGAATCTTCAAGGCCTGGAAGAGTCCAGGGCTGACGACGTTGTAGCCGGTAAGAGGGCGATGATCCTGGTCGGGAGCGGGATGCCCGAGGATGGAGAAGCTGGCGGTAAAGCCTCCGTGGGTTGGGAGCAGGCTGATGATGCCGGCGGAGTCGACTCCCGGCAGCGACGAAACCTTGTCTAAAAGGCCGTTATAGAAGGCGGGCACCAGGGGCAGAACTGTTCCGGTGTCGGAGCCTGCGATGTTACGGATGTACTTTCCGCCTGCGGGCAACTGGATGTCCATGGTGGTGACGTTTTTGGAGTCGAAGCCGGGATCTACCTGCTGGATGCGGAGGACGGTTCGTATCATGAGCCCTGCACCAATGAGAAGGACCATCGCCAGTGCTACCTCGGAGATGACGAGGATGTGACGGACACGGCCACGCGAGGGAGCTGAGGCGCCACGCTCTCCATCCTGCAGGGCGATGTTAAGATTTGGGTTTGCGGCCTTAAGAGCAGGCAGCATTCCGATGAGGACGACGGTGAGCATGGTGATGCCGAGGGCGAAGAGCAAAACCGGTGCGTCGATGCTAATGCTTGCTGCGTTGGGGAAGTTGACCGCGAGTTTACGAAAGAGCGCGATGCCGGCGACGGCGACGGCGACTCCGACGGCAGCGCCAGAGAGGGCCAGGAGCGCGCTTTCGATGAGCATCTGCCTGATGAGGCGGCTGCGCTGTGCGCCAAGTGCAGCGCGCAGAGCGTATTCTTTGCGACGAGTCTCGGCTCTGGATTGCACGAGGTTGGCGACATTGAGACAGGCTATGAGGAGTACGAACGCTACCGCCCCGAAGAGCGGGTAGAGGCTGTGCACCGTGCGGTCAAACAGGATGGAGTGAAGAGGAGCGACTTGCATTCCGATACCCTTGCTGGTCTTCGGGTAGTCATGTTCGAGCTGGAGCGCGAGTCTGTCGGCCTCCGACTGCGCCGCTTCAAAGGAGACACCGGGTTTGAGACGCGCGACTGCCATGAGCCAATGATCTGCGCGATCGGAGTAACGGGAGTTTCTGGGATTGATCGGCCACCAGAGATCGATTCTGTCGCCGTAGAAGGGGGCAAATCCTTCGGGCATGATTCCGACGATGGTGGAGGAGAGTCCCTGGATCGTTACCGTCTTTCCGAGAATGCCGGGATCGGCGTTGAAGCGGCGCCTCCAATAGGCATCGCTGATGACAATCGTCTGCGCCTCGTCCTTGAGGTCGGATTGGAGAAATGCGCGGCCCTTTTGCGGTTGAGCGCCGAGCACGCTGAAGAAATTTGGCGTTACGTACTGCAGCCGTATCGGCTCGGGTGCGCCAAGGCCGGAGATGTTTGAAGTCGCGGTGAAGCTGGTCTGCGCGATATCTTCAAAGGCGCGGTTCTGCCCTCTGAGGTCGTCGATGACGAGAATAGGAGGCGCCATCCTTGCGTCTGGATTGGTCCGGATCGTATCCCAAAGGGTGACCAGACGAGCGGGTTCGACGTAAGGCAAGGGCCTGTACATGACCGCGTTGATCACGCTGAAGATCGTCGTGTTGGCGCCGATGCCCAGCGCTAGAGAGAGAATGACAACGGTGACGAAGCCGGGACTCTTGAAGAGGCCGCGAAGGCCGTACCGGATGTCTTGCAGGAGCGATCCCATAGTTCTCCTCGCGAACTGGCTTGATCACTTTATAGATAGCAGATATGGCTCCATTTATGTTTCGACGAAGTTGTTCATTCAGCTAGCCGATGATTGGGAGTGAGCTCGGCTCTCTGTTCATCTTCGAAATTTGCTGTCCGGAGGCGGACATTCGGTGATCCAGCTGGCTAGGTGCTAAACGATGCCTCAAGGGCTTCCACCAGGGCGGGGATTGTGGGTTCGGCGGCTTGGATCGTGGGTCCGTGGCCGAGATCGCGGAGGGCCCCGCTGGTGATGGGGCCGATTGAGGCCAGCGCGATGTTCGGCGGGAGTGTCAGGTTAGCAGCTTCGAGAAGGGCGAATAGGTTTCGGGCTGTGGATGCGCTGGTGAAGGTGATGGCGTCGGGGTAGGTTTCGGGTGAGGCGAAGAGAGCCTGCAGGGTGGGGATCGATTCTGGAGGTAGCTGGTTTCGGTAGGCTTCGGCGATGGTAACGGTGGCGCCGGCGGCGGTGAGGGTCTCGGGAAGATGGTCGCGAGCTTCGGCGGCGCGAACCAGGAGGAAAGATTTACCGGGGGCTTCGGGGAGTAGGGCGGCGGTGAGGGACTCCGCGATGTACTGAGGGGGAACGAGGTCGACTGTCAGGCCGATAGCGTTGGCGGCGCTCAGAGTCGCAGGGCCAATAGCAGCGATTTTTTTGGGAAGCTGAGTGAGGTGAAGAAGTTGGGCGCGGCGGTGGAAGGCTTCGACGGCGTTGGCGCTGGTGAATAAGAGCCAGTCATAGGTGCGGAGGCAGGTGAGGGCGGCGTCGAGCGCGGAGAAGGAGTTGGGAGGGACGATCTCGATGGTGGGGACGATGATGGTGGTCGCCCCCAAGGCCTCGAGCTGTGCTGCGAGATCGGAGGCCTGGTGGCGGGTGCGGGTGATGAGGATGCGTTTGTGATGGAGAGGCATCTACAGGCGATTCTAAACACAGAAAACCGATCGAAAGGCGACTGGTTCGGGGTGGGGAAAGACTTGATCAGGAAATGGTGCAAAAAAAAATGTTTTGCGCAGAATTAATTCTGTGTTACGTTCTGGTATCTCATATGTAAACGCAGTTCTTTGCAGCAGGCCGCATCCAGCGGTGGCTTAGGTGTTCTGTTACTTGAAGCGATTTCAAGTATGGCCCACGTCTAGCGTGTTGAACTGACTCCTGTGTCTTGCCTAACCGTTTTTAAATTCTGTGTCTAGAGTCTGTCCCGTAAGTTGTGGCTTACCTGTAGCACTAGTGTCGGCGTTCCGTATAACGAAGGGTCGCCCCCCCGTTTTATACGGCATGCATAACTGTTTAGTTTCACGAGTGTGACGAAGTGTCCGTTATTTGTGACGAAGTTCTTGTTCGATTTTCCGAAAAGTTGTCCGCGCAGTTGTATCAGCCTTGCGGTCTGTGAAATGCCTTTTTTCTAAATTCAAACGCCACAAAGAGATTGTTTTATTCCGAAGTGGCTTACCAAAAACAGCCGGCTGCCAGATGCTGAACCATTTCAAAGGAGACCACATGACACGACTCATCTCTCGCTTACAGGCGTTGACAGTAGTGATCACCATGCTTTTAGCTTCAGTGATCTTTAGCAGCCAACCTGCCTTCGGGCAGGAGACCAGCACCGGCACGATCGTCGGGACCATCACAGATGCAACCGGCGCGGCCATCGCAAATGCGACAGTCACGTTGACCGACGTTGCGACGAAGGCAATCCGAAAGACGCTCACTAACAAAGAGGGCCAGTACACCCTGGTGAACGTTACACCGGGTACTTACGATCTCTCGGCGACGAGCGCCGGATTTTCGACCGATGTCATCTCCGGCGAGGTGGTAAGCGTCGGTACGCAGACGACGGCGAACTTCAAAATGATGGTCGGCGCCCAAACCACCACTGTCGAGGTGCAGGCTTCGAACGCCGACCTGCAGACACAAAACGCTTCCGTCAGTCAAACTGTCGATCCCGTGATGGTGAATTCGCTTCCCGCTATCGGCCGCGACGTCAGCTCCTTCGCTGCCTTCGAGCCCGGCGTCACACCCGCGGGCAACGTTGCCGGCACAGTGCAGGACCAGGCGGTCTTCCAGCTTGATGGCGGCAACAACTCGAGCGACATGGACGGCAGCATGGAGTCCTACACCGGCTCGTTCGGCAACTCCACCACCGGCGGCTTCCTTGCTGCCAGCAGCTCGGGCGTGATGCCGATGCCACAGGACAGCGTCGAGGAGTTCAGAGTATCGAGCTCCGGCCAGACGGCTGACTTCAACAACTCCTCGGGGATGCAGGCATCGGTCGTTACCAAACGCGGCACCAACAAGTGGCACGGCACGGCCTACGAGTACTACCTCGACAGCAACTTCGGCGCCAACACCTGGCAGAACAACTTTCCGACGTCCTACACTGCCAAGGCCAGCTATCACTACAGCCGCTTCGGCCTCGCGGGTGGAGGACCAATCGCACCCTACTTCCTCGGCGGCAAGACCTATCTCTTCGCTAACTACGAGGGTTTCCGTTACCCGCTGGCCGCTACCTACGAGCGAACCGTCCCATCGGCTGCGTTTATGGCCGGCAACCTTACCTTTGGCGGCGTCCAATATACCGCTGCCCAGTTGAAGGCGGCCGATCCTCGCGGCATTGGAATGAACCAGACACTCAGGAACTTCTATGCGACGCAACTGCCACAGCAGGGGTCGAGCTACTCTGGCGGCACCTTCGATCCGAGCTGCGGTGCGCTCTCAACGTCGTACTGCGATGGCGTTAACATCATCGGCTACAGGGCCAATATTCACATTCCTCAAAGCAGCAACTTCGGTGTCATCCGCATGGACCATGATTTTGGTGCGAAGTGGCACCTCATGGCGAGCTACCGCTACTTCAAGCTCACCAACCTTACCTCGAACCAAGTCGATATCGGTGGCGGGTTCTCGGGCAACACCATCGGCGTTCCCACAGCGACAGACCCTCGTCCCCAGGACCCCTGGTACCTGGTGATCGGAGTGACCACCAACGTCAGTTCGACCCTCATCAACGATTTCCATTACAGCTATCTGCGCAATTTGTGGCTGTGGGGCGATAAGGGCGCTCCTCCGCAGGTCGCAGGCGCCGGTGGCGCCGTTGAACCTCTGGGCGAGAGCGCAGCGACCGTGGTCCTCTCTCCGTACAACGTCAATGCACAGAGCATCCGCACCCGTATCTGGGACGGTAAGGACAATTTCGTACGCGATGACGTCACGAAGTTGAAGGGCGCCCACGTCATCCAATTCGGCGGCCAGTATCAGCACAACTTCAATTATCACCAGCGCACCGATAACGGAAACTCCATCAACTACACGACCACCTACCAAATTGGCGATACAAGCGGCGGCGGTCTGCTCACCTATCCCGGGCTCATCGCAGCTGGTATTCCGGCGGGCACCAGCAACTATGCCCGTCAGCTGGATACCTACTACGGCTTCGTCACCGACACGCAGGTCGCCAACACCTACAGCAGCTCTGGCAGTTCGCTGTCTCTGAACCCCCCGCTCACGCCTATCAGCGCCAACACTGTAATTCCCTACTACAACCTCTATGCCACCGACACCTGGCACGCCAAACCCAGCCTGACCATCAACTACGGCCTCAGCTACGCGATCGAGATGCCTCCGACTGAGAGAAATGGAAACCAGGTCATGTGGGTCGACGCTAACAATAACCCGATCAAGGCAATCGACTACCTCAATCAGCGCAAGGCCGCGGCCATGGCGGGACAGTCCTATAACCCGGAGACCGGTTTTTCACTCGTGCATAACGTCGCGGGTGGCCGGAAGTATCCCTATAACCCGTATTACGGCGCGGTCAGCCCGCGCATCGCCATTTCGTGGAGTCCCAAGTTCAAGAACGATTTCCTGGAGAAGCTCGTTGGCGAAAATGCGACTGTTATCCGGGGCGGATATGGCCGTATCTACGGTCGAATTAACGGTGACCTGCAGGTCTTAAACCCGCTGCTTAGCCCTGGTCTAGTCCTTGCGGTGCAGTGCCGGACACCTCAGTCGCCTACTACGGGCACTGGTAACTGCAACGCAAGTAATTTCACCGATTCCACGGGGTTCCGCTTCGGCTCTGGCGGTGGTCTTGACGGTCTGACCGCTCCGCTCGCTGCGGCACCGACGACCATCGGACAACCTTACTTTCCGGGCTACAGCGGTCCGGGCGTGGCGATCGCCTCTCCGCTGGATTCGACCCTGCGTCCCAATGACGCCGACACCTTCAACCTCTCCGTCCAGCGGCAGGTCAACAGCAAGATGTTGATTGAAGTTGGCTACATCGGTCGCATCATCCATCACGAGTACACCATGGTGAACCCCAACTCGGTTCCCTACATGTATTCCTCCGGTGGTCAGTCGTTCGAATCGGCTTATCAAGCGGTCGAAGGCGCCTTCGGCTGCACGACCTCCGCCAGCCTCTGCTCCGTAAACACCACGGCCGCATCGAAGAAGATCTATCCCGCCGTCAGCCCGCAGCCGTTCTTTGAGACTGCCCTATCAGGCACGGGATATTGCAACACATACGCTAACTGCACTCAGGCTGTCGTCGCGAAGCAGGCCAGCAACTTTGGCCAGCAGAAGCTATTCGCGCTCTGGTCTGCCCTCGATAACGGAGGCTTCAATTTCGCGCATACCATGATGAACACACCGATCGCCGGCTCGCCCTACGGTTCCACGGGTCAGTTGGTCAGCGGTCTCACGGTTGGTACGGCGGCCGGCTACAGCAACTACAACGGCGGCTACATCAGCTTCAAGACAAGCAACTACCACGGTCTCACGCTGCAGGAGAATCTTACCTACAGCAAAGCCCTTGGACTCTACGCCTATGCGCAATCGACCAGCGGACAGGTCGCCGACGACTCCTACAACCTCCATCAAGGCTACGGGCGTCAGACGTATGACCAAAAGATCATCTTCAACACCTTCATCGTGTGGCAGACGCCCTGGTACTCGTCGCAGCGGGGGTTCGTCGGGCGCCTCGCCGGCGGTTGGACGATCTCTCCCGTTATCGTGGCCGGTACAGGTCAGCCGCTGGCTTGCATCACTAACTCCACGTCACAGTCCTTCGGCGGTGCGGACGCAGGCAACTTCGCTGACAACGAGCAGTGCCAGTTCAATACGGCCTACACCGGGGGGTACCACACGCACCGCGGGGTCACAGGTGGCGTCGATTCGAATGGCATCTCGGTCGGAACTGCTGTAAAAACTCCTGGCACTTCGGCCGCGGTCAATATGTTTACCAACCCCGTTGCCGTCTATGACACTGTTCGTCCCACCATCCTCGGTATCGACACTCATGGAAGCGGCGCAGGTCCGATCAGCGGTCTTGGCTACCTGAACATGGACCTAAGCGTCAAGAAGCAGGTCGCCGTCTGGGAAAGGGTCAACCTGGAGTTGTCGGGAGTGATGTTCAACGCGTTGAACCATCTCGATTTCGCCAACCCCAGCCTCAATATCTCCGCACCCACCAGCTTTGGTGTTACCAAGACCCAAGGCAACAGCCCACGCCAGATCCAGATGGGGATGCGCGCCAACTTCTAAACTGGATACTGGTCCTCAAAGAAAGCCCTTAACCCACAAACCCGCCGGGACACTGGCGGGTTTGTTATTTCTTGCGAACAATGATGGTTTCAAGATCTTTGTGGGGTGCGGCGGCGTTGACTTTATTGGGTTGCGGGCCTAGGATGCCGCGCCATGGGAGGAAGTTCATGCCTACTTACATTTCACTCTGCCGATATACGCAACAAGGGGTACAGACGATCAAGGAGAGCCCGGCCAGGCTGGACGCAGCGAGGAAAGCTTTTGCCGCGGACGGGGTCAAGCTACTGCAAATGTATTTGGTTACGGGGAATCACGACATTGTAGTCATCTCCGAGGCGCCGAACGATGAGGCGATGGCGAAGGCGATGCTTACCACGATGTCAAAGGGAGGCATTACGTCACAGACTTCGCGGGCGTTCACGGAGGACGAGTTCCGGAAGATTGTAAAGAGCATCTAGAACCGGGCTGGGATTGGATCGAAAACACACTACTCGACACCGGGTCCTGAGGCGGGGCTAAGTTGGGTCGAGGTAGGTGGGAGGGTAGTGTTGTTTCGATGGGTGGTTCGTGTGGCGTGGAGTGGTGGTGGGCAAATAGGAAAACTTTTGCCACTTTCTAGAGCTCCGGGTCAGATCCTGTGCAGGGTCAGCCAGAAAGTCGGCGTTGATAAATAAGGATGTTTCAAGGTTTAGCGGGGATTGAGACCGGACTGGTACTCAACTTGCAACTATGCAAAATGTAGCACATCACACAAGAATTACTACAAACTGCGAAAGGAGGCAGGAAATGGCAGCAACTTCATTATTTACATGCACCTGCGGGATCCAGAAGAAAACCAGCAACCATTGGGTGCTGGCGAAGGCCACGCCGGGTGGTATCACTTTTATGCCTTGGGACACGAACCTTGCATTTGAAGACGACATTATTATCCTTTGCGGCGAGGGTTGCGCTTCGGCCCTGCTGAGTCGTTACATGGGCGAGTGGAAACGGCCAAATGCAATACCTGCGGTCAAGGAACCAGAACTGGCTGTGGCTTAGTGATCAATTGAACTACTGAAAGATTGCCCAACTGGAATTAGCTTTGGTGCGACGACTGTGAATGTGGGACTGCGAACGATTCGTCGGCCTGGTAGCGGCGCCGATCTTGCCCTTGAGGGATTGCATATAAGCTGGAGTGAACGATGGGCCCGATCTGAATGATCGCTGGCCCTCGATGCTTCCAACTCCTGTTCCCTGAGGTGCGAGATGGGCTCGATACCTAAGGCCATGAGGTCCGAGAGGCCCTCAAGACTGACCGTCTTTGCGGTCGTTGTTGCTTGTGTGTTGTCGGCTTTATCACTGCCGATGTGGGGGCAGGCTGGGTTCGGCGACGACCGCGTGATGTTGCAGGGGTTTTATTGGGAGTCGTCGCGGTTCGGACATCCGGACCAGTTTCCAGCCATGGGGAGCCAGCTCTGGTATGAGATTGTGGCTTCGGACGCCGCGGCGATAGCGAACGCAAACTTCGACCTGGTGTGGATGCCCCCGCCTGCGTACTCGGGGGACGGCAGCGTGGGCTATAACCCGAAGCAATACTTTCGGCTCGATAACAGCTATGGCAGTTTGCAGCAACACCGGGCAGCGCTGGTGGCGCTGCTGCAGAATGGCGTGGAACCGGTGGCGGACATCGTGATCAACCACAGAGACGGCACGAACGGATGGGCCGATTTTCAGAACCCGGTGTGGGGGACGTGGGCGATCTGCGCGGACGACGAGGCTTTCAGCAACAGCGCTTCGGGTATAGCGAATACGCCGGTGGCGCAACGTGGCAAGTGCGAGGAGGTCGTGTCGTATCGGCCGGGGACGACGTATGCGTATCCTTCATTTCGCGACCTTGCACACACCGATATCCGCGTGCGCCGCGATATTGCTCGGTATCTTTTGCAGCTGCAGTCGCTCGGGTATCGGGGTTGGCGATTCGACATGGTGCATGGGTATGGGGCGCAGTGGATCGCGCTATACAACAACACGACGAAGCCTACGTTTTCTGTCGGGGAGTACGACTGGACCCAGCAGGCTGAGCAGAGGGGCTGGGTCTGGGCAACTGCGACAGTGAGTGGAACGACGGGTGCCGATCATCTGACGACTTCGAGCGATGTCTTCGACTTCCAGACGCAGTTCAGTTTGAAGTCGATCACGAATGGCGGGTATACGGACCTGTATGGTTTTGGAAATGGCATCGGCCTGGTTGGCGATACGACGGACGGAATGCCGTGGAAGGAACGCGCGGTGACGTTCGCGGAGAACCAGGACACCGGGTATCGAACGAACCCGGATGGTACTCCCGAGCAGGGGCATGAGTCGGATTCTTTTGCGAACAACTGGCAGGTGGAGCAGGCGTATGCATTTCTTCTGACGCATCCAGGGGTACCGTGCGTTTACTGGAAGCACTACTTCGAGTGGGGGCAGGACCTGCAGGACAAGATCAAGGCGCTGATCAATGCGCGCAAGGTAGCGGGGGTGAACTCGGGGAGCGCAGTCGATCTACAGGACAATGCGAAGCAGGCTGGGATCTATGCGGCCCGCGTCGTTGGAACGCATGGCGAGTTGTATGTCCGGGTGGGAGGGAGCGACGACAATTGGCAGCCTAGTGCGTCGGGTTACACGGACTATACGGAGTATGGGGAGGGCGCGGGATGGAAGGTGTGGGTGAAGATTCCGGGGAACCCTCCGGTGGTGACCGCGCCCCATCATGCGGCATTTCCGGTGCCTCAATACCGCACGGCTGACGCGATTAAGGCACCCTTCTGAGAACGGCCCAGCGGAGCAAGCTGAAATGCGATGCTCAAGCTTGCCAAAATTCATCGATCGGGAACCCGCAAGCACCATCCGTTCTGAAGAACAGATGGTGCGCCGGCCACGACGGAGGCCCTCGTCAGGGGGTGACGACCATCTCTGCGTTCGTCTGTCCGCACATTCCGTAGATGGCGCCCGACATGCATGCCCCGGCGGAGTATTTGTAGCAGCCGGGCTTGCGGGCCACGACAGAAACGGTGCGGTCAGTGCCACCGATGATGGCGCCGCCCGGCTCAAACGGAGAGGTTGTGCCCATATCGACGACGAATCCTATGTCTCTGCCGGTGCTTTTCCATTGAACTGTTGTGCCGGCTTTCACGCAGAAGAGTGAATTGGCCTTGGCGTTGGGTACGCCGGGAGTGGATGAAGCCGCGTTTGCAGTCCTCTTCACATCGACAGGACAGGGGGTAGAAGCTGAGCCGCAGGTGTTGGCGGCAGTGCACATTTGCGCGGGGTTTGGCTCTGAGCAAGCGTACTTGCTGCTCTTCGACTGGGCCGTTGCGTAGCTGGAGGACACAACGATCGACAACATCAGCGAAGTGCACTTGATTGCAAAGCATCGATTCATGGTCATAGTTTCCTCACAAGGTAGATTTCGGACTGCCCGATAGCAGGCGGTCTCGTGATTTCAACTCGAGGTCATTCTTCGCGGCAACAGACTTCAAGTTGCGCGCTAATTGCTGGACGTTCCAGCCCAATCGAGGACGTCAGAGAGCCTCCAGGGGTTCTGAGCGAGATCTAACTGCAATTGGCCCTGGGCATTGAGGATCAGTTGCGCTGCAGGATAGAGAACTCCCGTGCTCTTGCTCTTGTCCTGATCGTTGATATCAAACTCGCCTGCGGTCAGATTAAAGGACTGCGACTGGGTGTCGAAGAAGGCTTCGCCAAAACGGATCTGACGATTGGTGACAAAGACGATCTTGCGACCGGTCGGCGTTGGGGTCATCTTGATGTAGGAGCAGTCGTAGCCCAGGGTTCCGGTGATCTCAACATGGCCAACAGCTTTCATCCTCGATAGGGCGTTGACCAATCCCTGGTTCTGACCTTTCTCGAAGGCCTGGAGCAAGTTGGTCCTATCGGCGGGCGTTGAAAACTCGTAGATGTTCAACGTGACGCCGATGTTCTGGCCCATCTGTGTGCCGGTGCCAAAGGCCTGGGCTTCTAAGGTTTCATACTTGCCTGCGAACCCGGTATGGGTTGATAACAGAACAGTCCCGACGACGACCAAGACTATGCTGGCAATCCTGAATATTTTTGAATTGAAGGTCCTTGAAATAGTTGACATAGCTCTCTCCAGTAGCTGCGGTTGATTGGCGGATGGGGCCTGATCTCATCGCGAGTCTACGTCGGAGCTTATGAAGGTAAGAAGTGGCAAAATTACTGGTTTGTGGGTGAAATAACACTAGTATTTTTGCAGTCGTGGACTGACGGCGGCGGGTCTGATCAGGCCACGGGAGCAGGGAGAAGATCGAGGGCGCCTTTGGAGACGAGGTCTTTGGCCACCCATTCGCCGAGGGCGCAGGCGGGGGTGTCGATGGTGGCTTCGGTGTCTATTTGAACCATGGATTCGCCGTCGGAGGAAACGACCTGGGCGAGCATGCGCCACTTCCCTTGCCCAGTTTCGGGGGGGACGCAATGGACGCCGATAGGGAGAGAGCAGCCGCCGCCGAGGGCGTCGAGGGTGGTGCGTTCGGCTTCGACGGCGAAGCGGGTGTGGGCATGCTCGAGGAAGGCGATGGCCTGGCGGACGTAGGCGTCGCGGGCCTCGTCGATTGGATATGCGGGGCTGCGGGTTTCGAGGGCAAGGGCGCCCTGGCCGGGGGCGGGACAGATCTCTTCGGGGGCGAAGCGCTGATGGACGGACTCGGTCCGCTTGAGGCGGTCGAGGCCGGCGGCGGCAAGGACGAGGGCGTCGCATTTTCCGTCAGCCAGTTTTTTTAGACGGGTGTCGATGTTACCTCTTATCTCGATGAAGGTGACGTCGGGACGGAGGGCGAGTATTTGTGCGCGGCGGCGAGGGCTGGTGGTGCCGATGCGGCCTCCGGTTGGGAGGGTGTGGAGCGCCCAGTAGGACTCGCAAACCCAGACGTCGCGAGGGTCGGCGCGCTTGGGAATGGCGGCGAGGGTGAACTGGGGGGCCAATTTCGTAGGCAGGTCCTTCAGGCTGTGAACGGCGAGGTCGATGCGGCCTTCTTCGAGGGCTTCTTCGATTTCTTTGATGAAGATGCCCTTGCCGTCGAGGTTTGGAGGCGGGACGAAGCCGGGCTGCTGCATGCGGTCGCCAGTGGTGCGGATAATCTCGAGCTCTACGTTGTAGCCGGCGTCGCGAAGGGCGTAGAGGACGTGGTTAGCCTGCCAGAGGGCGAGTTGGGAGCCTCGGCTACCGATGCGAATGGGACTGTGGGGGTTGTTGTACTCGCTGCTCATCCTTTTCAGGATACGGCAGCGAAGGGCTTCAGCGGGAGAGGAAGAGGTAGATAAGAAACTCCGTCCAGCCGATGCCGGCGACTTGGACGGAGTTTGTACGAGACGGAGTTAATGATTAACGATGGCCGCCACCGCCGCCGCCACCGTGGAACCCACCACCGCCAGCGAAGCCACCGCCATGGAAGCCACCTTCGCTGACGTGAGCGGATGCGACGGCGCCTCGGTACCCGTAGCCCGGGCGGCCATAAAAGCCACGGTTGTAAACGAAACCTCCTCCGTACAGGTACCAGGGTGAGTAGAAGCCGTAGCCGAACGGGCTCCAGAAGAGACCAGCTCCCGGAAGCCAGGTATAGCCGAACGGACCACCTGCCCAGTACCAGCCGGGATAGAAGTTGGCATAGCCAGCGTATTCGGATGCCAAATTGAGATTGGCTTGTCCGAGATAGTCGGAACGGAGGCTGCTCCATTTGTAGAGTGGATCTGCCTCTGCCTGGTCTTTGTTGAAGCGCTGGGGTTTGAGGGGTTCTCCGCTGAGAGCCAGTTGACGACCACTTTTGACCTCGATCGGCTTGATATCAGTCTGAGGATTTGTCCCGGGGTAGACTGCCGCGTGGCCGTCGAAGACACGGACGGTCGAGCTGTTGGCGTCGAAGGAGTAGAGGCCCGTCTTCAGAAGCTGGGTCTGACCGTTTTTGAGGTCGACGAGAATGGTGTTCTGCGGGTAGATCTGATCGACTTCAACGTTGGCGCGGCCGCGGTCGAGCCGAACCTCGGTGTGAGTGAGATCGGGCGAAACCATTTGAACGTTGCTGTCGTTGCCGAGACGTACAAAGATTCCGGGTGTGAGTAGTATTTCCGCTTTGCCGTTGGCGGTGGCCAGTGTCTGACCGGCCTGGAGAGTGGTGTTACCTACAGATTGGGGAGTGAGGGGCCGGCCTTCGATGGAGACCTGTCCTTCCACATAATTGAGAGTCCCTGGGCCGGCCGGGTTCGCGTTCTGCCCGAAGGCAGTCGCGCATAAAGCCGCTAGAGAGAGTGTCCACGATAACGCTTTGGCCCTTGTCATGATCATTACAACCTCTGTCGAATTAGATGTGACGATCGGCGAAAGGTCACAAGCGTAAAGCCGCGTCATTACAGGGTTTTGGTGTAGTTGCCCAAACGCAACTATTCAGCGACCGTGGGGTTAATAACGAGGTGGATCCGATCAGGCTCGGTTGTAATTTGGACGACGACCTTACCGTCGCTGAGGCGGCCTAATCCGTGGCGTCTATTCCGGGTCTTTGGGGCGGGTGGCTTCGCGCAGGGCAGTGAGTTGCGGGTGGAGGAGTTTGGCGGTGAGGGAGCGGGTGAGGGCCTCGACGGCTTCGCGTTGTTGTGGGGTGAGGTCAGCGAGTTTGGATTGAGAGCGGGCTAATTCGGCCTGGCGGAGCTCTTCGGCTTGCTGCTGGAGGGCCTTGATAGCAGGGACGGCGTCGCGGGACTGGAGACGCTCGTGGTACTTGTCTACTTCCCTGCTGACGATGGTTTCGGCGGCGGCGGCTTCGCGGCTACGATCGGCGAGATTGGCTGCGGCGACCTGCTGGAGGTCGTCGATGTCGTAGACGAAGCAACCTTCGACCTCGTTCATGCGCGGGTCGACGTCGCGAGGAACGGCGATGTCGATGAAGAACATGGGACGGTTGCGGCGAGCGTGGAGGAAGTGCTGGCCGTGAGAGCGGCCGAAGATCTTTTGCGGAGCGCCGGTGCTGGTGATGACGATGTCGGCGCGCGGGGCGTGTTCGTAGAGGGCGTCGAACGGGACGGCTTCGGTGTGGACGTTTGGGCTGGCGAAGTCAGCGGCCAGTTTTTCTGCGCGGGACTCGGTGCGGTTGACGACGAGAATAGATGAGGCGCCACGTTCGATGAGGTGACGCGCGGCCAGCTCGGACATTTTTCCCGCACCGACGAGGAGAACGGTCTTGCCCTGCAAGGAGCCGAAGATTTTTTGCGCGAGGTCTACTGCTACGGAGGCGATGGAGACGCTGTTCGAGCCGATCTGGGTCTCAGTGCGGACTTTTTTCGCGACGGTGAAGGTGCGTTGGAGAAGAGATTCGAGCTGAGTGGAGACGGCGCCGACCTCGCGGGCGATGGTGTAGGACTCTTTGACCTGGCCGAGGATCTGCGGTTCGCCGACGACCATGCTGTCGAGAGAGCTGGCGACGCGAAAGAGATGGCGGACGGCTTCGCGCTCCTGGAATTCGTAGAGGTGAGGCTGGATGTCGTGAGGGGGGACGGCGAAGTACTCGTGGAGGAAGCGAAGGAGGTCGGTTTTGGCTTGGGACTGGGCGGTCTCGTTGTCGTCCTGCAGGGTGAGGAGTTCGACGCGGTTGCAGGTGGAGAGGATGAGGCCCTCGCGGATGCCCGGCTGATGGAGGAGGGAGCGGGTGGCGTCGGCCAGGCGTGCCGAGGGGATGGCGAGGCGCTCGCGGACCTCGATGGGCGCGGTGATGTGGTTGATGCCGAGTAGGACGAGACGCCCCTGGGTCGTTTTGGGCTTGGATTGGTTCATGGGGCGGTGAACCTGTGGACTGCCGAAAACTGGTTTGCGGCCCAGACGGCGAGGACGACGAAGAAGACGAAGCTGGAGAGGTAGACTGCGCGTCGTCCGCGCAGGCCCGCCGCGCGGCGGATGTAGATCATTGCGATGTAGGCGAGCCACAGGGCGAAGGCGAGAAGGATCTTGGGATCGCGGAAGTAGGACGCGCCGACCGTGACCTGGGCGATGAGAGAGCCGATGAGGAGCCCCGCGGTCATGCAAGGCAGGCCGAAGAGGAGGGCCTTGAGGGCGATCTGATCTAAGACTTCAAGGGGTGTTTCGAGCGGTGGGAGCCAGGGGAGAGCGGGGGATTTTTGCTTAAGGCGGCGCTCTTGAATGAGGTAGAGGAGAGAGGCGAGGAGAGAGATCAATAGCGCGGCGTAGGCGGCGAGAAGAAGAGCGACGTGGAGGAATATCCAGCCGGTGTGGACCATGGGGAAGGCGGTGTTCTCCTGGCCCGGGTGAAAAGCGGGGACGAGGCCGAGAAGGAAGCAGATGGGCAGGATGAAGACGCCTAGAGAGACTGTCCGGTATCGCCAGTAGACGACCAGGAAGGCGATGGCGAGGAGTAGTCCGAGGAGGGTCTGAGTCTCGTGTGTGTCGACGGGGAGACGATGGTGGGCCACGTTGAGCATCTCGGCGAGCGAGACGAAGTGGAAGAGGACGGCGGCGACGGTGGCGGGGATGGCGATGTGACGCCAGTGAGGACGATCGTAGAGGGCGGCCGGCAAGACCGCGAGTGCGGCTATGCCGTAAAGGAGGATCGCGACTCTGAGCCAGAGGAGAGACATGGATAAGGTTCGCCAGCGGCTAAACTCGCGAATCTTCAGTATATCGGGTGCGGTGTCGTGATGGAACGCGGGGGACTCTGCGAGGCGGGCTGTGGTTGAGGTTGATTTTGGGGGAAGGTTGCCGATAATTGGTTCGGCGCGCGAGGATGACCGGAAAAGTCTCCGCTTCAACGTCTTATGCGACCCCAAGGGAACCTGGAGCGAAGGACGCCCACTTCTTATCGACGTGGGCGTCCCTTTTTCTAGGTATAGACGCGGCTAACTGGCTTTAGCCAGGGTTTCGATGAGTTGGTTGCTGAAGGCGGGGATGTCTTCGGGTTTGCGGCTGGTTTGACTTCGTTGACGAGATGGTCGACCTTGACGGACTTGCCCCAGTCGGTGTGGTTCCAGCCCTTGATCTCGCCTTTTTTGATAGAGATGACATCTACGGTGGTGCCGGCCTTTTCGAGATTTTTCTTAGGGTCAGTCAGTTCGACCTGCTCGTATCCGTCGGTGGAGAGGATTGCGATCCTTTTGCCGTTGATTTGTTTGGTCATTCGGTTCTCCTGTACTGCTCGACGTGGGTTTTGCTCGCGGGAAAGCAGGTGCTCCCCAATCACTGAGAGGGGGGTTGGTCGATGGCGTTGCCACCCGGTTTTGAACAGGGGACGAATGGGCGCGGGGGCCAGTACGGTATTCTGCGGTTCTGTGGCAAAGAATGGGATGACGATAGAGACGACGGCCAGTTTGACGAGCGACGCGGCTGGGTTGACTCCGGTGATGCGGCAGTACTTTGCGGCAAAGGAACAGCATCCTGACTGCCTGATGTTCTGCAGGATCGGTGACTTCTATGAGCTGTTTTATGAGGACGCTATCCTAGTGTCTCGGGAGCTGCAGCTGACGCTGACGGCGAGGGACAAAGAGAAGAAGCAGCCGATGTGCGGGGTCCCTTACCATGCTGCGGAGGTTTATCTGCAGAAGTTGCTTCGGCTGGGGTACAAGATCGCCCTGTGCGAGCAGATGGAGGACCCAAAGCAGACGAAGACGATCGTGCGGCGGGAGGTGACGCGAGTGCTCACGCCGGGGACGTCGCTCGATCCGACACTGGGGGCAGAACAGAGTAATTATCTGGCTAGCGTGTCCGTGATGGGTTCGGGCGCCGAGCAGGTTTGTGGTCTAGCGTTGCTGGACCTATCGACCGGGGAGTTTCGGGCCACGGAGTTTGCAGGGGTGGGTGCATGGGCCGCGTTGGTGGACGAGTTGGGACGGGTGAGGCCGGTGGAGTTGCTGTATGGAGCAGGGTTGCTGGGTGGGGTGAATCTAGCCGGGGAGAGCGAGACGGCGGCAGGTTTGGATGTGATTCGGACGAAGACGGCCCTGGATGAGTGGGTGTTTACGTCGGAGTATGCGGTGCCCCTGGTACGGAACCACTTCAAGGTACATTCGCTGGATGGAATGGGGCTGGGTGGACATGAGACTGCAGCGGTGGCGGCGGGAGCGCTGCTGCATTACATGCGGCAGACCAAGCAGGGTGGGTTGGAGCATGTAGATGGGCTGCGGTTTTATGAACGGTCGACCTGTCTCGAGCTCGACGCGGTGAGTGTGCGTAACCTGGAGCTTGTCGAACCGCTGTTCTCCGGGGAGTCGGCGCAGACTACGTTGTTCTACACCATGGACGCTTGCTGTACGCCGATGGGCAAACGGCTGCTGCGAGCTTCGTTGCTGCGTCCGGCGAGTAGCCTCGGGGAGATTGAGGCTCGGCTGGAGTCTGTGGGTGAGGCCGCGGGAGACCTGCGACGGCGTGAGGGGTTGAGGCGGTCGATGGATGGGGTACTGGACCTGGAGCGGCTACTGGGGAGGGTAGCGTTGGACTCGGCTGGGCCAAGGGAGGTGATGGCGCTGGCGAAGACGCTTGGGTGTCTGCCCGGCGTGGTCTCTGCGGTCGGCTTATTTGAAAGTGTGCGCTGGCGTGAGTTGGGGGTGAGTGTCGATCCGCTGGAAGACCTGCACGAGATGGTCGTGCGGACGATTGCCGAGGAGCCGCCGGTGTCGCTTGGGGACGGCGGGGCGATTCGTGAGGGTGTGGATGCGGAGCTGGATGAGTTGCGGGAGCTGAGCCGAAGCGGCCGACAATCGCTGGCTGCGATTGAGGAGAGAGAGCGCGAGAGGACAGGGATCGGGTCGCTCAAGGTTCGGTTCAATTCGGTGTTTGGGTATTACCTTGAAGTGACGAAGGCGAATGCGAAGGCCGTCCCGGCAGATTATGAGCGGAAGCAGACGCTGGTGAATGCTGAACGATTTACGACGCCGGAGCTAAAGGAGTATGAGACGAAGATCCTGACCGCGCAGGAACGGAGCGGCGAGATTGAACGGAGGATCTTCGCGGAGTTGCGGCGGCAGTTGCTGGAGGCCGCCGGACGGATGCGGGAGACGGCGCGGAAGGTGGCGGAGATCGACCTGCTGGGCTGTTTTGCACATCTCGCTGTGCTGCGGGGTTGGGTTAGGCCGCAGGTGGAGACCAGCGGCGTGCTGGAGTTCGTGCAGGCGCGGCATCCGGTGGTGGAGCGGCGACTGGAGGAGTCGGGCGGAGGACGGTTTGTGCCGAACTCGGTGCATATGGATGCGGACGCGGGGCCGGCGGTCCTGCTGATTACCGGGCCGAATATGGGGGGCAAAAGTACATATCTGCGAATGGCAGCGCTGCTGGTGGTGATGGCGCAGATGGGTTGCTTTGTTCCGGCGGAACGGATGCGGCTGGGGCTGGTGGATCGGATTTATACGCGGATTGGAGCGAGCGACAATGTTGCGCGGGGCCGGTCGACGTTTATGGTCGAGATGACAGAGACGGCGGCGATCTTGAATACGGCGACGAACCGGTCGCTGGTGCTGCTGGATGAGATGGGACGCGGGACGGCTACCTATGATGGGTTGAGTCTGGCGTGGGCGACGGTGGAACATCTGCATGATCGGATCGGGGCACGAACGCTATTTGCGACGCACTACCATGAGCTAACACTGCTGGCGGAAAGGTTGGAACGGCTGACGAACCTTCGGGTGACGGTGAAAGAGACGGCGGGGGGCATTGTGTTTCTGCACACGGTGGAGGCGGGGCCGGCGAGTAAAAGCTATGGGATCGAAGTTGCAAAGCTTGCAGGGCTGCCTGCAGGCGTGATTGCAAGGGCGCGCGAGGTGTTGAAGGTGCATGAGCGGGCGGAGACCCAGCAGGTGCGCGAGGCTTCGCCGGTTCCACAGATGCAGATGACAATGTTTACGCCGCTGTCGCAGAGGATTGTAGATCGGCTGGCGGAGGCGGATGTGGATGGGCTGACTCCGAGAGAGGCGCTGAACTTGCTGGCGGAGTTGCAGAGGGAGTTGAAAGGCTGATGGCGAAGAGCATGGTGGTGGCGGGGGTAATGAGTGGGACTTCGGCGGACGGAGTAGATGTGGCGCTGTGTCGGATCTCACCATCGCGGGCGAAGGACGGGACGCCGGTGGTGAAGCTGGTCGGACACGTTGGAGTTGGCTATCCAAGCCGCGTAAGGGCAGCGGTGCTGGGGGCGATGGACGCTCAGGCGATCTCTGTGGCGGAGCTGGCGCGGCTGAACTGGCGGCTGGGCGAGGTGTATGCGGACGCGGTGACGAAGGCGCAGGAGCAATTTGGGGAGACAGCTGAGCTGGTGGGGTGTCATGGGCAGACGGTGTATCACCAGGGAGCCTCAGATGAGTATCTTGGGTCGCCTCTGCGGTGTACATGGCAGATGGGTGAGGCTGCGGTGATTGCGGAGCGGCTGAGGGTGCCGGTGGTGAGCGACTTTCGTCCGGGGGACCTGGCGGCGGGTGGGCAGGGTGCTCCGCTGGTGCCGATTCTGGATTACTGCTTGTTTCGATCGACAAAGATGAGCAGAGTGATGCAGAACCTTGGCGGTATTGCGAATATGGCGGCACTGCCTGCTGGGGCCGCGGTCGATGGGGTGATGGCGTTTGATTCCGGGCCGGGAAATATGGTGATCGACGGTTGTATGAGGAGATTGTATGAGCGGGAGTTCGATCGAGACGGAGCCGTGGCACGGACAGGGAGAGTGCTGCCATCGGTTGTGCAAGAGATTCTGAGGGAGGGGTACTTCTCTGCCCTGCCGCCGAAGTCTTGCGGGCGAGAGCAGTTTGGAGACGCGTTTGTTTCGCGGTTTGTTGCAATGTGCAGGAGGGCCGGCGGAAAAGACGACCGGGACGAGGACGTGGTTGCCAGCGCTACCGCACTAACGGCGGCTTCGGTTGTGGATGCTTACCGGAGGTTTGTTCGCGCGCATCTTGCGGCGGCGGCCCCGGACCTGCCGGTCGAGTTTGTGGTAGCCGGAGGTGGGGCCCACAATACGACGTTGATGGGGCTGCTGGACGAGGGGTTGAAGCCGCTGGGGGTGAA
>DATHQG010000280.1:0-74997 GCA_035483075.1 Edaphobacter sp. | reverse complement strand
GCAAGATCGAGCCGACCGTGACTCAGGTCCTCGAAGACATCTCCCCTCCAACTTGCGAACGTGAAGCGAACCTGTCGCGCCACCGGGAGAACTTCGCGACAGAGAACGGGAGCGATGATCGAGGTCGCATTGTCTGTTGCCGCAACCCGGAAGGAACAATGTTCCGTCACCGGGTCGAAGGTCGAACCCGAGATGAGCCGATCCAATTTCGGCAACATGATCTCAAGCTCTTGAAGAACACGTTCCCCTTGAGGCGTTGGTTCATAACCCTTTGCTGTCCGTACCAACAGATCATCGTGAAACGTATCCCGCATTCGCTGCAAGGCGCGGCTCACCGCGGGCTGGCTCAATAACAACCGCTTGGCGGCACGGGATACGTTGCGCTCCTCGGCAAGTACCGAGAACACAACGAGTAGATTTAAGTCGGCTTGACGTAGCTGTGTTACACGCATAATTAATATTAGCACTATGCATTGGACGTATAGCGCTATCAGGTTCATTCTCTTTTTAGCGACGGACTTCAAGTTCGAAGAAGCCGCCAAAAAGGAGAACCATCATGAGAAAGACAGCTATCGTAACCGGAGCCTCCCGCGGCATCGGACGTGCCATCGCTCTTCGCCTCGCAGCCGACGGATTCGGCGTCGTGGTCAACTACGCAGGCAACGCAGCCAAGGCAGAAGAGGTCGTCAATGAGATTACCAGCGCTGGAGGCCGCGCCCTCGCCATTCAGGCCGACGTCGCCAACCCTGAGGACATCAAGCAGCTCTTCGAGAAGACCCTCAAAGCCTTCGGCCAAATCGACGTCGTCGTCAACAACGCAGGCATCATGCCTCTTTCGCCCATCGCCAAAGGTGACGTGGAGACCTTCGACAAAGTCATTGCCACGAACCTCCGCGGAACCTTCCTCGTCCTCTCGCAGGCGGCGCAGCACGTAGCCGAGGGAGGCCGTATCATCGCATTCTCCAGCAGCGTCCTCGCGAAGAACTTTCCTGCCTACGGCCCTTACATCGCCTCCAAGGCAGGTGTCGAAGGCCTTGTCCATGTCCTCGCCAACGAGCTTCGCGGACACAAAATTACCGTCAACGCCATTGCACCTGGACCTGTAGGGACGGAGCTCTTCCTGGACGGCAAGACAGAAGAACAGATCAAACAGATCAGTAGCATGGCGCCGCTTGAGCGTCTCGGTCAGCCCGACGATATCGCAGGCGTTGTTTCCTTCCTCGCTGGCCCCGATGGCGGATGGGTCAACGCTCAGATACTCCGCGCAAACGGCGGCTTCGCCTGATTCCCAGTCCGGTCTGTGGACCTCGTTCCCAACCGATCGCAATCAAGGAGAATTTCATGAAAAACGTCATCATCATCACTGGGGCGTCAAGCGGTTTTGGTTCCCTTGCCTCACATGCTCTTGCCCGGGCGGGTCACACCGTCTACGCGGGTATGAGAGAAACTACAGGTCGCAACGCCCCGCAGGTTGAGGAAGCCAATCGCTTTTCAAAAGAGTACAGCGTGGATCTGCGAACCGTAGAGATGGATGTATCCAACCAGCCCTCTGTGGATGCCGCCATCAAGGCCATTATCGACCAGCAGAGCCGTATCGACGTGCTGATCCACAACGCTGGGCACATGGTCTTCGGGCCGGCGGAAGCCTTCACTCCCGAGCAACTCGCCGAGCTTTACGACATCAATGTGCTGAGCACACAGCGAGTCAATCGCGCGGTACTGCCGTATCTGCGGAGACAGCGGAAGGGGCTCGTCCTCTGGGTATCGAGCAGCAGCAGTGCGGGTGGCACGCCTCCCTACCTGGCACCCTACTTCGCCTCGAAGGCAGGCATGGACGCAATGGCGGTCGTATACGCTCGCGAACTCGTCCGTTGGGGCGTCGAGACCACTATCGTCGTGCCCGGCGCCTTCACGGGCGGCACCAACCATTTCGCCCACTCCGGCCGCCCTGCAGACACCACAGTCGTGGCCGAGTACGAAGCTGGACCCTACAAAGGCTTCGCCGACGACGTGATGAAGGGCTTTGCCTCCATCGTGCCTCCAGATGCGGATGCCACAGCAGTCGCCGATGCGATTGTGAAGATCGTAGACACGCCATTCGGGAAGCGTCCATTCAGGGTGCATGTCGATCCGACAGAGGATGGCGCAGAGGTAACCAACATGGTCATGGATCGGGTTCGTGCCGAACTGCTCCGCCGTATCGGCCTGGGAGATCTGCTGCAGGTCTCGATCAAAAAGTCGTCAGGATAAATGGGAGCACGGGTAGTGGGAAACCAAGCGGCTTCCTACTACCCACAGAAACACTGAGCACCTCGCTCAGTATCGGCCAGGTCGCCGGACATGTTTGTCGTCCACATACTCCGCACGTACTCCCACCCAGATGGCCAGCCGGAAGTTGGCCGATCCTCATTTCCGTTGACGCATAATCGCCAGCTCATACACCGCGGATTCAAGACTTTCCAGATTTCTGGGTTCAGGGCGGATTACGGTCAATCTGGGTTGACGCTCTCGTCAATGACACCGATGCGAAGCGCTGCGCCCAAGTCGCCGGCCTGGTCAGAAAACAGTGCTCAGGCGAGATGGGCAACTGCAGGTCGTACAAGTCGCCGAACTGCGGCATTGTCTTTGACGATCAATATTTTTTGCCCTTTTTCCCAAAACTAATAGAGCCAACGCGAGCCAGTGCATCTTAACACCGGCCCGCGCTTGGTAAGGGTTGACAGTTAGGCCTTCGATTGAACCTGACTGGGTGCTCTCCAGGATCAGGGAAACTACCTCTTGGATAATCGCAGTGAGGGCGAATCGGATGATTTTGGTTTGCTTGTATCCCACCCGATAAAGCCGGTAGACGGCTGTGACGTAACACTGCTTTGCGCCGTCGCATCCATAATTAGCCCCCTGCAGAGCAAAATCGCAGGAAGCAACGAAATGAATAGCTTTTTCATAATCACTTTCCTTTCCTTTGAAAGCCCTTTTCGGGCAAAATCTAAAATTCTTGAAACCCAAATGTCTTCACGGATCAAAGCCCGCTGGGAGGGCTGTGGTGGGCCCGCAGGGCGATCTCAGAAAACCTGTGCTGAGAATAGGAAATTGATCGAGCGATAGAAATAGAGGTCGCTACATAATCGGCGTGCGGTGTTACACAAAAACTGTGTGGAACCACACGGCACTTTGTGTAACGTCACGCATAGCAGTTCGGCGAAGGACTCTTGCCATAAAATGACCTACCCCTTGCGCGGCCGCCATACGCTGGGAGAACGAGAGCGACGAATTCGACGGTTAACCGAAAATAGCCCTCAGCACACAGAAACACACTCTTGACCATGAACCAGATTGTTTTCGTCGTCGCGCCTCGTTCAGTGAGGGCGCTCCAGATCGGCCCGTCAGTTCGACAGGCGGATACAGCCCGAACGAATCAATCGAATTATTGCGGGCATTCGACTCTTAAACGACTGGTCACAGATTCGATCCTACCGCGTCTACCACTTCAACCATTAAACACAGCACTTTTGGTTGTACTCCTCTAAATCGAGTCTGCCACCATGCTTTGTCAGTGGCTATCCTGATGGCTGTTTGCTGAGCCCGTGACAAGTGATCGATATAGAAACCCGATTTTGCGGGCTTCGGATAGCCCACACTTTGGCGCAATTCTCCAACAGCCAAATACCCTTCTGGGCCGAACCCGTACTCTCAATCAGGCCAGTTTAAGAGAGACGCGTACTCGCCAATTTGACTGCGACCGCGGTCGCTTTCGATGGAAACGCCAGCCAATTTACCACATATCCGCACCTGTAGGGACCCTAGGGCCAACTGTTGTTATATCGATCTCATGAAAACCCATCTTCAATGCAGGTGATTCCGGTTGCAGACGAAAATCGAAATTTTCTGCATTGATAAAAAGGGGGTCTGCGATGATCGAGCCCCGATCCTGGCCCGATTCCTTCCACTCGCTAAAAGACTTGTCTGCAAACCGAATGTCCGCGCCACGCGTGTCATAGTAGAGGTTGTCCTGCGTGATGTAGCTCCCGTCTGTCCAATTGGCCCCGAGGAGATCGCCCTGGTCGAAATAGACGATATTGTTTTCCAGCGTGAATGAGACGTGCGGCTCGCCCCGCGTTCGCATCAGTTCGTGTTCGCGATTGAACGCGAAGATATTATTGCGCAAAATATTCTCGCGGCCGTAGTGCTGATGAAAACCCGCACTCTTGCAGCCGTAAACGACGTTGTCCTCGACCAGAATATCGCTCGACCCCTCATCCAGATAGATCCCCCATCCTCCGTACGTGAACGACGAAACATCATGGATCAGGTTATTTTGGATGATTGTCCCGGGTTGTACGCCGAGGGTATAAATTCCACCCATGTCGCTCAGCATGTTCTTTCCGATTGCGTGTAGATGATTAAAGGCGATCAGATTGTCCTTCGATTGATTTGACCGGTAGCCCCAGGTCCAGCCCACTGAAATGGCGGTGTAGAAAAGATCGTGCACATCGTTATGAATGATTTGATTGCGGCCGCTCTGCAAGACCCATATGCCGACACCAGCGGCATACACGAGGCCAAGATGATGGATGTGGTTATCGGCAATCACATTGTCATAGTTTTGATTTGCATCGTCCGCTGTTCCATGTGGTTCTCCTACTTTTACTCCGCCCGCACCTAGATCGTAGAACTCGTTTGCCACCACCTGGTTATGTTTTGAGCCCCGCCCGAGCTCTAGTGCATACCCTCCAGAGTGTGCAAACGTGCATCTTTCAACGCGAAAATTGACGGCGCCCACTGCTTCAACGGCTGAAGCTGCGGGCAATCCTGCCTGCTTGTCGAAGTAACCCTGGGGCCCCTCGTTCCAATCAGCATGCGCGAACGTCAAACCACGAAAGACGACATTACTCACTAACTCGCCTGACTCTGGCCTTCCCTGAAGAGAAACGAGCCGATCCAGTACCGCGGCAACTACCTGGGCTTTCTCCATATTCTGGCCCTTCAAGGGAATGTAGGCGACCTTCTGCGTCGACCGATTCAGATACCACTCACCCGGACTGTCGAGGGCGCTTGGCAGGTTCTCAATGAAATAGCGCGCATCCTCTTCATTTGCGGATTCCTCCTTCGGTCCTAGTTCGACTAAGTGGGCATCTCTATCGACTCCTAGGATGGGCGAGCGGAAATCGCTCCAGGCCATATAGCCGACGACCTCTGCGTCCGCTTGATTAGCCCATTCCTCCTTGATGTCCTTCCCGCGAAAGTGCAACTGAAGTGGCGCATTCGGAGTACCGTTGCCCGCAAAGCGAAAGAAAGTATCGTTCGGCGTTCGTGCGCGAGTCGCGCGACTGCCATTGACAAAGAGTTGACGAAAATAAGGGCCAGGAGCGTCTGCAGTCCAAGTTGCGCCGGAGGTTTTAGTCCATCCCGAGATGATCCGGCCGCCGCTAATGATAGGGTGCTCGCCGTGGGCTGCCTCCCAAATGGTGTCGCTATCCTCCGGACCAAGGATAAGTGTTTCCGGAAGAAAATATGTTCCTGCGCCAATCGTGATCGTGATGGAGCCGGTGATACCGGAGCGACGCTCTGCGCGTGCTGCATCCCGGGCCTCTGCCAGCGTCTTGATCGGACCTGCGGGAGAAACAGCAACTGTCTGAGCGAAAGCGGTAACAGAGAAGAAGAGAAATAGAGCCAAACGCGGGATCATCCAGTGTCACCATCAAAAACTGATCCTGAGACTGCACCGACGAGTAACGTCTCGACTGAAGGTCTTCAGCGACGTACAAAGTCAGGCGTTGGATCTTTGCGACGCAGACACTGTCTAACGTCGGGCTTGTTCAAGGCACTTCATTTCCAAGTGGCGTTATTGCGGAGTAAATGGTTTATCGCTTTCGTGGTTCGGCGCTGATCGAAGTTAGTATCATGGGACGAACTTGTATCCTGCACCGTAAATTGTGAGCAGATGCTTCGGATTCGCCGGATCAGGTTCCAGCTTCTGACGCAGCTTCAAAATCTGGTTATCTACGGTCCGCGTGGTCGGATAGGAGTAGTATCCCCAAACCTCGGTGAGCAAGAGTTCGCGTGTAAGTACTCGGTCAAGATTGTCCGTAAAGAACTTCAGCAGCTTGAACTCGTGGGCGGTGAGGACCACGGGCACGCCTTTGCATCGTGCACTCATACTCTTGAAGTCGATCTCACAATCCGCAAAGCGAAAGATCGTGGCAGCGGCGGGCTTACGTTGTCTACGAATTGCTGCCTGAACGCGAGCTGTGAGTTCTCGTGGGCTGAAGGGCTTAGTTACATAGTCATCAGCGCCCAATTCGAGGAGTAATACCTTGTCCACAACTTCGCTGATCGCGCTCAGCACTATAATTGGCGTTTCGCTGGATAGATTCTTAAAGGTCTGGCAAAGTTCGCGACCGGAGATCCGCGGAAGAACAAGATCTAGAACCACGGCGAGCGGCCGTTCACTGCGAAATAACTCGAGTCCGGTTTGACCATCGCCGGCTACGACGACGGCGTAGTGCTCCTTGACGAAGATTGTTCGGAGAACCTTCTGCATCCGCGGATCGTCTTCAATGATCAGGACGGTACCGAGATTCGTCGCGGGCACTGTATCGAGTTCGATTCCTTCTTCCACTAAGTCCGTATCCGTGACCATGATCTCGACCCTCTGTCTTCTATTTTGGCCGATAATAAGTCTACAATCGGGCGCTGAAGCCCAAAAATTACAATCGGATGACAATTAAAGGCGGAATCGTCATCTAGCAACGGACGGCGATCGTTTCTGGAGGCCCTTCCCTTGCCGCGAAGGCGCAATGAGAGGGTGGTCATCCAGCGGTTACCGACCTGCTGTTTCGCTGTCTGGCAGGATGCTCCTTTCGCACGGGAATGCCAGAAACCTGAGTCGTTCCTAGCCCGAGTTGCTGGCACAAGGGTTCCGATAGCCGGGAGGTTTCGTTCATCGCCCTGTGGTGATTTCTCAGAATCCATGGCGAAACAAGCGAATCGAGAACCCCACGACTCGCATGGGGACCCTTCGCATGCACATGCTGGAGGCTAAGAGCTGTTCCGGGAAAGAGCGTCCCCCGCCTAATCGGTACAGGGTAGGCAAAATGAATTAGATCTGCGCGCAGCCGAGCTGCGATTCCGGGCAACTGTCGATAATGCCATAGATAGTTGTGCAACATGCTTGGGCCGATCGCAACAGTCATGATTTCAAGTCTCGAATCGCGGCTTTCTACTGCCTCCTCGAACAACGTGGCATGGGACTGTTCCACGATGAGATAGATTACTGAGACGCCCGGACGCCCCAGGAGCTGCTGCGCTACAGCGGCAATTGGGCCCACCAGTTCTCTAATCCGAGACTCCGTCGAGACTGCACTTATGACAATCCTCATAAGATCGCTATCGCAAAGCCGAAGCATGCAGCACCGAGATAGATGCGTCGGATCGAGCGGGGAGCAACACAGTGGCCATATCTTGGCCCACCGTGTCGGCGCAATCCACGAGCATAGTAATCAGAACGATCGCCCATAAGGGGAGCAATAGATCGAAAGGGTCGGCCACGGCGAATCCGCGGACGATGACGAAAAGCAGGATGCTGACGAAGATTATCTTGACTGGCCCCTGCGGAAGTCTACGAATCTTTCGATAGAGACTGCCATACAAGCCGCACAGCATCACGATACCTGCTACACCGAAGGAGTAGAACTGCTGTAGCAGCTCGTTTTCCGCGTGCCTCGCTTCGAACGTTCCGAAAACAGGAACGACGTTCCACATAGAATCAAAGCCATGCCCAATCCAGGGCTTTTCAAGCGCTGCATCGAAAACGTAGGCCCAGATCGCAGTGCGGCCCGTCAGAGTTTCAGCCTGGTTGCCGTAAGTGGTGTAAAAATCGTAATAGGCTTCGAACAGACCCCAGAATATGAAGATCACGGTTATCACCGCAACGGTGAGGAACATTTTGGTCTTGCGGCTCATTGATCTATCGTGAATTATGAGATAGCCCTCGCTTACCAGGAAGGCGACGATGGCTGTCTTGCTTAGACTGCGAAGAAGAGTGACCGAAAGAAAGAACGCAGTGAATCTCCACTTCCCTTCTTTACGGCGCATGAGGTATTGGCCAAAGAGAATGGCGATGGCGCAAAGATTACCGATCGAATTCGAATTGAAAAAGTCTTCGTCTCCAAGCCTTAGATCATACTGCGTGGGCATAATCCAAGCGATCAATGCAATGCAACAGGTGCTCCATATGAAGCCCTTCATCACTGAATTTGCCACTCCTGTAACGGGACCCGCACGGAGCAGCAGAACCACTATCGCAACATCGGAAACCGTCCCGCACCAGTAAGCAACAGATGCTGGTACCGACGTCGTGGCACTCCAGAGCAGGCTACATCCGGAAAACACTAGATAGATAATTACCCATCGAATACTCGCCAACTGCAACATGGAACGAAACGTGCGGTTCGCGGTTCCCACCCCGGCGAAGCAGACGAGACCAAGTAGGAGAGCGTTCAACGCAAGCTTAGTCTCAGCTCCCGTCTGTGGATCTGTACCTAACATGCGCACCAAGAACACGGGGATAACGATGCGAAACGACAAAAAGAAGCCAACCGCAAATGCCAAAGCCAAACCTGGTGGGGCGCAGAAGTTGTTCTCCTCTATGATGTCGTTGCTTGGATCCATAATTCCTCAAGAGCTGACGGTCTTCTCTAGTCCTGGGTCACTCAGTGGGTATACATATCTGGAACGCCTTGGCTCCCCGCAGGAGGAAGATGCCGCAGAAAAGCGACGATTGACCAGAGTTCGTCGTCGCTCAGCGTTCCCTTCGATCCCGGCATTCCCGATGGCTGGATTCCGTTATCAAGAATCCACTTGAGCTGGCCGTCTGTATATCGCTGCACATCATCGGAAGCCAGCGACGGGATCGGTGGTGACATGTGATCCACGAATGGTACGCCGGTGTTTTGGCCATCCAAGCCATGGCAGGCAACGCAATAATGCGAGAACGCTTCCTTACCGTCAGCCCGCGTTTGCGCGGTATCCGGCAATGGGTTCTTCTGCTTCTTGTTACCTATGAAGATGTGATGTTTGGCAAATGTTATCGTCTTCGTCTCCAGCTTTCCCGGAGGGTCGGCCTTGCATCCGGCCAGCCCTACCAGAACAGTCGCAGCGATCGTAAGGATGAACGGACGCATATCTAGTCCGTCACATGAAGTGTTAATGTCATCGAGCCGTGACCGGAGCCACAGAATACGGAGCAGTGACCGACAAAATCGCCGGTCTTATCCGGTGTAAACGGCAACTCTGCCGTGCCGCCTTTGGGGACCTTGACATCAAGGTGCAGTTCGCGAAACCCGAGACCGTGCGCTACGTCCGTACTCTTGATGACGAACACCACCGGCTGTCCCTTCTTCAATGTGATCTCGCTAGGCTCGAATGCAAAACGCTTGGCAGTGACTTCGATTCTCCGGGGCGCTTCCTGAGCACGAACCACGTCGCTGGAGACCGCAGCCGCAGCCAAAATACAGACAAACAGAACCCTCAGTACGAACTTCTTCATAGACTCTCCTTTGGACATGCACTATCTCAATGAACGCGAATCTGCTCTGGAAGCGAGCGGACTGCCAAACTCCGTAAATGCCGGCGAATCCGCCAGCAATACCGACACTAGCGATCTCCTGGGAATCAGTTGTCATGCGCTGGTTAGTCAATTGTCACGATTCTGTCTAGACCGTCGCAGACCGCGGCGCTTCTTGCATATGTTTCCCCCGAGTATCACAGCGACGCTCTCCTGCCGAGACGGAGAATCTAATCCACAGCACGAGAAACCGGGAACAAAGCGTTCGAAGAGTTTCATTGGCGGCGCCGTAGCCGGAACTCGTACTGCGCTAAGGAACAGCCCATCGTCATCAACGCACCTGGATTTGGCGCTGCGTCTCGGCGACGCGCACCTCTGAACGACGAGGGTATCGCCGTACTTTCAGCATTTGCAATGTTATGTGCCAGACAAATGCAGGGTTGTTGCGAAGGTAACGCCGCCACAAGCGTCTCGGATCCTGCAGCAATCGGTGCAGCCATTGCAGACCAGCACGCTTGATCCAGTCAGCGCAATCGCGGATTCGGCCGGTGTGATAATCAAAGGCCGCCCCAACACCAAACATCAACTTCGTTTCCAGTTCCGGTAAGTACCGGGCCATGAAGATCTCCTGTTTCGGGCAGCTGATGCCAACCCAAATAATGTCCGGCTTCAATCCGCCAATGGTCGAGATGAATTGCTCTTCTTCATACTCTGAGAGTACCCGAAAGGGTGGTGTGTACGTTCCAACAATCTTCACCCAGGGGAACTGTATTCTAAGTTTGTCGCGCAGTTCCTCCGCAATCCCTTCACGCCCGCCATACAAGAAATGCGTGGCTCGAGCGAATTCTTTTCGACGAAATACCTCAAGCATCAGATCTGGTCCGGTGACGCGTGGCATAGCGATATGTCCCTGCATGCGCCCGACCCACGCCAAGGGCATACCATCTGGGATCGTCATCTCTGAACCCGAATAAACTTCCATCAGTTGCGGGTTTCTCTGAGCTTCCATGATTCCATGAACGCCAGCGACGCACACATAACTCTTGCGAGAGCCCTGCAGTAGAACGGCGACACGCCCCAGGGCCTCATCCAGGTCGATTGCATCGACATCAACTCCAAGGACGTGGGCTGCGGGCCTGCACTCTGTTGCCTTCATAGGGACTGCCTTTCTGGTGCTACCTGGATCAATGCGGCGCACATTGGGTTCTGTGCAGATGCAGAAGACGGTATAAGTCCGCAGTAGAGACTCACATACTGGTTCGCAAGAACTTCAGCTGAGAGGTGCGGAAGAGATACGGGCATTTTTGCGGGCTCTCGAAGCGTTGCCACGATCCCCGCCGCCAATTCCTCCTCTGCATCTGTTCCTAACGCGACGAATCGGCAATGCGCGCCACCAACTTCCCGAAACGCGGGTATGTCCGAACAGATAACGCGACAACCGGCGAGAAGTGCCTCCGCAACAGGTAAACCAAAGCCTTCCGTTTTTGAAGGAGCTACGAGTGCTTCACATCGCGCGTAACACCACTGCAACTCTGCCTCCGACAGTCCTTCTAGGAAAAGCACGCTGTGACTCAAACCGCAGCGAGCTACCAGCTCATAAATGCGGCGAGTCTCGGGTCCGGCGATGCCGACGATGACCAGCTTCGTTGCCGGAGCAATCTGGCCCTGGCGCAGTAAGCGATGAAACGCTCGAACCAGCAGAGGAATGTTCTTGTTTCGCCGATGCTGCGCAATGCTGAGCAGGAACGGCTCGTCCCGCCAATCTGGTATGGGAGAGCGTAGGGCGCAGAGCGGCTCGGGCTCAACGCAGTTATAGACTCGGACCGCTTTGCGCCACATTCGACGCGACTCATACTGCTTCATCCGAAGCATCGTCGTTTCGGAGACGCAAGCAATCGCATCGACTCTTCGGAGACAAAGCCGCAAGATCAGGCGGTTGAAAATGACTTGTGGAAAACCGAAATTTCGAGGAATCTCATAGGGATAGAGGTCGTGCAGGCTCACAACCGTTGGACAGGCGAGAGACTCTCTGTCGACAGGCACGGGATAGGAAAGATGGACCAGATCGGGTTGCAGCCGCGCAACCAGTGCCGGAAGCTGCCGATAGTACCAAAGATTTCGACTGAGAGAGCTCTTGCCCATATCGGCTATATAGGTCGAGAGCCGGCCGTCGGCACCCAGGCCCGCGGCCTCCACTAGCTCGCGTTGCCACGGTGCGACAACAAGGTGTACGGCCGAAATATCCGGATGCAGCAAAAGGCACCGTACCACATTGAAGGCATGGCGCTGGACTCCGGAGATTTTGGAAGAGAACGAAGCGGCCGTCACCAGGATCTTCATAGCTTCGATCCCTCCCGAATCTCGCAAGGGATCCCGAGGGGCGAGACGGAGCCCCCCTCTCTCTGCCCAATGCCTAGCTGGCGCAACAAAGGCAGATACACCAATAAGGCGACCGCACCGTAGCAGACGCGCGCTATTGCCAATCCCTGGAGTCCCATGTGGTGCAGCAGATAAATCATCAACAGCAACATCGCCGTTCTTCCACCAAGACTGATGCAAGCTACGGTCCTGAAATGGCCAAGCGCCTGCATGGCGTAGGTCCCGGTCACACCGAGTCCCATCAAGGCTGAGCCAATCACGATCGGTGGAAGGATCCCTGCCGCACTGTGCGCTACTGTTGGGCCGGCCCAGATCCGAATGAGTCGGCCTCCGAAGAAAAGCAACGTGCACGCACCGCAGGCAACCATCAGCAAGTTACAAAGGAAAGCTTTCAGCAAGATTCGTTTCAGCGCGGCGCTCGAGATCGTGCTGGCGCGTCCCGAAAGGTAGGGGAAAAGAAAATTGAGGCCAGAGGCAGTGAGCCCGAAGATGGGCTGTGCGAACTGTATACACAATGCATAGGGCGCGACGGCCAAAGCACCCAGAGAGACGCCCAAAAGGATTCGATCGAACTGTCCGAAGACCACGCTACCCAATGCCTGCAACCAAGCGAACACACCGAAACCCAGCAGCACTCGCGTTTCCTCGGCTTGAAAGGCCGGCCATAAGGAAACGTCCCCGAGAAACTTGCGAAGCTGGCGGAACTGCATGTACGTGCCCAACACCAGAAGAACAGCGGTGGCCGCCAGGATGCTTACTGTGCGACGTCCTGACAGCACGAGCAGCGCTGCTGACGCGAGCGTCAGTAGCCGGACAGCAGTGCTGATCTGCACTGTTCCCCGGTATTGTTCGAAGGCGCGCTGTGTGCTGACGCCGACGCTCTCAACAGCACGCACCATGATCAGCACACTCGCGATACGAATACAGATCAGACACTCCCTTATTGGAGTGAGGCGCGAAACCGCAATGTGGCGAGCGGCATAAGGCGCTGCTGTCCAGACAACAACTGCGAGCGTGAAGCCAAGCACTAGGTTGATGCCCAGCATGCTGCGCACTGCATACACCATTGAATCTGTCTCGCCGGCACCGCGAAGCCGGGCAACGCGCTGAATGTTGGCATCGCAGAAACCGGAAGCGATGATGCCTCCGGCACTGACCACAGCCGTGGCGATCATCCATATCCCGTACTCTGAAGCACCGAGCTTGTGCAGAACGATTGGAGCCACCAGGAGCATTCCAAATGGGTACGAAGCGTAGTCCAGGATGCCGTAGATGGCGTTCGTGAGGTGGTTTCTCACACGACACCTCGCCCCGGCCCAAAAACTGAGCGAATCCGTTTGCTCAATACGGAGACAACTTCAACTGCAAGTCTCTTGCGAGGATCGCCCGAGTCGACTCTCGACCAGCGTTCGCGCATCAGAATCAGAGTCGCCGCCCCAGCGAACGAAAGAAACGTAAGCAGTAGAGTGAGCAACAAACGGGGCGGGAAGGACTTCTTTTCGGGTACCCCTGGAGGGTCGATCACGTTGACAGCGGGAACGTCTTTCGCCTCCTCGATGCGGGCCATCTCGTACTGTTGCGTGAGGAGTTCGAATACTGTCTCCTGGACCTTCACACGGCGATAGAGATCGGCATACGGGACCGCAAGACGCGGAAGCTGCCGGAGAGGTGGATAGAGCTCGCCGCTATCTTTGGCGTCGGGCGTCGCATGATCGACACCCGCATCGCCAGAAGCCAAAGGGGCAGAGGAACCTGTCATTTTCTGCAGGTCGCGTTGGAGAGACGCGATGCGTGCCTCCGTTTCACGCACACGCACGTTCCCGTCCCCATAGATCTGACGCAGCGATTGCAGGCCGGCCTGCTCAACCAGGAGTTCCCCTTGTACCCGCGCGCCCGCATCTACCAGACCACGGGTCTGTTCTCTGATATCGATGGTGCTGTTGTTGCTTGAAAACTCACCCAGCGCAAGCTGGGCCTGTTCGAGGTCCGCTCCAACGGAATGAAGACGGCTCTCAATGAAGATGCGCTCCTGATGAGCAGAGGAAGTGCTGGTTCGTGTGAGCAGGTTATTCAACTCGTCGAGATAGCCCTGCGCCATGTCACGAGCGCGTACGGGGTCCGTGTCCTGGACTGCGATGGTGATCACGCCGCTTTTCTTGTCATCGGTGATGGTCGTGAGACGCGCCAGGTGCTTGGCGGTGCTGAAGCGATAACGTGTGTGATAGACCTGCTGCAAATGGAAGCGGTCAATCAGATGGCTACTGACGGTCCCGCTTTCCAGTAGGTTCTCGTAGAGTGCCGCGGTGGGATGACCGGCGAATAGGCCTCCAGCAAGACTGCCGAGGCTGCCAAGCCCACCAGAGCGGCCGGCGAGTGCCGCAAGCAACATCGCGCCTGAACCCTGTTGATCGGGCGGCATAATGCTCGTGACCGCCTTGTACCGCTTGGGTATTACGAACGCTATACCGAGGCTTACAACCAGCGCGACCGCCGTCACGCGTACAAGAGTTCGACGATACTTCCACAGCAGCGTCGCCCGCCCAACCCAGTTAGCAGGCGGGGTCGCCAGCATCTGTTCGATCTCGTTCGAAGATGAGGTCATGATCGTGGGACTCATGGTTTTGGCCTCGTATGAATGAGCGCGTTGTTGAGCATTGCAATCATGGCGCCCTTAGAGGTTCGCTATTCCTGCGGTGATGGCGATAGAAGTTGCGAGCTGCGCGGTTGCCAGCAGATTTTTCCAGAAGACGGAAGCTCCTATCACTTTCTGTGGCACGACAACGACATCCCCGGGGTCAAGTTTGGTTGAGAGCACGGCCGGACCGCCCGAGTGACGGCCGATGACTGAACCGTTGGCTCGGATTACAAAAATCTCTTTGCGGTTAGCGGTGTCGCTAGTCCCACCCGCATGTTGCAGATACCATCCCGCCGTCTTGCCCGGAGTAAAAGTCAGCGCAGTGACGTTATAGACTTGGCCAGTCACAAGAACAAAGCTGGGACGCTTCGGAATTGTTAGCACGTCTCCTCGGCGCAACTCGATGTCTACGGGCGTATTCGCCCAGCTATCGATATCGGCAGTGATGTGGACAACCTGGCGGCCACTGGGTGGCTTGCTCTTCAATTCCGATACCACCTGGTCCTGTTGCACCTGAATAAGTTTTAGCGCTGCCCCCGAATCGCTCGATCCCAGATTCGGCGAAAGGCGGGCGGCAGCAGAACTGGTCTCGATCTGTCTGATCAGCTCTTCGCGACTCTTTTGTTCGAGCTCGCGCACCTGCTCTCGCACCAGCACTGCTCCTGCTGGATAGGCCGTTTCACGAAACCCTCCGGCGCGGCGCAGAACGGAGCTAAGACGTTCGCCTTCCTGAAAGCCGTATGTTCCTGGAAACCTGACCTGGCCCACTATCGTCACAGACTCGCCAATCTCGTTCCATCCCGTGATCTGATGAATGGTCAGAATGTCGCCAGGCTTGAGCGGCACGTCTGCACCAGGGTCCGTTCCGGCAACCGCTGCCCCAATACGCACTGTCGCGAGACTTCCGATGATCCGATTTCCGTTCATGACCCCGTAGCTAGTCAGGTCTGCGCTCTCGAGCAGAGCATCGCGCTTGAAACCTCCTGCGATGCGCACAAGCTGTGCGGCAGTCATGCCCTTCGACAGCGGGTATGTTGACGGCCGCAGCACCTCACCCTGGATCGTGACCTTCGGCGCATCCACCTCGTAACGTCCGAGGATACGGATCGTGTCGAACGGCTGGAGATCGAAATTCGCATTCCCGATAAGCACCTCGGGCACATTGAAGTCGATGGTTTCTGCGTGGAGATCCGGAGGAACAAGACGGATGAGTTCACCGTGAACCGCTGGCTCAGGCAGTATGTCCTGATAGCTACGCAACACATCACTCAGACGCATGCCGTCTGTGTACGGTAGTCGACCCGGACGCACGACGTGACCTTCAAGATAGATGGCGCGTTGGCTGTAGGGTAGGATTGGCGCAACGCGAATTCGATCTCCGTCCTTTACCTGGAACGCAGCGATAGCATCGCGATCGGTTTGAGAGCTCTCCGCGCCCACAATCTTCAGAGTTACCGTTTCGCGCTGTCGATTGGCGTCTATTCGCTCGATCGTGATGTGGCCGAGCGAGGCCGCGGCCGTGAAGCCCCCCGCGTCGTTGATCACTGAAACGAGCGTTGATTCGTCGTCCTTGACCTCGTAGATCGCAGGCCGCTTTACCGCGCCTGAGATCGCCACCTGAGGGCCTGCGGGAGGCACGAGTAGGGTGTCTCCGCTTTCAAAGCGGGCACTCCCATTACGAACTCCATGAAGTAAGAAGTCGTACAGATCGACATCCTCAATCAGCTGTTTGCCCCGATAGTGGCGCACGACACGGAGGGAACCGACTGAGGTAGGGCCTCCGGCGGCATACAACGCACTCAACGGCGTTGCTAGCGAGCTGATGTCATATCCGCCGGGACGCTGCACATCGCCGACTACATAGACTCGCACCGAGCGCAGACGCGAGACCGTGACGGTAACCTGTACGTCCCGATACTGCTTTTTGAGCGCGCCTTCGATCAGGCCCTCTGCTCGCTGTAGCGGGAGCCCAGCAACGTCGAGCGAGCCCGCATCGGGCAACAGGATGCGGCCGTCACGATCAACGACACGGCTGATGCTCTGGGTCATCCCACCCCACATATTGATCGTGAGCGTGTCCCCGGGGCCAACAACATAATCCGGCCCCAAAGGCACATCGAGCGGTGTGTCGCGGCCTGAGCCTCCGCGCGCCATAGCGGAAATGTCCCGATTCACGAAGACCTCTGAACCAAAACGCTTCAACGGAGCGGCCTGATCGGGAATTTGGGTATATAGATCGCGCATCGATTGCAGGTTGTACGGTGCGGACTGCCGAAGGACCTTAGGCAGGTCTGTCGATGCGTTCACCTCCTCACGGCCTCGCCGTTGATCGCCACCCTGACGGTTGCTGACGGATCCCATTGACTGGCTCAAACTCGTGGGAAGGTCGCTTTGGTCCGTGCGAGATAGCCCCGAATCGATGCCCGCGTCCGCAGCGAGCCTGGCGGAGTTTGTGCCGCCGGCCGGCGATCCTGAGTTCTGCCCAGGAAACAAATCGCTATTAACACTCCCATCACCGACGCTCGACCCCATGGCCTGAAGATCATCTTGGGACACGTATCCGCGCGCCCGCAAGAATGTCGTGACGTTTGCCCGCAGGTTAGCGTTCGTCTCGATTTCGCTGTAGAGCATCTGATCCGAAATGTCATTTGCATCGATCTGCGTGCCCTGTTGCTGCAGGCGGTCAGCGACTTGGGACTTCAATTCCACCACGAGATCGGGGTTCTGTTGCAGAATATGGATGATCTGGTCAGAGGAGAGAGCCACCGGACCAGCTAAAGTGCTGGGACTTGCCAACGCACTGCGATCGCTCCCGGTGTTTCCGCTATCTACCGATCCCGTCGGTAGACTGCCGCTGTCACCCGTTGGGGGTTGGGCCGTGCCTTGCATCGGGGGTGGGCCCTGCATTGGAGAAGAGGCACCGGGCACCTGCCCATACGCAGCAGTGTTGGAGACAAGGGTGAACGCCAGCATGGATACCGCCGCGACCACAGCGAGTTGCGGCATTCGATCGCAAGACGAAGTCACTTGCGAGTGACACCTTCGAGACATCCTGATGACACGGGCGACGGTGGAGGGTTGCGGCATAATCTTCTCTCTTCACCGTAAACAACCACAAGTGCCGCGGTGTCATTCGCTCGTCAATGAATTGTCACTCTTTTGTTTGTGCTGAATGGATTCCCTTGGATCTGTTGCGCATGCAATGAGATTCTCTCGCCATTTACAACAGGTTCTCGATTTGAGAGTGTCAGAGGTAAGGGGTGTTCCTCTTTACCTGCAAGAATGTGCGGTATCTAGCTCTTGGTGGGCGAGAAGCTTGACGCCTCCTTCCAGTGATAGCGGCAACGGTGCCGTTCCAGGCGGATGATTGCATCTGAGACGGCGGCCTATTGAAATTCCAGCTAAGCGACGTTGCAGTTGCTATTCGCGGAAACGCCATAGTTTGCGGCCTTCCCCGTCATGGACTTCAGCCAATCATTGCTGTAGATAGGTTCCAGATCGCCCAGCCGGAGGGTTTTGCTCGTTTCAATATCGACCACAGGCATTTCCGCAATATGGTTCAACCGCTCGATCCCGCCGATGTAGTTCCGACGTCCGAACCTGTCTCTCGATTCGCGGAAAAAGGATGGCAGTGCCTGAATCTGCTGCAGCGAACTGTCTACGAACGACTTCGCATAGTCTTCACGCACAAAAAACGCATCATTGCCGGAGGAGTTTGTACCGACGAACCGATACCCTTTCTTCGTAGCCAGAGAACGAAGCGCTGCGATCGAAGCGCCGAAGTACAGGTAGCTGTGATGGGCCTTTATACGGTTGAAATTGCGGTCATACGGCGTGCTGATCGGGTGCACGTCACCAAATACCGCGTTGTATTCAACGATGCAGAGAACGGGATTAACGGCATGTACGGCTTCCCATACCCAGTAATCGTTCCCATCGAGATCAATGCTCAGGAGTCCGATATCGCCGCCGAAGCCGGCGTTTGCAATCAGGTCATTGATATTCTCTCGCGTAATGAAGGCCGGAAGCACGGTAAGATCGTGCGCCCCAGATAGAGCATCTTCTCTGGCGGCGACAACCATGGCTGAGCTGCTATCCATAATGAGCCCGCGCCAGTTACGATTTTGCAACAGGAAGCGAGTATTGGCTTCCCGGTAATTTTCGACGCCCAACTCAACGAAAGAGCGTAATTCGGGAGGGATCCCTAAGCGTTCAATGAGCCAGTCGATAATTCCGTCTTCGCCACACTGGGAACTCACTTGAAATTCGACCTCCTGAAGAGAAGAAATGACCCTTTGGGACCGGACTTGCCAACTTGCCATGCGTCCCAGGAGCTGCCGATTCTGCAGCATTGTTGTATGCGCGTCCCCTACAACGAGCCATCTCTTCAGACGCTTCAATGCACTCTTGATAATTTTCTTCAACGTTCCTGCCTCTATTTCTGCTCTGTCACGAGGTGGTATATTCCACCGACGGAACTCACCCACTCATCAAAGGGCTTTTTTGGGAACAATCATCGGACTGTGGCGTCCAAATTGCCAAAATGAGGACCTACGAAAGCGGCGGCTGCATTCGCTGCGATGCAGGCTCACGGCAGTTTCACCACACAGTATTGCTTGCCAATATAGCCCGACGCCGGCGCCTCGCGTAAATACTTGATTCTTCCATTGAAGTCTCTTGCCGCAGTATTAGTCAGTTGAATATCCAATACCTCGGCGGAGCCAAGTGCCTGACGGACTACGCGTTCAGGCATGCAATGCATCTGCATATCCGGCGAGCCGACTCCTAGTGCATCTTTGATCCTGGAACGCATGCGGAGAACCTGGCGCACTCGAAATAATAGAGAGGAAACATCTCGGACCGCAAAAGAATCCTGTACACCGAACACGAGCACTCCACCCGCCGCCAACACTCTTATGAATTCCCGTAAGTATTCTTTAGAGAGTCTTTGAGGCATGTGCTGGAGGACAATGTTGCTATAGATGAACAAGAAGCTTGCATCAGCGAATGGCAATCGCGTGTCGGAGATAGTCATGTACCGACAATGTGCATATCGATTGAGAGACTCGGCCCTTTGAATCATTTGCTTCGAGATATCTACGCCAACACAAGAGGCAAAGTATCGCGCCAGAGGCTGCGTCAGCCGACCAACACCGCACCCAAAATCCAGTGCTGCACCGTCGGCGTCGGGAATGCAGTCAATTTTCCCCAAGTGATCCATGACGGTCTCAATTTCAGTATTACCGGTCGTCATGAACTCCGCGACGTCCCATTTCCCGCCTGCCTTGCTGCCATCTGTGAGAATGGCCCAGAAAGCATCGCGCTCAGCGAGAGAGTCCCAATCGTACTTAATTTTGTCGAGTCTGATCATAACTCCCATGCAGTCCGACGGCGCAGCTGGTCGCTCTGGTTTGCAATCAGTGTCGAGTTCATTCTGGACGCCAGCCATCCCAATGGCATTCGTTCTCTGGTACCCGCTCGCAGAGAGAAACGAGTTGCTTCGACTTTAGTCGTCTGTTTATTACGAGTTGTCACGCCTTCGTAAAGCGACTGTCATTGTTTTGTTGCGGCAATCTAACAGATCAATTTGCCCACGGTACGTTTCCGAACTCCCGCATTAGCCCATTTTCGCGTGCCCAGAATGACAATCAATTGACAAAGCAAGGACTATCCAGAGACACCTCGGGCCAGGTGTCTCGCTAGAGTGGCTGATATGCCATTTCCGCTAATCAAGTTCCGTCGATCCAGATTGGCAAGGTCAACGAAGCTCCTCCTCTTGACTCTGGCCATGCTCTCCGCCGTGCGATACGGCGCCGCCCAGGATACTCCTCTGCTCTCTGGCGGTGTCGGCTTCTTCACGAATACCAATGCAGGTCAGACGACCTATTCCCCTCTGATCGAGCCCCTGCTCGCAGCACCCATCGGTCAGCATCTTCTCATCGAGTCGCGCGCCATACTGCAGGAGACATTCGCTCCCAAAGGTGGCGACCAACCCGGCTATGATCACAGCCACTTCGTCAGTCTGACCTATCTCCAGGGTGACTACACCGTCTCGCCGCACATCACCATCGTCGGTGGTAGCTACCTGACTCCATTCAATACTTACAACGATCGCCTCTCGCCCATCTGGATCAGCAACATCCAGAACGGCCCGCTCATCGCCAGCCTCGGCACCATGGGCACAGGAACCGGCACCGGCGGGATGTTGAGCGGGTCGGCCATCTCGCGTAATAAGTACTCCATTAGTTACAACGCTTACTTTTCTAGTCGAGTAGACAATCAATACTTCGAGTCAAAGCGCTCCGCCGGCGGACGCGCCAGCCTCTACCTGCCGGAAAAACGCCTCGAGGTTGGGCTCTCATACGGTCGATTGCTACAGGGCACACATGAGAACTTTTACGGTGCATACCTCTGGTGGGAGCCGAAAAACACGGGTTTCCAACTGCGCTCGGAGTTCGCTCGCGGACACCACGCACAGGGCTACTGGGTTGAGGCCGCATACCGCAGTGCGGCTTTTGGCGGGCTGGACAGCATCATCGGCCGTTTTGAACCCGTATTTCGTATGCAACAGACATTTCGTCGCGACACCGACGTCAGCGATGGCTTGCCGCTGGTGAACACGCAACTCGCCGACTTCGGCCTCGATTACAACCTGCCGCACAACACCCGAATTCTTACCAGCTACTCCCGGCAGTTCTCCTCCACAGGCAACTTCAACATTTGGCAAACGGGAGTTGTCTATCGATTCCTGTTCCCTGCCTGGAAAGGAAAGTGACCATGAACTCAAAGCATCTTCTCCTTACCCTCGTTGTCCTCACCTCGTTCGCCGCGCTCGCACAGGCCGCTTCGCAGAACCAGCCCCAAGCCGCGCAGCAAAGCAAGACCCATGCCGCTGCACCCGCCACGCAGCCGCATGAAGACGAAGGGGCCCGCATCTTCCAACAGAATTGCTCACGCTGTCACAACACTCCGGAAGGCTTTTCGCCCCGCATCTCCGGAACCATCGTCCGCCACATGCGCGTTCGGGCCTCACTCAGCAAGCACGACGAAGAAGAGTTGCTCCGCTTTTTTAACCCGTAGCTGAGTGGTTCGCTTGGATAAGGCCTGTTGACACGTCCCGTCAACGGGCCTTCAATCTTGGAGCCACTGCCTACTCCGGATCGCGACAATAACCGATTGAAGCGGATTTGTAAGGCATCATACAATTTCGGGCGAATGCTTTCGATCTTTCCGATTGGCCATGCGACTTGAGTCGCCCCACTGCCAAAGTCTTTCCGCACATCTGAACAGCGCATCGCCCGGCCTCACCAGCATCCGCTCGGGATGGGCCGCTGACAATGACTCAAACGCACATGGGTCGCTACCACGAGCCATATGAGGGCGTGCCTCATGGTTCGATCGGTTTTAGCAGGCTGCGCCGGTGTGCGTCCGCTCGTCGGTTGTTGAGAGTTGCGTGCTCAAATTCTCATTCAAGCGACCGTCCTGCAGTCGGCATACTCGCTGGGCCCCCACCTGGGCCTGAAGACGGTGCGTCACAAGCAAGACAGCGATTCCGGTTGCGCCCAGATTTTCGAGCAGGTGCCACTCGTTTGCTTCATCTAACGCTGAAGTCGCTTCATCCAATAGCAGCAATTTGGCCCCTCGAAGAACAGCTCGCGCTATACCCAGCCGCTGCCGCTGTCCGCCGGAGAGTAGAATACCGTTGTCGCCTACGCTTGTCTCGAGGCCCAACGACTGAGCAGCGACGAATTCATTTAACCTGGCGACCGTCAGCGCGTTCATCAGTTCTTCGTCGCTTCTCTCCACCAGCCCGAAGAGCAGATTATTCCGGATTGAATCGTCCAGAAGAGCGACGTCCTGCGGCACATACGCAACGCTTGTGCGATCGACACGTACAACACCGATTGCGGGTTGGATGACGCCCGCTATCAGATTCAGGAGTGAACTTTTGCCACTCCCGGAAACCCCGTAAAGCACCATCGTCTCGCCTTCGCGAAGATAAAGATTCACGTTCTGCAGGATCGGTACTGTCTCATCGAACCAAAAGCTAACACTATCCAGTTCCATGACGAAGCCCGCATCCGGCAATCGCGTCTCCGGTGCGGGCGCTCGGTGCAGATGACATTCGCTCAGCTCGTCATCGACAATGCGAACATTCTCGTAAGAGCTTTCCATGTGGCCTGCAAGGAATGATATTTGGCTAATCAGAGGAAGCAGGCGTCGAGAGAGGACGAAATAAAACACGAGGATTGATAACAGTCGTCGCGTATCGCCGTGCCATAGTTGGACCGCGACCATAACTCCAAGAAAGAACAGCACCACACCCTGATCGGAAAGGATTCGCGCGATATGCGGAAAAAGAGTAACGCGAAGATTGCTTCCCGCTGTAGATCGCGCGTACTCGCGAATCCGATCATAGAAAAATGATTGATTGCGATACGTGCGAATCTCTTTCCCGGACGAAAACAATTCCGCCAAACTTCTTTGAAGCAAGCGCACAGATCGTTCCCGCTCCGCTCCAGCCACTTGAAGCTTATTGCGAATGAGAAATCGATGCACTCCGTAGAACAGAAGGACTGCCAGGACAAGCCCACCTGCCGCCTCAGCGCTCTGGTAGACGATAGCGACCGTCATGACCGCTACAACTGCCACGGCCGCTATCAAGTCAATACCGCAATGATAAGAATTCGCGGCTTCGCGCGCCGTATACATCGTGTGGTTCAGGAGTTCACTGCGATTGCATTCGACGAACCGGGTCCATTGCATTTCGCTATAACCTTTTGTCAGTCGAAGGATGAACTCGGTATAGAGATTCTGGATATATCCCACGACAGCACGCATCGAAAGCACATCCAGGAAGGACCGAAGGACAACGAGTGCGGATGCGGTCAAGGCCGCTGCAAGCGTGGTTCTCGGCATCCACGATAGATGATGCGCGGGCGAGCCACCCTGCAACAGCAGAAATACAAGATACATGGCTGCGGCAAGGAGTAGATCGCAGAACCCAACAACAATTCTTCCGATGGTGAGGCAAACGAATGAGATGCGCTCCGCACTTCCAAGAAGCCGATAAGCTGCCAGCAGGCCCTCGCCACCGCGATGAGGCCGTTTAATACAGCTCATATCGCCTAAGCTACTGGAGGATCTGCTCGCCATGAACCGAAGCTACCAAGATGATCACCGCTAGGTTGTCAGAGATCGGTCTTTACAATGTCAGAAAATTGTCACTGGATATGTAGGACATCTTTTCGACCGCTCGGTGCTAAATGTCCGGCCGGCCGAAAGGCGGAGGGACATCGCCTAACCGCGTGAGGGGCTGGGGAGGAGATCGGTCAAGCTCGCGCAATGCAATTACCTACCTAGTCGAGTTGGCTTACCATCCTGGCATACTTTGCCCGTGCAGATGGAGACTCGGCAGTCTCCGCGAGATATGCGAGTTCTGCCTTCGAGGGCTTTAACGTCAGAGGAATTGTCTTCCAATAGAATCTCAGATCGTCTGAATGCCAACCGGCGTAAGTCTTTTCCCAGGACTTTCCTGACTCCCCGGCAAACACCAGATTGCTGGGGTTCAGAGCTCGCCGAGCGTCCTGAAATCTGCAATCCAGCGAAATACGAAGCTGGTCTGAGAGGTTCGGTGAAGCAGCATGAACCGTCAGACTATGAAAGATCAACACATCACCGGCATTCACATGGCCACCAACCCAACCGTCTCCCACAGCTTCCCCTATCGGAATCTCCGGGACATGCAAGTGCTCCCTCTCATGGTACTGAACGCCGAAACGGTGAGAGCCTTCAAGAATCGTTAAAGGGCCCACGTCGACCGGGCAATCGTGTAGAGGGATCCACACGGTAAAGAACTCGGGATCTCCGCCCATAAACTCGTAATCTTGATGTGCATGCGTCACAAGGCGCTCGCAACGAGGAAAGATCAGGCGGCCAATTGGTTTTGGGTGGACGAAAGGTTGCTCGCCGACAAGCATCTTCATAACCTCACGCAAGGCGGGTTGATGAGGCAGCGCGTGAAACGACTCCAGGTTGAAGACCTCCTGATAGACCCGCTTGAACGTCGGATCGGGATCGCCACAGGCCGCGCCGGTATCCGCCTTGCGTTCCTGCGGATCGTGGTCTGGCAGCAGCCAGCCCGCAGCGGAGAGCACCTTCGTAACATCACCCAAAACAGAACTAACAGCTTTTTGAGGCAATAGCCCGCGAATCAGTACATACCCCCTCGAACTGATCTCGCTTTGCAGAGTGCTCGGAGTGATATCGCAAGCCTTAATTTCATGAAAAAACTTCACTCGTTTGTCCTCCGCCGGACCGTCAACATCGCCGCGGCCTATTAGCAACAATAGCGATACGGAAACTCGAAGGTGTCTCCTGATCGTCTGCCCTTTGTCAATTAATTGTCACGTTAAGAGTCGATGGCAGAACCTTCTGAAAGCCACCTTCCACAGCCTTGGCGAGAATCGATTCGACGAGACAGTGACAATTCCCTGACTCTGACGTGACAACCCTCATTGGTTGGTTCGCTAAGCTCTACATGGCTCCGCTCACATGCGGGTACGTATAGATGCTCCTTTATTTATTTTTCTCCGGAGCATGGGAACAGGTGATTCGATCGCTCAGAAGACATCAACCGTCTGCTTATAGTCACAGAGACGGAAAGAAAAGGTTATGGCTAGCAAGCTCATCACGCAAACAGTTCGGCAAACAGCTGAAGATCACAAACCGGGCAGACCTCAGGACGCGCTTCTTTGCGATATGGAATTGCCCTTTCGTGGGACCTTCTATCCACTCGGCTTTGCTGTTGAAATAATTACGAACGATCCAGATGTTCTGGTGGCTGCAAACGAGAGTTTTGGTCATAGGCGCTTACGTCGAGGAAGCACGGCTCTCCAGGTACGGATTGGCATCAGCGAGGGAGGGGGCTCGGAGTGTCCACCGGAACCGACCCGTCGTGAATACAATCATCTATACTCCCTGTCGGCGGACAGAGATAACCACGCGATGCTGGATCTCAAAACATGTACCAGCTTTGTCTGGTTAAATAGATCTGCTCTGAGAAACAGGCCCTACTTTCGCTACAACTTCCTCGAGAAGGTTGTGTATCTGTTGCTTGGCGCGTCGGTAGTAACCGATCTACACGCCGCCTGTGTCAGCATGAATGGAAAAGGCATTCTGCTCTGCGGTGACTCGGGTGCTGGCAAGTCAACACTTGCTTACGCGTGTGCAAGGGCCGGGTGGACTTATACCTCAGATGACACAAGCTATTTGATCAATGACTCCGACACCCCACGTGTGATTGGACATTCGCATCGAGTGCGTTTCCGGCCGACGGCAAGGGCCCTCTTTCCGGAGCTCGAAAACCATGAGGTGACACCACGCATGGAAGGAAAACCTTCCATCGAAGTTCCGGTATCTGAGCTCCCCCGCCTGGTCACTACGAGCGAAGCCTGGGTACACGCTATCGTCTATCTCCATCGTGGTCCATCAGCAACGGGAAGGATGGTGCAGCTACCGGCGGGTACAGCCACAGAACGCGCTCGGAATGAGCTTTATTCCGCCGGAGACATTCGCGCGAAACACGAAAAGATATTGGAGGTACTCTCTCATGTTCCCACATACAAACTCGAGTATAGTGAGCTGGATGAGGCCATCGATCAACTTGACCTTTTAGTGCGAAGCATATGAGCTGGTCGCCTTCAGGGAATCACCCTTCTGCGAGCCACGGCGGTAAACCACAAGCTACGACCGCAGTCGGTGCTGTAGAGCAACGTCTTTGAGTCATCCTCCCAGGCAGGCTCGATCTGATTGCATGGGACATCGGAAACGCGCCGCGTCGAGCCAGTCCCCTGGTCGCGGAGCCACAGATTCCATCCTCCATGATCAAGGCGGCTATAGGCCATCCATCGCCCATCGGGCGAAATTGCCGGATATCGCGATTCCCCAAGCGCGAGCGGAGCATTGGCGTGCGCCACGTCGCTCAGATAGATCTGCGGCGCGTGCCCGTGCTCGACAGCTGAAAATGCGTATTCCCTATCCGATACAAACGACGCCTCGTAGACATTCAGCGAAGGTGGCGTAAGCGCGGACTCGCTCGCGGCATCCGACTTAAAGGCCCTCCGCACCCTCAGTCGCCCTCGGCCATGATCGTCGCTTACAAAAGCAAGACTATGACTATCGGCGGAGAGCATCGGCTCGCGTGCGTCATCAACAACAACATGCGACGGCATCTGCAAATCTACAACTTGCGAGCGTGGGCCCAAGGCCCGCTCTATCAAAATGTTCTCGGGCCGGACGTTCCCAAGACTGCTGGTGAATGAGAGGTCGTCAGGAGAACTGACTGAGGTGTCCGTCCGAACATTATTCTGGCCTTCTGTCACCAGATGGTATCCGCTAAACGTAAATGCAACATAGCGAACTCCTGTACCTGTGGGCCGTGGGTTTGCGTTAAGAAACCCCTGCGCCTGTAGCGGCAACCGGTATGCATATTCCTCCCGCACGGCACGTTCCCGACGAAAAGTAGAAAGCGTGGCGAAGACCACGGATATGGCCATACCGGCGACCCACACGAAACGAGTCCAGTCCCGCGAAGCGCCCCTGTCAGACGGGTCACGCCACAGTAGCGCATAAATTCCAAGAAGCAGAGCAAGCATCAACGGAAGTCGCAACACCTGCAGCAGAATCGCAGGTCCCATCATCTTGTCCGGGCTCGGCATCGGAAAACAAATACCGAGATAAACAATCAGCAGAGCTACCAGCCACCTATACCGCTTTCGCTGGAGCGATAGCGTCGCCAGCACACACACAGGCAGCGCCATCAGTACGAAATTATACGACGCTGGAACGGTGGAGACCGCCAACGTAGCGGTCAACAGCGCCGACCACTCCAACAGCACCCGGCTCCCAGTGTTATCTTCCCTGCGGATAAGCAAGATTGCGGGTGCCAGCACCAGCATTTGCAACGCAGGAAACAGCAGGGCATAGCACAGCGGAGAGGAGTGCCACGGATGAGGGTTCCACTGTGGTTCAGAGAGAAACAGACGATGCAGCACACCGGAAATCGAGGCGCTCGTCACATACGGCGGCATACCTTCGCCGTGGAGAGTCCAGGGCAGAATCTCGTGCAGATAGGTACGGTGTACGTTCCAACCAAAGACCGCAACAGATACAGCAGCGGCGGCCAAACCTGCAAAGACACCCCAACTCAGCGCTCGCCAGTCTCTGCGTCGAAGGAAGAAGAAAAAAAACAGTACCGGGAAGATCTTGCAGGCCGCAGCAACCGCTACCAGTACGCCGGCCAAGCCGCTAAACCCGCGCAGATAAGCCCAGCACGCCGCAACGATCAGCAACAGAAGAAACACATAAAACTGGCCGTACGAGAGGTTGCGGTGCAACGGAAAGCAGAGCGCTAAAACCAGCGCGACTCGCTGATAGCTCAGACCGGTCATCGATCGCAGCATCCAACCAATCGGAACCAGAAAGACGAGATTCAGTAGTATCCAAATGTGTTTGGCAGTGAGTGGAGCAAGCTTGGTGAGCGGCCACATGACCAGTGTCGAAAATGGAGTGATTGGCAACAACCCGATGACGCGAATATCGATAGTGCGGTGGTCTTTCTCACGCTCAATCCAGGGCCACTCATACATCCTGGATGTGTCATAGCCCTCGTGCGCCAACCGGGCCGACACGTAGTAGTTTGGGAAATCGGTATTTAGTGTCTTCCACGCGCGGGGCAAAGTGTGCACGAATAGATACAACACAGCCAGGCAAAGTACCGCACGTTCGAGTGAACGGACGGCGCGAAGGTTCTGCATGATAGTCACGTCTCAGCGTATCCGGGCACTCAGAGAGGAATTGTCACTCGCTTGTCACTTGATGGTCATTCGAGTGTCGTTCCAGCAAACCGCGCCTGAACGCCCTGATTGTGCAACTTCCTTCAAGATCCTTGACGATGCGTGTGCCCTCTGGCATCCGTCTCTGATCTGGTCCGTTGCCCATTGGCGAGCCTATCCAGGGCCTCTTCGATAACATCTGCAGCGCGCTCCAGGCCGTGGGCCGATCGAATCCTGGCTTGCACATCTCTGGCGGCCTCTCGATAGCTTGGGTTGTAAAGAAGCTTCACGAGGGACGAACGAATCTGTTTCACCGATAGCGTCCCCAGCGGAAGGACCTCTGCGACTCTCAACCATGCGAGGCGGGCTCCGACCGCTGGTTGATCAAAGGCCTTCGGGATAACAATCATAGGCTTGCCTTCCATGAGTGTTTCTAACGCCGTGTTCAACCCGCCGTGCGTAATCACTATCTCCGCTTTCTTCAGAAGCTCAAGCTGCGGAGCGTCTCTTACTACCAAAGGCTTTCCTGGCAAGCCGTCGAACATCTTTGCGTCCCGGCGGCCGCCTAGCGAGATCACGAGCTGCACGTTGAGTCCGTCGCAGGCCTCGGAGATCAGGTGGAAGATAGCCGGCTCACTGTTCCGGGCAGTCCCCAATGATGCGTAGACGATTGGTCTGCCATCAAGTCGGTCCCAGGGGAATTCGACGGATGGTCTTGCGGCTTGATCCAGGAACGGCCCCGCGTAGTAGAAGTTACGAGGAAGCACGGAGCGCGGGAAATCCAGGCACTGTGGTAATTGCGTTATGTGGGCGAGCTCAGGAAATGCCATCTCGATATCTCGGATCGGGGCCAGTCCGGCTTGCCGTCTGTAGTTATCGAGTCTCCGGCGCACAGGTCCTCTCATCTGAAACACAGAAACTTGGAGCAGCGCATTTTGCACACAGGCAAACCATGAACCAGGCCCCGCGACTCGGCGAGGAGGGATCCATCCGAAGCTATGGGGCACGGAGGTGGATACAATGAAGTAGGGCAAGCCCAGCATTTCAGCCACAGTTGGGCCGGACAGTGCTATCTCGTCCATGATGAGTGTGTCGACTCCCGCATGCGCGAGTGCGGCGGGAGCTTCACGCAAGAACATCTCCATGTCTCCAACGATGCGGCGTATGCCGTAACGTAGAGCAGCGATACCCGATGAAGGCCTGCGCTGGCTGCTGACCTGTCCATGCTCACCTGGGCCGACACCGGACATGCCGATTGGAGAAAACTCCAGCCCATGCTGACGCACTCGAGCTTCCAGCTCGGGTCTCTGAACGAACGTGACTCTGTGTCCTCGAGCCATCAACTGCCGAGAAAGTGCGATAAGCGGGTTCAAATGACCGGTCCCCTTATAGGACAGCACGCCGAAGTGTGACATTCATTCCTTCCTAGGATTACGCTTCACTCCATGCGGGAAGGTGAACCGGTCTTCCCCCCAATCGCACTTCACCCGGACCCAGCACTTCTTCAGCTTTCCGCAGTAGCTCTTTCACTGGCGCGCGCAGCCACCGAATCGTACCGTCGATCCACAAGGGCTCCAGTCCTTCTCTTGTTTGAACTGGAAGCCGTTCCAAAATCGATTCCGAGGCAAGCTGCACACGGTCTCCAATCATTACGAACTCTATATCAGTCATGGACAGTGTCTGGAGTCTGTCTGCGGCGTCATGACCTGTATCTCGAACAGCAATCAGTTCAGCCGCACCGGATTTCTTGATCGACCCCGCTGCGTCTCCGAGTCGAAGGACCGCAGCGGGAGCTTCTGTGACCATGCGATAGGCTTTCTCAGATGGGACGCCGCAACAACTTATTGCAAATCGGATTTCATCGAGTAAATCGCCTTCCGCTGTTAATGGAGAGTCATTTCCCAAAACAACGTTCTCAATCGTGCCAAGGAGAGCCATGTCCGGACGTTCTTCGAAAAGGAAGCTATTTGATGAAGGGCAGACAATGAGAGAAACACGGCGTTCCCGCATAAGCGCAACGCCTTCCGCATTGATCGCCAGCCCGTGCACGAGCACAGTGCTGGCATCCAGAAGTCCCATCCGATCGAGCCCGAAGAGCTCTTCGCGAGCTTGTTCGTCGACGCCTTCACATGCATGCACAATGAACGCGCTTCCTTCAGGTGTAACTGAATGCGCGCGGCGGAGATCGCCGCCCAGTGCCAACGAATGGCCCCAGCCGTATTGCTGCACCACTCTCACCGGGAAATCTTCTCTCTGAAGCTCCAGCCAAAGAGGATCATGGTGGCTTACTGTTGTCGCTCCGCATAGAAGGTTCCGTATGCCGCCCCACCACAGACGCACATCTTTGGGCACGGCCCCGTGCTTCGCGATGACGTCGGGAAACTTGTTGTGAATGTCCGCCCCCCATTCGATGTAATTTCGGTAGGGTGGGTCGGCCAGTCTGGGGTGGAGAGCGAATTGCAGATGGTCATGTGCGTTGACCAAGCCGGGCATAACAAGAAAGCCACTGAGGTCGATCTCTGTGCATCCGGATTTAGCAGTAGACAATAGATACAATTCCTTCACGACATGACTCACGCGGCCGGCAGTGATCTGGATCGAAACACGTGCGCTCTCCCCCGGGCCGAGAGCGCAACGAGCTCCGCGAATCACCGTTCGGCCATCGTTCCTCGAGGGGCGACGAGGCTCATACATCTTTCCTCGCTGCATAAATTCGAAACCGGGATGGTTCGCGTCTGTCGCGCAGTCGCGCTATCAGCGGGCGCATCGCCCACTTCAAACCGTATCGCGGAGAATATACCGTCCACTTGATCGACAGTTGCTCCTCCAGTGTTCGCAGTCGCTCATCTGTAAGAAATTCAAGGCTTCGGATGGAGTCCGAAGCAGTCCCATAATTCTTGAGAAAGGCGGCGTGCCGCTCAGAGACCATTTGCCTTCCGCTCTCCTCCCGGGAGTACCAGGGAGTGTCGCTGATGATCACTACGCCTCCGCCTCTGAGGCATCGGAGCGCTTCGCGCAAGCTGGTTTCGTAGTCTTCGGAATAGTGGAAGGAAGCATTGAAGACTACGGCATCAAACTGCCCGCCGCTAAAAGGTAGGCGTGTCATCTCCGCTTGGATTCGTGGGAAAGGTTCGGGCAGGTGTTGTTGATAGTGCCCCGCGGCAGCGAGACCATCATGCTCGTTTGTGAGCAGGTCCACGGCGACCGGCCGATATCCGCTGAGTGCCATGCGAAAGCTCATCCAGCAGTTGCCGGCACCGAGATCCAGAATCGTTCCGCGGTGACCTAGTGGCTTCAGCACGTGTTCGACCAGACAGTCGTAGCTCCGCGCCCTGATGTGCCATTGTTTGCTGTTCCTTCCCGAAACGTCCTTGTAAGGAAGGCCCATATAAAACTCTTCGCTTTCGCTGCCTCGGCCTTCTGCCGCCCGTATGCGCTCATAGTCTTGGATGAAACGTGCATAATGCGCGACTCGCTCCGCTGGCAGCGCATGCATAATTCCATGGCTGGTCCGCATCCGAAATCCGCATAGCGTGCAGTCCAGTCCTCTTATGTCGGCTCTGCAGCGAGGACACTGCATCGAGATCCCCAGGTTATGGACAGTGTCACTGACAACGTCATTTTGCAATGCACTCATCGCTACAGTTTCTCCAGACGCCGCAACATGTCATATCCCAGTGTCCACAATTCCAGCCAATAGCTAAAGGATGTCGTCGTTCGCGCGTCCGTCCCTTCTCATTTGGGAGTCCTCAACAACTTGTCCCTATGCGTCCCTGACCGGCACTAGTTGCTCAATGGACACAAACGCAGACGAAGCCAAAGTGGCGATTCTGTCAAGAGGTCCGAACGCCTCTGCATCTCGGCTCACCGGCTCCAATTCATTGACTTTGCGCCAGAGATCGTCGATCTGGGCTTTCGTTCTGTTCGCGAATTCTGGCTTGCGCCAGGAATCTACCTCAGCATGCAAGGCATCACGGACAGCGCGATAAAACTCCGTTTTGTAGGCCGCCTTGAACATGATGCAGAGGTCATCGCTGTCAGTCCAGTTGCGCTTTTGCCCGAGTTGCATCCGTACCCGTTCATAGAAAACAGTACCCGGCAGCGGATAGGAGAAGGAGATTCCGACGTCATCCGGGCGCATTCGACGAACAAAAGCGATAGTTTCCTGCAATTCGACCCAGGTTTCTCCCGGATAGCCAAATTGCAGAAAAAAGCATGCACGAATGCCGGCTTCTTTCAGTCGGCGACGGGCGACAACGACGGAAGAGAGACTTAGTCCTTTATCCATCGCGTTGAGCACAGATTGCGCGCCGGATTCGACCCCCATCCATACCTCGGCGCATCCCGCCGCCTTCAAATGCTGGACGGTCTGCTCACTCATGAGATCGGCGCGGGACTGTATTTTGAATGGAACCGCCGCGTTCCGTCTCGTGACCTCCTCAGCGAATTGTTGTACCCAGTGCTGGTTCAATGCAAAAACATCGTCACCGAACCAGATATGCTGCACCCCGGCGCGCACCTTCAGCAGGTGCATTTCTTCGGCAACGGCGGCTGCGGGACGTAAATGAAATTTGTTGCCAGAGATCGGCTTTGCGCACCAGTTACAGCGGTAAGGGCAGCCGCGACTGGATACCATGTTCGTTGAAAAATACCCATGGGCCTTCATCCATTCTGCGCGATACGGCTCCAGATCGATCAGATCTCGCGAGGCAAGGGGAAGCCTCTCCCATGCGGGATTTTTTGAAAGCCGCATTGGACTCTGAACGGGATACCCATGTTCATCGAGCCGCACCAAGCCGTCGATCTCCGGTATCTCGTCGCCGTTCAGTACCGCAGTACAAAGCTGCACCAGAGTCTCCTCGGCCTCTCCGCAAAGTACATAGTCGAAGCCGTTCTCGAGAAACAGAACGGGGTTATCTGTCGAATCGGAGCCGTGTGCGATGGCAATCGCCCCTTCTGCATGGGCTGATTTCGCCATGTTCCACGCTACTTCTCTCATGCGCGTAAGACACATCTTCGAGAGAAAATTGAAGTCATCCTCATAGACCGCGACGATCTTCGGCCTATGCTGCTCTAGTGTTGCAGTGAACTTTACGGTTGGGTCCTCAAGCATCGAATCGAACGCTGCAACGGAGATGCCCTTTTCCCGCAGCGCCGTAGCCGCATAGAGCGTACCGATAGGCGTATACGGCTGCATCTTGCGCAACTGCTTCGAGTCATATGGAAGATGATACGAATGTGTGAGTAAGACCTGTACCAAAGTTCACCTCGGATATTTGCACGCCGACAGATTCAGCACACGGCCTCCGCCGGAGTGCGCGCCAGACGCATTGATGCAACCGGCAGATTCCGCGTCTGAAATGTAGCGTAGCCCCATCCTGATCAGCAGTTGTCTCAAAATTGTCAACTCAATGTCATCCCCTTGCCTTGCGGGACCTCGGCATCTCTGAGTGTTACTTCGCCCCACCTAAGCATGGCCGCGCCTGCTCCAGGCAGTCGTGCGGCTGAGCTGATTGGCTACCGCCAAGTAGGCCCGAAAGGCATGGTCACCGAGTTGGAGAGATGACCAAGCCTCTCGCGTTTGGTCGCAAGATAGTGAGCAGAGTGAGGACTGCCTGGAACGTCCGCGCTAAGGCGCTCGACAATTTCAATACCCGACGACAGCACGGCGTCGATTTTCTCAGGGTTATTGGTCACTAATCGGAGTGAGCGGACTTTGAGGAACTGAAGAATGTCCACAGCGAGCGCATAATCACGAAGGTCGATTGCATGTCCCAAGCGAAGATTTGCTTCAATGGTATCGAGTCCTCGTTCCTGAAGTTCATAAGCGCGCAGCTTCTCCATGAGGCCGATGCCTCGACCTTCTTGATGCTCATAGAGCAGCACCCCTGCGCCCTCGTCCGCGATTACACGCAGGGCCAGATGGAGTTGGTCGTGACAGTCACATCGCAGAGAGTGGAAGACGTCTCCTGTTGTGCATTGAGAGTGGATGCGAACGACTGGAGGGGAGCTCTGGATGTCGCCAAGAACCAGGGCCAGAGCGGTTTCTGGACGGCGCTCCTTGCTCTCATTGTCGGTAGGCACGCCTTCAAAGGCCAACAGCCGGAAGCTCGCCCAGCGCGTTGGGAAACTTACATCAGCGATTTGTTTCAGTTTCATCAACTCGGATAACCTCTCAGAAACTTGTTACATACCGTTCATTGTTCATGTCATGAAGATTGGTCAGCGCGGAACGGGGCTAAGTGTTTCCCACGGGGTGCTGGTGCGGCGAAATTGATAAAGAACATGATCGCCCAACATCGCTAGCGGACGCGCAAGGCCGCGGTCGAGCGTCTCCATCGCGGCGAGTAGATGCGGCCACTGTGAAATCCACGGTTCGGCGGCGCTGGGCGGCACAGTTACCCCAATGCCGAGACGTTTCTCCAACACAAACCACGGAGCAAAGGCGTGCGACATCGCTGCGCGGCGGTGATAGACCACATTAAATTCGAGCTTGGCAAGCCGCGCGGGGGCCTCGCCGCGTTTGCGGCGCCGCAATGCCAGATGCGGTCGGCCGCGCAACACTTCCACCGCCATCTCGCCGGGACAGAAAGTGCCAAACAATACGAGCATCGCTGGGGCACCGGGCTTAAGGAGACATGCCAGGCCCCGCGCCACTGGTCTCAGATCGGCGACGCAGTTGAGTGGCGCGAAATTGGAGAAGGCGCCGTCAAATAATTCTCCACCCGCAGAAAGATGCGTGGCAGCGAACCTCTCCATCTCTTCTCCAGCGGCGATTTCAGCCCGGCCGCCCAGCGGCGCAAGCTTAGACTTCGCCAGGGCCACCATCGCAGGCGACGGATCAGTCAGAAATAAATCGAACCCACGCTCTGCCAGAAAGGCCGCGTCATCGCCGGTGCCTCCGCCCAGCTCCAGAATTCGGCCGCCTTCTGGAAACGCCCGCAGCAACGCGGAGCGCACAGCGCGACGTTGCGCCGCAACGCTGTGCCAGGCACCGAAGCGCGAGTCAAAAGCCGGCGCCATCGCATCGAAGGCAAGGGCAGCCGGGCGCAGAGGAGTCATCATCGTACAAGCCGATTCATGTGCTGCCGCCAACGATATGCCTCCTGTGTATAGCGAAGTCCTTCCACAATGTGAAAGCGCAGACGGAGAAGGATAAAGTGGACTTGCACGCGATAGCGACGAATCTGTTTGAGTAAACTCTCATCTGCGGACGCTCGCACAATAACTGGCGGTAGGCGTGAAGGCAACAATGCTTGCCGTAACGAGCGTCTCGCTGGAACACCGGCGGACTTAAGCTCGCTCTGCAGTAACAGGTACAACTTGCTCCCTGGGAAGCTCTCGAAGACAACACGGCGTCCATACAGCTTTACCCAGAGCCGCGCTGAACGGGGAAGGCGGTCGACAGTCCAGTTCGTAAGTGCTGCCGGGGCGAAATCGCCTGTTACGCGTGTAATCAGCAGCGTGACCACGCCAAGCCCCAAAGAAGCCCTTGGATCTTCCTCGGCCACTGATCGAAGCTCGCCCCAAAAGGTATCGTCGCCGCGGCGAGACAGCACATGACGGCGAAACTCGAGAAGGTGTGCCGCGCGTGAGAACTCGCTTTGTATGTGTTTGTACACGTGAAGCGCCTGGCCTAGAAACAAGTCGACAGGCGAAAGCACGGGCATGCTAATGCCGTGAAATTCGCGCCCTTCTATGCGTTGCAGCAATGAAGGGAAGCCCGGGACATTGACCTCAACATGCAATTCCACGGATCGACCTGGTAGGTCCTTATATAAGTCCTTCATGGGAATGCCAGGCGTTTCGTTTATCTTGAACTCCCAACTTCTTCCGCTGATAGCGTACAGCCGGTAGCCTCGGCGCTCAAGAATCTGCCGCGCATCCAGAACGCTCTTCTCAGTCACGAGGAAATCCAGATCGAACTGGTGTCGCAGTTCAGGTTTCGGCACCGAGCCTGGGCAGAGTGAAAATCCCTTCAGCGTGGCGTAGGAGAGGCACGCCCCCTGAAACTCCTCTTGGATCGCCACCGATTCCGCGATCATGCCGCGTGTTCGCTCAATGTTGTCATGCAGATTCTGTTGCAGCCGCGCGAGAACACGGGGCGGCAACATATTGCACATTTGCAACTCCACCATTCGATCCAGGAAGTACAGGGCCAGTCCGCTGATATCCAGCCAGTGTAATAATTTCTGCCACTCCTTTTCAGAGAGATTCTCTAGCCGCGAGCATTGCTTGGGTAACGGGTCGCAAAAGGTCAACAGCACGGCCTCACGCATCAACTGTTCCTTGCTCAAAGGATTTGATGCGATGCTGGTAGTCACTGTGGGCATCGAAGCTAGCGGGTGTATCTCTCCGGATTGTCTGAGCGGCCGCCGGACAACAGATGGCGCAGGTAAATCACGAATCTCATTGTCAAGCGAAGGTTCTCGACTGGAAAGCAGTGGCAATGCGATCTCACCTCTCTTGGGCCGCCCTCGGGTGCCGCGGTATCTGTTCACCAACACCGCTTGCCGAAGGAGAACGATGTCCTGAGCTGAGGCTAGCTAACCTTGAATTAGGGATTGTCATGTCGTAGTAAAGAAATTGTCACTGTCTTGTTGAATTCGCTTCTCCGCAACAGCCTGCTAAAGCTGCTCTCGACGGGATGGTTGGTTTCCTTTGGATAACGAGAAACCATCCATTTAGCGTTTTCCTGCGTCGATATATTCCCTGGCCACGCGAAAAAGTGCCTCTACATCCATCTATTTCAGTGCAACTAGTACTTTTTCGAGTTCCCCCCGGTTCGTCGGTTCGAAATACTGGTCGCGCTGCCAAATCTGAGGCACGCGGTAGCTGTCGGCTATAATCAGGACCAAAATCTCCCATACCTCAAGGACGCAGAAATGTCTAAAGACAGAGCAACTACCGGAACCGACGGACTCGCTCTTCCGGTTCTCCCTCCCGAACGCGACGCTCGCGTTTGGGCCCGGCTCGTACGCGTGATGTTCTATCTCCCCGGTTTCATGGCCCTCCTGTTGATCAAGGCGGGCGAACCGGAGAGCTTCGGCATCACCGTGGAACTGCTGATGCTCTCCAGTGCGGCGGCCATTATCGGCGGGCTGTACATCGGCGCGGAATCATCAGGTGCGGGAGCCGATTCTGCCTCCAAGGTCGGCACCTGGAGCGGGTCGCTTGTACTCGAGCTGCTCGCCGTCGTGCCCTTCCTCTGTGCGATACCGGCGCTGTTCCATGAATTGGCTCATAGCACGCTGCTCCACGCCAGGGCGCCCGGCGCCATCGACGTCGCACTCGGCGCCTCTGAAATGCTGCCAACGGTAGCGGTCCTGCCCTTCCTGATCTACCAACTCGCTGGGTTCGGCACCCTGCACTTCGTCGTGTCGAAGGCAATGAACTGGGTCATCAATGCGGGTATCTTCGGCCTGATCATCGCGGGCTACATTGCTAACCGCGAGGGCGCGTACTACTGGGAAAGGAAGGCTTCTGGGCTCCTGGTAGTCACCATGGCAATAACTGTGTTCTACGGTGTGCTCAAGCTGAAGCGCATGCAAGCCGACTATGACGCGCGCTGCCCGGCGAAGGCTCCAAAGTAGACTCAAGCAAGAATCAACTGTACCGGCCGCTACGGCTGCCAGCCGCCGCCCAGCGCCTGATACAACTGGACATAGTTCTGCATCTCTGTCTCCCAGGCCTGTGCCAGCTGCAGCTCCGAAGTGAAATATTGCTGTTGGACGATCAGCACTTCGAGAAAGCTGGCGTATCCTCCGGTAAATCGGACGTTGGCGAGTCGCGCGCTTTCGTTGTAAGTGGCCGTCTGCTCCTCGATCTTCATTCGAAACTGCCGGGATTGGGTGTAGCCGACGAGACTGTTCGCGACATCTCCGAAGGCCTGCAGCACGGTTTGCTTGTACTGCAGTTCGGCCTGGTCCCGTTGCGCCCAGGCCAGACGGTATCCACTCGTGATCCTGCCGCCCTGATAGAGGGGCTGCGCCAACTGCCCTCCCACAGTCCAGAATGTAGCTGGCCCCTGCAAGAAACTGGTTAAGGCTGTACTGGATGCGCCAAAGGTGCCGGTCAACGAAATCTGCGGGAAGAATGCGGCCTTGGCCACTCCTACATTTGCGTTGGCCGCGACCAGTGTCTCTTCCGACTCGCGCACATCGGGGCGCCGCTCCAGCAGTGTGGAAGGAAGGCCCACGGGGACATCGGGCAAATGCGGCTGTTCGACAAGTTCGAGACCACGCGTGATAGGGCCGGGATTTCTTCCGAGGAGAATGCTGAGCGCGTTCTCGGTTTGCGGAATTAACTGGTTGAGCGAGATGACCTCCGCCTCAGCCTGTTGCACCAGCAACAGGGCCTGATCGACATCGGAGAGCGAGTATTCGCCGCCTTTGAAGTTGATAGTGTTTAACCTGAGGAGCTCCTTATCGGCAATGACAGTTTGTTCAGAAAACTTCAGCTGGGAATCGTATTGGCGAAGAGTGAAATAGGCGGTCGCTACCTGTGAGATCAGCGTTATCTGGACTACATTCTTCGCGTACTGGGTTGAAAGAAGGACGGCGCGTGCAGCTTCCGTCGCACGACGATATTGCCCCCAGAAATCGACGATATAGTTCATTTGCAGTCCGAGGGTATCGACCCAGGGCGCGCCGGTGAAAAGCGGTGTAGATTGTATATTCTGGATACTGCCGACGCCACCCAACGTGGGGAACTGGTTTGCGCGAGTAACTCCCAATGAGGCCTGCGCCTGCATAATACGGCTGGCGGCAATGCGAATGTCGTAGTTGTTGGTAAGGGCCTCCTTGAGGAGCGCCTGCAGAGCTTCGTCCTGATAGACAGCCGGCCACTGCATTTCCCCGAAAGGCCCGCCCGCCGGCTGTTGCGGCAGGTTGGGTGCAATTCCGCGGTACTGTCCGGGAACATCCAGCGTAGGACGTTTGTAGTTTGGCCCGACCTTGCAACCGCACAGTGAGAGCAACAACGCGAGGCCGATGGATGCTTTCGTCCGCATCATGAGTGCTCTCCTTTCGCCTCGACGGTCAGCGCGGGTTGCGGCTCAGGCTTTTCTTTTTCTTTTCTGAAGAAGTTGCCAAAACGCTCCACTACATCAAAGGAAACCGGAATAAAGAAAATCGCGATGATCGTGGATGCGAGCATGCCTCCGATGACCGTCGTTCCCAGCACCCGCCGCGAAATCGCGCCTGCTCCGAATGCCCGCCACAACGGCACGCAGCCAAGAATGAAGGCAAATGCGGTCATCAGGATGGGCCGCAGTCTCACCCTGGCGCCAGTCAGAGTCGCGTCGATAAGCGACTTGCCCTTGTCGTACTCAAGCTTGGCAAATTCCACAATTAGGATGGCATTCTTGGACGAGAGTCCGATCAGCATGACCAGCCCAATTTGGGCGTATACATTATTGTCGAAGCGGCGCAGGTAGAGTGTTAGGAAGGCGCCGAAGACGGCTATGGGAAGTCCCAGCAATACGCTGAAGGGCAGCGTCCAGCTCTCGTATTGCGCGGCCATGATGAGAAATACCACAAATAGGGCCATGCCAAAAATGATCGCGGGCGAAACGCCTTGTGCCGCCTTTTGCTCCTGGTACGACATGCCAGAGTAGTCGAAGCCCATCTGGCCGGGCATCGTCTTGTGGAAGACGTCTTCCAGCGCAGCCATGACCTGAGCGGAGCTGTAGCCGGGCGCGGCCGCGGCATTAATCTGCACGCAGTTGAACAGGTTGTAGCGCATGACAAACTCGGCGCCACTGCGCGCATCGATAGTGGTCAGCGTACTGAGAGGGACCATGTCGCCCGATGCATTCCTGACGTAAAACTTGCCGAGATTGTCTGCCTTGGTCCGGTAGTCTCCGTCGGCCATAACATATACCTGCCACTGCAGCCCGAATCGGTTGAAGAAGTTAATCAATGAACCGCCCATGAACGTCTGCACAGTCTGGTACAGCTCGCTCAACTGGATCTGCTGGGTCATCGCCTTGGCGTTGTCCACCTTTACCCCGACTTGGGGAACCCCGAACAGGGCGGTGGTAAAAAGCCCCGCCAGTTCCGGGCGTTTGCGCGCTTCGGCCATGTAAATCTGGGTCTGTTTCGCGAGAAAGTCAATGGTGCCGCCAGATCTGTCTTCAAGAATGAAAGTGGCGCCTCCTGAGGTGCCCACGCCAGGGATCGCTGGCGGCGGGAACGAGAATGCAATTCCCCCTGGGAATCTTGACAGGGCTTGCTGAAGGTGAGCTTTGATCCCCTCATAACTCTCCTCCGGAGTCGTGCGTTCATCCCAGGGCTTCAGTGAGATAAAGAAGAATCCACTGTAGGTGGCGGCGACGCCGCTCAACAAGCTGTATCCGTTGACGGTGCTGACGTATTGCACGCCAGGTGTGTCCATCATGACCTTCTCGACTTCGCGCGCGGCCTCCGAGGTGAGTTGCAGAGACGACGCGTTAGGCAGTTGCAAGCCAGCATAGAGGTATCCCTGATCTTCATCGGGGAGAAAACTTCCCGGGAGCTGTTTTCCGAAGTAACCCGCACCCACCGCCAGCCCGGCGAGCAGGAGAAACGCCAGAGCGACTTTGTGGATCAGGTGCCTGCATATATTCACGTACCCGTCCGTGGCGCGACCGAAGACATTGTTGAACCCGCGAAAGAAGGCTCCGAGGGGTCCTCGAGACTCCTTCTTGGGACGCAGCAGCATGGCGGAAAGCGCCGGGCTGAGGGTGAGCGCGTTGAATGCCGAGAAGAGCACCGAAATCGCGATGGTGATTGCGAACTGCTTATAAAGCTGGCCAGTAATACCGGGAATGAAGGCCGTGGGAATGAATACTGCAGCCAGGATGAGTGCGATCGCAATGACCGGTGACGAAACTTCCTCCATCGCTTTGATGGTCGCGTCGTGAGGCGTCAGACCGAGCTCGATATTGTGTTCGACCGCCTCCACGACGACGATGGCGTCGTCGACGACCAGTCCAATTGCCAGAACCATACCCAAAAGCGACAGGGTGTTGATGGAGAAGCCAAGCATGGGAAAGACCATGAAGGTCGCAATCAGAGAGACAGGGACGGCGAGCAGAGGAATCAGCGTAGCTCTGAAGCCCTGGAGAAAAATGTAGACGACGATGATGACCAGAAGCAGGGCCTCTCCCAGCGTCTTGTAGATTTCGTGGATGCCGGCACTGACAGCGAGTGTCGTGTCGAGTGCGGTAATGTAGTCCAGCCCCTGTGGAAACCTGCCTTTCGCCTCGTCCATCATTTTGAGGACAGCGGCTCGCGTTTGCAGCGCGTTGCTGCCAGGAGTGAGGTATAGCGCAAGGAGGGCAGCGGGCTGAGAGGGCTTATTCTCTCCCGCCACTCCCAACCGCGAAACATAGGAATAGTATTGCGATCCAAGTTCCACACGCGCCACGTCCTTCAGCCGCAGGATTGACCCGTCGGACTGAGCGCGGACGACGATCTCACCAAAATCCTCGGCCGTGGGCAGACGCCCCGGAGCTCGCACGTTGTAGGTGAATTGCTGACCTTGGGGAACCGGCTCCCCTCCAACCTGGCCCGCAGGATTTACCTTGTTTTGAGCCTTGACCGCGTTCGTGATGTCGGAGACGGTCACGCCCAGGCTCGCCAGCTTATCAGGATTCACCCAGATCCGCATGGCATAGGGACCGGCGCCGAATATCTGGACCTGTCCGACCCCCGAGATACGGGTGAGCGCGTACTGCAAATTGATGGTGGCGTAGTTGGCCAGAAAAATGCTGTCGTATGAGCCATTGGGTGAGTAGAGGTCGAGCAGCATAAAGGGCGCCGTCGTCCCCGGCTGAACGACTACACCTTGCTGGGTTACCTCGGAGGGCAGTTGCGAGGCGGCCTGGCCTTGCCGCATCTGCGCCAGAATCTGATCGGTGTTGATGTCGGTTCCCAGCGCAAAGTCAACGTACAGCGTCATGCCTCCGCCGGAACTCGCGCTCAGGGAGTACATGTAATTCATGCCGCTGACGCCCGACATCTGCTGTTCGATCGGTGTTGCAACGGATTCGGCAATCGTCTGGGCATCCGCGCCGGGGTAACTGGCTTTCACCTGTACCATGGGGTCGGCGATATTGGGGAACTGTGCCGTAGGTAGCTCGAGCACCGCGACCCCGCCGGCCAGCACCATCAAAATTGCGATGACTATCGCGACGATGGGGCGATTAATAAAGAATTTCGACATGATCAGTTGCCCCCGAGCGCCGCAGGGGCTGGCGTGTAAGGCTTAACGACGACCGGAATGCCTTCCTTCACCATCTCCGGCGGCGCGGCCGCTGCAAACATCAGTACGCGTTGAATGCCTTCGACCACAACCTTCTCGCCGGGCTTCAGTCCCTCAGTGATGATCCAGTTCGGGCCGACCCGATCTCCCACCTTGACCGGTCGAATCACTGCCCTGTTTTCGGGGTTGAGCACAATGACCTGGTATTGCGACTGCACTTCAATCACGGCGGCCTGCGGAATCAACATTGCATCGTTGGTCACGCCGACCTGAATCCGCACCCGTCCGAAGCCGCCGGGGCGGAGGGTGGCGCCTTTGTTGGCGAAGGCAGCGGCCATCTGGATGGTGCCTGTCTGGGAGGCGATCTGTCTATTCACGAAAATGATTTCGCCGTTCGCCGGGTAGGTGTCTCCATTTGCCTGGATGAATTCGACGCTACGCGGCACCCCTCGCCTGTTCCCGCTGCGGATTGCCCGGTTAATTGCCTCCGCGTTGGCGAGGAAGGCGCTTTCGGGGATATTGAAGTATGCCCAGATCGGATCGACCTGGGAGACCGTCGTCATCTTGGTGGTCGTTCCCACCAGGTCGCCGATCTGGGAATTCGCTATGCCAGCGATGCCGTCGATGGGCGAATACACCTTGGTCCATTCAACATTTAATTCCGCCTGCACCATCTGCGCTTTCGCGGCGTTCAATTGTGCCTGGTTCGCGGCCAGGGTTGACTGGTCCGTGTCGAGTTGCTTTTTTGGGATCGCGTTCTGCGCAACCAGCGGGGTGTCGCGGGCGACGTTGTTCTCCGCCTCACCGAGGTTCGCCTGGGCCACGGCGACCTGCGCCTTGTCCTGTTCGAGAGCGGCCACGAAAGGTCGGGGATCTACAGTAAACAGAAGCTGACCCTTTTTGACGAAGAAGCCGTTATTGTAATTCTGCGTCAGGAGGTAGCCCTGCACCTTCGGGGTGATGTCGGCGTTGATTGGGCCGTTTAGCTGCGCGACCCATTCGTTGTAGGTGGGAACATTCTGCTGGACCGCCTCGGCAACTTCGACTACAGGAGGGGCAGGCGGGGGTGCCTTTTCCTTCTCTCTACATCCGGTGCCTGCCATCAGCAGGAAAAGACCTACAGCGATCATGGCAACGTCAAAACTGTGGCTCCGTTGACCCCGCCAAAAGTACACCCCCAGCTTGCCCGTTCGCAGGGGAAAGCCCCGGACTACAGGTCGCGCTCGCATTTGTTTTTCTCCTCGCCTTATGCGCCCAAAACCATGTCTTGATGAAGAGTTCACGTTTGCTTTATATCTCACATCACCAGTTCTCACGACTGGTAGTAATGCTAGGTTTTCAAATTTAGGTGTGCAGAGGCCCCACATTTTTTTGATGGGCATGGATCCGAACCCTCGCGCGACTTGCCAACTCGCTCCACCATGATTCAAACTCTCTTTCATTGGCCTCTCTTTCATTGGCCTCTCTTTCATTGACACGCGCCCGCAGTCTACTCAGTCAGTTGCTCCTCCGATGAAATCCCCGGCTCGCTGGCTCAACAACTCCAACCCCGAAGTAATGGCAGGCAGAGAGGTCCTCGAAATGGGCTTTCTTGGCAAAATGGTTCGGGTGTTTGTCGTTCTGGCAGTAATGGGAATTTACGTTTCCGTTCTTTGGCTGGGTATCACCGAGGAAGGCCGGCGCTCTCTCACCATCATCAAGTCATCGGCCTCCAGCGCTGACTTCGTCAGAGTCAACGTCAGAGTAATGTCCATAGATACGGCGCAAGGACTGCTCCACGAACGCATCAGGCTTGTCCCAATGGGCCGATTTGCGATAGACAAGGCCACGCCCGCCACCGACATCAAACTACTAATCAATTCGGCCTCCGGAAAGCAAACTGTTGTCTTTCCTAAAGGCGAGCGGATCTTTCCAATCGAGTTCAACAGTCTCCTCTCTGGAAACCAAAACAGATACCCTTTTGATAACTATGTGACTGACATCGACCTCCTCGTCACTGCTCCGGTGCAGACAAAGGTCGAGACCGTGCCAGAAGAAAATCTTGAGGACAACAATACCGATCCGCTCGCGACCACGCTAATCGTGGGAACGAGCGATCTCGATCACAGTGAAACGATATCGATCAACGAAACGTTCACGGCTTCGATTCCTGGGATCAAGTTCGACGGAACAGTGTCCCCGGATGACACGTACAAGCTCATGCACACCACGATCTCTATGCGAAGAGCAAACACTGTGATCACCGTTTCTCTCGCTGTTATGACGGTTATGTTTGTTTTAGCCATCAGCATTATGGCGATGGTCCTGCGGGTGACTGCGTCTCCCGGCGAGATCAATTTGCTGCCACTCTCGCTCTGCGTGGCCCTCATATTCGGTCTTCCTGCTCTGCGAAGCGTCCAACCCGGTGTGCCGGGAGTGGGTGCCCTCAGTGACTTCATTTCCTTTATTTGGGCGGAATTCATAGTGTCGACCTCTGCGATTGCGTTGGCCTGGGTCTGGATAGTTCGCTCAAGGTCGGCTCGAAAGGCTGCGGCGTCCCCGCCCAAGTGACCGGATCAAACGCGTCACTCTCCGTAACTCCGGGGTGACTGTCGGGAGGTAGACACTCTACTTCCTACAGGTGTAGAGTGCCTACATCATGATAGGACGCAATCGCTACAAGAACCGGATCGAGTTGCTTCAAGGCACACTCGACATGCTCATCCTCCAGACGCTGCAGTGGGGACCTCACCACGGCTACGGCATCGTTCAGGCCCTCCGCGGAAACTCCGGTGATGTCCTGCAAATCGAGACCGGCTCCCTATACCCTGCCCTCCATCGCCTGGAGCGACAGTCCTGGGTACGCTCTGAGTGGAAGCAGACCGAAAGCAACCAGCGCGCGAAATACTACCGAATCACTGCCGCCGGCAAGAAACAGTTGGCCTCTGATCTCAGCCGCTGGCAGCAGATGGTCGATATCATCGGCGCAGTCATGCACCGCACCCCGGAAGGAGAAGAAGCATGAGCTTTTTTGCCCGGTCTTTCTCCAGGCGTAAAGCAGATCTCGACGAGGAGATCCAAGCCCATCTTCAAATGGACATTCAGGAACGCCAAGACCGCGGACAGTCCGCTAAACAAGCGCGCGCCGCGGCGATGCGTGAGTTTGGCAATGTCCCGCTGATCGAAGACGTCACGCGCGGGACCTGGGGATCGCTCTGGCTCGAGCGCATTGGACATGACCTGAGATACGTTTTTCGCCAGCTGACGAGATCGCCAATCTTCGCCATCACTGTAACCGCGACGCTCGCCCTTGGCCTCGGTGCAACGGCGGCGATGTTTACCGTGGTCGATCGTGTCCTGCTGCGCCCGCTTCCCTATAGAGACGCGCATCAGTTGGTCGAAATCAAAGAGTCCGGTAAGAGAGGCACAGTAAGCTTTGGCACACCCTTCCTCGATCTGCAACAGTGGCGTCAGCGTAGTCACTCACTGAAAGAGATCGCGTTCTATAGCTGGAACAAACACGTCTCCTTCCTCGACGGCAAAACGGGCTCGACACAGGTCAATGCTCCGCAGGTAAGCGCCAACCTCTTCGCACTGTTGGGCGTGCATCCAGCCATGGGTCGCAACTTTGAAAGCCAGAGCGACGGCTCCGCTCTCTCTGGAGAGGCCCACACCCTTATCCTCAGCGATCCTGTATGGCGGACCATCTACGGCGCCGATCCGAATGTCCTAAACAAAGCAGTCAAACTAAACGGAGAGTCATACATCGTGATTGGCGTTATGCCTCGTGGCTTCGCCTTCCCGCTCAACGGGGCCGCCCCTCTCGTCTGGTTGCCAACAATAATCGGGGACAACGACACCGTCCGAACACGAAACATTACTCCGAACTACCAGGTCATCGCACGGCTAAATCCAAACGTGACCCTCCGCACCGCGGAATCAGAGCTCAGGGCAATCCAACCTGACGTGGCCAAAGAATACGCTGACCCGTACGATCGCGACCTCGTCACCTCAATCCAACTGCAGCGCTACGAGGATTCGCTCGTCGAAACCGATCTCAGAAAGGCCCTCCTGGCGCTCTTCGGGGCCTCAGCGGTCTTGTGGCTCATCGCGTGCGTAAACAGCACTAGCCTGATGCTCGCGCGGGCCACCGCAAAGCAGCGGGAGATCGCCGTGCGCGGAGCACTTGGCGCCAGCCGCTGGCGCATCGTCCAGCAGTTTGCCGCTGAAGGCCTCCTCGTCAGCGCGATAGCTTCAGCCCTTGGCCTTGGTCTCGCCACGTTGATGATAAAGTTCTTTGAACACGGGCTGACCAGCCAGTTTCATATCCACGAAAAGCTGACTGCAAACACCTCCGTAATTGGCATGTTGGTCGCGTTGACAGTAGTCAGCGCTCTACTGTGTTCCATCTGGCCCGCTATCGTCGCGGCAAAAGCGCCAATCGAATCCGGATTGCGGCAAGGTGGCCCACAGAGCAGCTCTGGCGCGGCCCAATATCGCACCCGCGCCTCGCTTGTCGTCATACAGATCGCGATGTCCCTGGTCCTTTTAGTCGGATGCGGCCTCTTGCTCCGAACAATCTACGCCCTGCGTCATGTCACGCTCGGCTTCCGCACCGACCACATCATCATCGCCAATATGACGATTCCAGCTTACAAGTTTGCAGGACAAAACATGACCACCGAGCTCTATCAACCCCTGGTTGACCGCGTCAATCACATGCCCGGAGTGCAGGCCGCCGTCCTGATGAACGCAGTGCCCCTCGAAAACACCTTCAAATTGCAGTTCACCTTCGGAGTCGCTGGAACCAGTGCTGCCGATGTGCGCCGACGCGATTTAGTCGCACAGTTTCGAGCGGTCGGACCGGAGATGCAACGCGTCTTTGCATTCAGAATGCTCAAAGGCAGGTTCTTCAACGAAGGTGATACGGCCAGCACGCAAGCCGTAGCGGTCGTGAATCGCGCCTTTGTAAAGGCATATTTCGACGGTGACGAGCCCCCCGAAAAGATACTCGGCGAAAATCTATTCTCGTTCAGCAACGACAAGCGCGCCGTCGTTATCGGAGTGCTCGACGACGAGCGACAGGTCTCCATCGCCAAACAATCACAGCCGGAGATTGAAGTGGCTATTCCACAGATCACACCCGGCACCGGCTTCTACAAAGGCGCCGAGGGCATGGCGATGGATCTCGCGGTCCGGACAGACCGAAGCCCGTCCTCCATCGTCCCCGAGATGCGCGAAATGTTGCGGCACGCCAGCCCAGAGCTCTCCGACAGCACCTTCACAACGATGGACCAGGTCGTCGAGGACTCCTACGGCAGCCAGCAGCTGGCCGCCCGGCTATTAATCGTATTTGGCGGATCGGCCCTACTCGTCTGCATCACTGGAATCTATGGTCTGCTCGCCTATCTGGTGGCACACCGCACAAAGGAACTCGGCCTTCGCATCGCCTTGGGTGCTCGGCGTGGCGACGTAATGTGGCTCGTGCTGAGGCAGGCCGGTTGGATGTTGCTTTCAGGATCGACTCTGGGACTGGTTCTAGCCTACGTGACCAGTCTCCTCCTGCGGACCTTCCTCTACAACATCACGGCCCACGACCCTTGGACAATGGCGGCGGTCACGCTATTGCTGGTCGGCGGCGGACTCGCAGTGTCCTGCGTTCCGGCGCGACGCGCGGCCACCGTCGATCCGATGGAAGCACTCCGAACCGAATAGAAGAATTTATTTAGAAAGTGAAGGCCAGCCCGGCTTGAAGGGTCCGCGGCGCCTCCGCCAGGAACAGCGTCTTACCATCCGCCGAGAGGAACGGACGATACCCCTGGGCCAGCAGATTGGTGACATCGATAGTCGCGTCAAGTCCGGCCGGCAGTAGGTTCCCCAGCCTCAGCGCCTGCCGCAGATAGCAACTGAAATAGGCCTGATCGCCAAACGGAGCATACGGATCGACCGCCGTCACCAGCCGCGCCGGTTGCCACCGATAGGATGCCCGAAGACTCGTTCCGCTATGGAGCACCCTTCCCCGCAGGGCGATCGTCGCGGTCTGGGCGGCCTGCGGTGCAAGGTCCGACCCGATCGTGGGAAGTTCCATCAGCGCCCCGTCCTTCGCGGCCAGACCGGCACCCGTCGCATACTCCACCGCCACCCACATGCTGGGAGTCAGCGGCTCCGTCAGCGTCACATTCACGCCCTGGGTCTTATATCCCGCACTGAGAAACCGAAAATTCCCCGTTGTTGAGTCTGCAAGTATCCCATTCGCGCCAGCTTGGCCGGTCCGCTGAATATCTGCGGCACCTAGCGCACCGCCGCCCGACACCGCAACCCGATCCAGAGAATCAAGGTAATACGAAACCTCGATCATTCCGGGTCCGGTCTTGCGGCCCGCAGTGAACTCCTGATGGAGACCCTGCGCAGTCTGCATCCGCCCCTGGTACATCACGGCAATCGGCAGCTCCTGCTGCACCGAGTCAAGCCCCGCAAATGATTGCAGGTTCTGCGACGTCGCCATCCGATACCCGGCCGTCCATGCCTTCATCGGATGGGTCGTTATCTTCACAAACGGCCGCGAACCCGTGGCGTACCCCGACGTGCGGACCACATAAAGAGTGCCGCCTGCCTCCACATCGGCAAAGTCCCCAATCCGAATCAATTGGGCGGTCGACATCTGCATCGCGTCAAGTCCCGGCGTCCCGCCCGAACTCACCAGCTCCGGGTGAGATTGATAGCTGACCACCGCCCTGCCTGCACCGGCAAAGCCTAGCTGCGTCTCAAATCCCGTGGCGACCTCTGTCGACGGCCCAACCGCGGTCGGTCCGGGTTGTTTTCCAATGTCCAGATGCAGTCTCGCTCCGGCGCCATCATCGAGCGTCCGGTCGAAGACAAAAACGTTATGGATCCCACTGCTGCCGAACCCGCCATCACCCGCCGTCATCTCGGTCCGGGCCCTCTCGGAGCGCTTGGACGCTGCTTCCGTCACGCTCGATGAGACCATAATTACGTCACCGTCTTCAGCCAGCCTCAGGATGGGGCGATTGGCCGCAGAGCGCATCGTCCACTTCCAGTCATCGCTCGGCTCATCTGCCTTGCGGCGCTCTGCCGGGATCCACGTGGCCGACTCGAAGAGCGTATTCAAGGTAAGGTTGACGACCGCCTGCGCCCCTGCTCGAAGCTGCAGGTTGTCTCGTAGCGCTGGAACAAACAAAGCAGCGCTTGCCCTCACCCCATATCTCCCAGGCGCCAGACGAGGGATCAGATAGCGTCCATGAAGGTCGGTAAACGTAGCGCCGAGAACGGTCGAGTCCTCCGCAACCACCTGCACCAGAGCGCCCAGTTGCGCCACACCCTGCGCATCTCGAACCACCCCGGACACGGCTGCACTCTGACCCGCAGCAATCCGCATGGCCACGGTCAGCAGCATCAACGAGACAAACGCGATCTTCACCTGGGGTCGTTGCACAGTAAAGCCGTCCTGCGCGTCGATGGCCGTTGCTAATGTTCCGCACCCAGAAAATAGGGAGCGTCTCTACAGAATGCGCAGTGACCGGTTATTGCCAATTGAAATCTGCATAACCATGTCGCCGTACTACATCCGCACCTGCCTAATCCACGATGAACGGCGCAGATTCTGCGATCTGCTGCTTCGTTATTCCGTCATTCACTTTGATGTTGATCTGATACTTGCCAGGTTGCAGGCTTGCCAGTGGCAAGCTCTTCTCAATCGTGACCTGGTCCGCATTCGGATTCGTCTTCGCCGTCAGCTCCTGTGTTTGCAGGACGGCTTGGTTCGTTGCCAGGTCCAGGATCTGGTACTCAATCGTCGCGCCGTTCTGTTTACTCTTTTCGTCGATACCAAGGTTATACACCTGCATCCAAAAGTTCAAACTCTGCGCCCGATGAAAAGTCACCGGCGCCGCAATGCCGCTCGGCACTCGCGGAACAATATGAGTGTCACCAATAACGAAGTTCCCTGCCCCGATGTCCCTTGATGGCACGCGCTCCATCTGTCCCGCCAGAATCAGCGAGGAAGATGCAAGACGATCGTCGTCATATCTCGGAACATTCAAGCTCCGCTGCCACCTGCCGATATGGTCCGGATTGTTGACGTCTTTGATCACGATGTCGATCTTGTACAAACCAGGCCGAAGCGGCAAAGACTTCCAATACACCGACAAATCAGTTCGCTTGCGTGCAAGCAGCTCACTGGGCACCTGCACTGTGACCGTGTCTTCGAAGGTCTGCACCGGCTTGTGGTTCAGGTTCGACACTCGCCCTAGGATATTCACCGTCCCCAACGCAACACCGTCTTTAGTGTTGAACGTGATGTCGCCGTTCTTGATCTGCAGGGTCACAGGCACCAGGATAGTGTCGTTTGTCACTTTGACGTAGTCAGTGCGAACGTCAAACAAGAATGGCGGCCCCGTCAGGATCTTCGAAGTGGTCATGAACGCTTCCATGTCCTTGAACCTGATCACCGGGGGGGCCTGCAGCTTCGCAAACTGATCGAGCCGGTCGAACTGCTTGCTCTGGTTCTGCGCCGACAGCGGCCCCGCACCAAGCTGCTCCAGTCCACCTCCCGAAAAACGGTCCGCCTGTTTCGACTGGCCCATCTGTTCGTACAGTGTCTGCCCGGCTCCGGGAGTATGCTTCAGCGCATCTTTTTCTGAGCGGTCGATCGTCATGTGGTAGTCGCCGCACATGCACGTATCGACAAACTCAATGTCGATGTTGTCGCCGATCCCCTCAAGGTACCGGTAATGCCAAATCTCGAACGGGAAGGTGGAAGTATTGCCACCGCCCTCTTCCATCGGCCGTTCATAGCTGCCGCCGCTTGGATGCGAGTCGATACTGTCCGGCTTGCCAAATGCAATATAGATGTGGCCGCGGTCCGTTCTCCAGCCCGGCTTGCCCGCCGCGAAATGCTCGTTCGCATACGCAATGCGCGCGTAGTGTTCCTCGCGGAATTCGTTCTCAGGAGAGTCCGGATTCGGATTGCGCCGCAACCAGAAATTTTCGATAAACTGGTCGCGCTCTTCGTCGTTGCTCAGGCTCTTGAAAGCCTGCATCTCCTGGTCCGTGATGATCCACCGGACGTCCTCATCGACCCACTTCTTGTACACGCCCTTCAACTCTTGCTTCAACGCCTTCTGCTGGTCCCTCTTCTCCTGGTCGCTCAAGGGACGCTTCAAAGGATCAGGCTTCTCGACAGTCACAGGCCCCTTCGTCACGCCATCGGTCTGCGCGGCCGTGCCGGACGTCTCCTGTGCAGCCAGCACCCGCACTCCCATCAAAAAAAGGAAGCATAGGGCCGTGCCGGATACCAAGCGCCGTGGACTCATCATAGTAGGGGGGTGTGCTCCTGTAACCAACCTGTATTGTAGTGCGGTTATATCCCTGTTACAAGAGGTAGACGTACGGGCGGCCCTGATATCATCATTTGTATTCGTAAAGAACCCCCAAATCTCGCCCAAAGAAGAGTTACGGACCTCGGCCCAATCTTCCTCCGGCGAAGCTAAGTCCAGTTTCTGGAAGGAATACGGAACGCAAGCTCGCTCGTCTCCGTATTGTCTCTTTGACAGGCGTCAACTTCTCCAATTGCACCTCCGAGCTTCTCCGGGGGGCTATAGAAAGCAGCAATGAGCGCTAAAAAGATTATTGTGATCGTCGCGGTAGTCCTGGTCCTTGCAGGCATCGTCGTCGCCAGCATTCTCCACGGCCAGGCCAACGTCACCAAGGTCGCCACAGGTAAGGTCGTCCGCCAAGACCTGACCTCCATCGTCAACGGCACCGGCCAGATCAAGCCGAAGACCTACGTCAATATCGGCGCGACCGCCTTCGGGCGCATCACCCACCTCTACGTCAAGGAGGGTGACCGCGTTAAGGCCGGCACCGTTCTGGCAAAGGTCGAGAGCGTCCAACCCGAGGCCACAGTCGCCGCCCAGGACGCCACCATCGCCGCGTCCCGCACCGACATCACCAGCTTCATCGCCGCCGAAAAGACCGCAGAAGCCAACATCGCCCAGGGCCAGGCAGATCTCGAGCAAAAGAAGCTCGATTACAGCCGGGCCCAGGCCCTCTTCGACAACAAGCTGATCGCCAAACAGGACTTTGACGCAAAAAAGGCCGCCTACGACATGGCCGTCGCTACCCTCGCCCAGCGCCAGGCCGCTCTTGCGCAGGCCCGCGCCCAGACAGACTCTCAGCGCGGCCACTCCAACCAGGCCGTCGCCAGCCAGCGCGCCAACTACGACGCACTCGACAAGACCATCAGCCGCGCCCCCTTTGACGGCCTCGTCACCAACGTCCCCGTCCGCGAAGGCGAGACCGTCGTCCTTGGCATTCAAAACGCCGAAGGTTCCACCCTCATGACCCTCGCCGACATGTCCGTCATCACCGCCGAGGTCAAGGTCGACGAGACCGACATCGTCAACGTCTCCCTCAACCAGATTGCCGAAGTCACCGTCGATGCCCTTCCCGGCCGCATCTTCAAAGGCCACGTCACCGAGGTCGGCGACCAGGCCCTCCTCCGCACCACCGGCATCGCCACCAGCCAAAGCACCACGGGCACCGAGGAGGCCAAGGACTTCAAGGTCGTCGTCACCCTCGACCCAACTCCCGGCATAAATTTGGACGAGCTCCGTCCCGGCCTCTCCACCACGGCCAAGATCACCACCGCCCGCAGACCCAACGCCCTCACCATCCCCATCCAGGCACTCGTCCAGCGTGACGTCGCGGCAGAAAAGGTCCTCGCCGCAAACGCAGGCAAGCCCGCAGCAGGTGTCGCAGCTACGCCCGCCGGCGCTGCCACCAAGTCCCAGCTCGTCCAGGGAGTCTACGTGGTCAGGACCGATCACAAGAAGCTCCGCGTCGAATTCGTTCCCGTAACTACCGGCGTCACCGGTGCCACCGACATCGAGGTCCTCGGCGGCCTCAAGGAAGGTGACCAGATCGTCACCGGCCGCTATCGAATTTTGCGCGCCCTTAAGAGTGGCACGCCCGTCAAAGTAGACAACGCCGTCGAATCGAACCCCGACGAGAAGTCGTAACTATAGCCCAGGGGGAGCACCGTTTGCCGGTAGATGGTTCATTAACCCTCATGGAACCATCTTCTCGGCCAAAACGTACTATCCTCAAACAGGCAACACAACCGGAGACCCGGATGGCTATCGAAACCGCAGTCGAATCCCCGATCACAACCACCTCCTCCGCCGGACCGAACCCCGGAGACGTCATCGTCACCGAGAATCTCTGGAAGACCTACGAGATGGGGGATCAGCAGGTTCACGCTCTGCGCGGCGTCAACCTCCGCATTCGACACAACGAGTACGTCGCCATCATGGGGCCCTCCGGCTCCGGCAAGTCGACCCTCATGAACCTCATCGGCTGCCTCGACTCTCCATCGCAAGGCCGCTACTGGCTAAACGGCCACGACGTCTCCGAGCTCAACGATGACGAGCTCGCCCGCATCCGCAACAAGGAGATTGGCTTCGTCTTCCAGACCTTCAACCTCCTCGCCCGTGCCACCGCGCTCCACAACGTCGAGCTGCCCCTCATCTACAACGGTACTCCCGCCGTCGAGCGCACGGCCCGCGCCAAGGCAGTCCTCGAGTCCGTCGACCTCGGCGCTCGCATGATGCACAAGCCCAATGAGCTCTCCGGCGGCCAGCGTCAGCGCGTCGCCATCGCCCGCGCCCTTGTCAACAAGCCCTCCATCATCCTCGCCGACGAACCCACCGGAAACCTCGACTCCAAAACCGGCGACGAGATCATGGCCCTCTTCGACGATCTTCACGCCAACGGCAACACCATCATCGTCGTCACCCACGAGCCCGACATCGCAGAGTACGCCCACCGCGTCGTCACCATCCGCGACGGCGTAATCGCCAGCGACCATCCCTCGTCCCGCATCCGCAGCCAAAAGTAACAAAACATTCACCCGTCCAGGCCCGACATCCGAAGCTGTCCCTTCGCCGTCTAAAATGGAATGATGGCAAAAGTCCCCGGCAGATCGCGCCTCAGTGCAACTCTCTCTGCCCTCCTGCTCCTCTGCTCGACCCTCCACGCCGACCCCGCGCGCTTCGACCTCGCCGGTCCCAAAATCGACGTTCACGTCACCCGCGCCGGCAGGACCCTCCCCATCGCCCAGGTCCCCAACCTCCAGCCCGGCGACAAGATCTGGCTGCACCCCAACCTTCCCCCCACGCAATCCGTCCACTACCTTCTCGTAGCCGCCTTCCTCCGCGGCACCACCAACCCTCCCCCCGACAACTGGTTCTTCAGCATCCAGACCTGGAACAAAAAGGTCCGCGAAGAGGGCGTCACCATCACCGTCCCCGACGAGGCCCAGCAGGTAATCCTCTTTCTCGCTCCTGAAACCGGCGGCGACTTCAGCACCCTCCGCTCCGCAGTCCGCGGCCGCCCCGGCGTCTTCGTCCGCGCCTCGCAGGACCTCATCGAAGCCGGCTTCGAACAGGGCCGCATCGAGACCTACCTCGCCGCCATTCGCCGCGTTCCGCCCAACGATCCCAAAGCGCTCGCCGAACACTCCGACTTCCTCGCCCGCACCCTCAACCTCAAGCCCAACGGCGACTGCTTCAAGCGTCCCGCCGACGCCCAGGCCGACTGCCTCACCCAGGCCGGCAACCAGACCCTCCTCGACGACGGCCACGGACAAACAGTCGTCGCCATGCTCAGCAGCGGAACCAACTCCGACTTCATCAACCAGGCCAGCTACACCCAAATGGCCGGGGCCGGACTCTACAGCGCCTACGTCGGTGCCATCGTCGACCTGGTCCGCATCATGAGCGGCCTCCACACCGCCAAGTACCAGTACATTCCCGCCATCGCCTTCCCCGAAAACGAGAGTCTCAACCTCCGCCTCAACACCCCACCCTCCTTCAACGACCCCAAGTCCGTCATCGTCATCGGTCTGCCCTCCATCCAAGCGGCAGTCCCGCCGCCGCTTCAGCCAGCCGACCCCAAAGACATCACCTGCCTCCTCAAACCCTCGGTCGTACTCGCAGTCGACGGCGCCCCTCTGGTCTTCTCCACCGCCTTCGCCCACGACCTCGTCCTCCACCTCGACGGCCCGGGCGCTACCACAGACATTCCCGTCACCCCCGACGCATTTCGTGGCGGCCTCGTCCTTGCCAAACTTCCCGCACGCAAACCCCTCCCGCTTGATGCTGACGCCAGCGCATCTCCAGCGACAGCCAACACCGCCGAAGCTGTTACCTCTGCTGCCAGACCCGCAACCACCAACACCATAACCGGCACCATCTCTGGCTTCTGGGGCTTCGACCCATTCAAAGGGCCGACCCTTGACTTGCAGGACACACCCGGCAAAGACTGGAAGCTGGCCGACGGCGACGTTCTCATCGCGGGCCGCGAAAATCATCTCACCCTCAGCTCCACCGGCACTGCCTGCATCGAAAAAATCTCCCTCGACACCGCCACTGGTAAACAGGTCGACACCCAGTGGAAGTCCGCCCAGGGACCCGCCGTCGTCGACATATCCGCGTCACTGAAATCCCTCGACCCCGGTGCCTTCCATCTCACCATCCAGCAATTCGGCGATGGCCACGCCGACATCATCACCACCAAGACCTACTCCGAACCCGCCTCACTCAAGGCCCTCGAATTTCACGCCGGAGACACCACGGCCGACCTCACCGGCACTAGCCTCGATCAGGTCCAACAGCTCACCATCAACGACCTCACCTTTACTCCCGCGCTGCCCAGCACACCTTCCAACCAGGACACCGCCTCACCCACGTCCGCACCCTCCAACACCGACACCAACCTCCGCCTCACTCTTCCGCCCAATAGCCAGGCCCCCAAGCTGCGCGTTGGCGAGCGCCTCACCGCCAGCTTCTCACTCAAAGACGGCCGCACCCTCACCCTCCCCGTCACCGTCGCGCCTGCCCGTCCCTCCGTCAAGCTTCTCAGCAAGAGCATCGATCCATCGACCAGCACCCCGATCCATCTCGCCGACCCGGACGACCTTCCCGTCACCCAGCAACTCACCTTCTCGCTCAAGTCCGCCGCCCCGTTCCCACGTACAGGTCAGCTTGAGATCGCCAACGCCGACGAGACCCTCCGCACCACACTCTCCGTCGCCTCCGGCAGCCTCGTCCTCCAAAACCCCCACACCCTCCTCGCCACACTCGACCCGCTCAAGGCCTTCGGCAACTCAGCCTTCGGCCCTCTGCGCCTCCGCCCCGTCTCCCCTGACGGCACCACCGGCGACTGGCTGCCTCTGGTCAACTTGGTTCGCCTCCCCACCTTCAAGGACCTCCACTGCCCCCCTGACGCCACCCAACCTTGCACCGTCTCAGGCTCCAGCCTCTACCTCGTGGACTCCATCGCCACCGACTCCGACTTCACGACCCCCACCACAGTCCCCGAAGGCTTCGTAGGCACGACCCTCTCGCTCCCCCGCCCCGCCAAGACGGGCTTCTACCTCCGCCTCCGCGACGACCCTACCCCAGCCAACTCCGTCACCCTCCCCATCCTCCCCCAGCAGGCCCTCACCGACCACTAACCCAACAGCCGCCAATTGCCGCTGCTCTCGCCTTTGCTTTTTTTGTTGTCATCCCGGAGGGATCTGCGGTTGTCGTTGCTTTTGCGGCCATTGAGAGACCCCCGCATTTCGCTTTTCCCTCTGCAGTTTTTGCAATTGCAGTTGCGCAGAGAAGTTGTTCTTGCCTCTCTTGCCGTCGTACCGAAGGGATCTCTTTTTGCCCTCGCGTTTAATTTTTTTGCGTTTTCTGCCCAAAAATCACATGTCAAGCCCCCAAACCACTTAACCCATTTCCCACCAACAACATCCCCGTGGCATGTTAGTTCCACTCAAACCGCTATACTGGATATATAGATCAAAAACAAGGAAGCCCCGGGCACCCGCCGGGGCTTAACTCGTTTAGATGGAATATTTTGGACGCAACCCCTTTGTCATGAATATTTTACAAGCCAACACGACCCGTAAACTCATGAAAGAAGATAATTTACGTCCGGGCAATAGGGGGGGTACCCCCAACAACTTCCTCCCGAAGCGCCTTCTGCACCTTGCTGTGTTTCACGCTGTAGGTGAAATAGATCAACAATCCCACCACCAGCCATACCACCACCACCACCTTCGTCAGTACGGGCAGCGACCAGATCAGATACAGCGCACTGATAATGCCCAGGATCGGTACCGCAGGGACCCACGGCGTTTTGAACGGCCGATGCAGGTGTGGATTGCGTCGTCTGAGGATCCACACCCCGGCGCACACGATCGCGAACGCCAGCAGCGTGCCCATATTCACCAGCGCACTCAGCCTTTCGATCGGCAGCACCGCCGGCATGACCGCAACAATCGCTCCAACCACCATGTTAGAGATCCACGGAGTCCGAAACTTTGGATGAATTTTGCCCGCCCACTTCCACAGCAGCCCATCGCGCGACATCGAGTAGAACACACGCGACTGGCCCAGCAGCATCACCAGCATCACCGTACCCAGCCCGAACACAGCACCGATCTTCACCAGAATCGAGCCCCAGCGCACGCCCGTCACATCGATTCCCACCGCGACCGGATCACCCACATTCAACGCCCGGTAGTTCACCAACCCGGTAAGCGTACCCGACACCAGAATGTACAGCACCGTGCAAACCACCAGCGACCCAAGGATCCCGATCGGCATGTCCCGCTTCGGGTTCTTCGCCTCCTGCGCCGCCGTCGACACTGCATCGAACCCGATATACGCAAAGAAGATCGACGCCGCACCAGCAGTAATCCCATTAAGGCCGAACCTGCCCGGCCCCTCGCTCGGCGGAATAAACGGGGTCCAGTTCGCATGCGCCTGTGCCGGATGCTTCAAGATGTATCCGATGCCCAGCACCAGAAAGACGCCCACAACACCCAGCTTCACAATCACGATCGCAGTGTTCAGGTTCGCCGACTCCTGGATCCCCACGATCAGCACCGCCGTCACCACGGTAATCGCAAGGAACGCAACCAAATTGAACAACCCCGTAACCTGCGGCAGCGCGGAGGCGTCCACCCCAGGGGGCAGCGCCATAAACTCCATCCATCGATCATGAAACAGATAAAGGACCGTGCCCGGCGTCGTCGTCAGTTGCGGTGGAATATGGATCCCGAAGTCCGCAAACAAGCCCACAAAATACCCGCTCCACCCCGAAGCCACGGTCGCCGCGCCGAACGCGTACTCCAGCACCAGGTCCCACCCAATGATCCACGCCACGAACTCACCCAGCGTCGCATATCCATACGTGTACGCCGAGCCTGCAATTGGGATCAGCGAAGCGAACTCCGCATAGCAAAGCCCCGCAAACGCGCAGGTGATACCCGCCAGCACAAAGCTCAGTACCACCGCCGGGCCCGCATGGATCGCCGCCGCCTGACCCGTCAGCACAAAAATTCCTGCGCCGATGATCGCCCCAATTCCCAGCGTGATCAGATTCAGTGGGCCCAGAGTACGTTTGAGTCCGCTTTCGCCCTCGTTCTCCGCCTCCTTCAGCAAACGAGAAAGAGGTTTGACTGCCAGCAGATTCGCCATTAAATAAAATTCTCCACTTTCCTAAAACTTACGACTCTTGCCTTATTGCAGCGCCCATCCGGGTCCAAACCAGGTAAACAGGAATACCCAGCAGAACGATCGTCAGGCCTGGCCAAGTGTACTGAGGTTTGTACCGCAAGAGTACAACACAAATCCACAGAGCCATCACGATATATAGTCCCGGCAATACAGGATAGCCAAGCGCCTTATAAGGCCGCACAGCATCCGGACGGCTCCGCCGCAACACGAACAACCCCGTAATCGTCAGAATGTAAAAGACCAGCACAGCAAAGATCACATAGTCCAGCAGCTGCCCGTAGCTGCCCGACAGGCACAATAAACAGGTCCACGCCCACTGCACCCAAAGCGAGTTCACCGGAGTCTTCGACCGCTCACTCAACTTACCGACCGACTTGAAGAACAACCCGTCCCGGCTCATCGCGTAATAGACCCGGGCCCCCGCCAGCAGCAGTCCATTCACGCAACCAAATGTAGAAATCAAAATGACCGCGGCCATCAGCTTCGCGCCAGAGCCGGCAAAAGCCTGCTCCATCACCGCCGTAGCGACCCTGTCCTCCGAGGCAAACTGGATCCCCCGCCCCACAATCGTCGTCGCCGCTGCATCGCCAGCCATCGGCAGCACACTCAGATAGACAAAGTTGCAGAGCACATAGAGCAGCAGCACAACGCCAGTCCCAATCACCAGCGACAACGGGATGTTCCGCTTCGGGTCCCTGATCTCCCCCGCCGTAAACGTCACGTTGTTCCACGAATCCGAACTGAACAGCGATCCCACCTGCACCACCGCCACCATCGTCAACAACCCAACATAAGCAGTCGGACCACCCACCCCCACTTGCACCGCATGCAACGTACCCCAACCGGCACCCGCCCAAAAATTATGCCAACCCGCGCCAAAGTTCGCCGCAATCGCGACTGAATTCTTCGCAACCAAACCCACCAGCACCACCGCCGCCAACGCCAGCACCTTCGCAGAAGTAAACACATTCTGCACCGCCGCGCCCATCTTCACACCCATCGTATTCAGCAGCGTCAGCAACGTGATCACCACAATCGCCGACAGGTTCGCTGTATTCAACCCAATGTCCATATTGCCCAGCACCATCGGCCCTACATGCCACGCCGGAACATGTCCAATATGCCAGATCCAATTCGACGCACTCACAGTCGGAAAGAACACCCCAAGAAACTTGCCGAACGCGACCCCCACCGCCGCAATCGTCCCCGTCTGGATCACCAGAAACAACGTCCACCCATAAAGAAATCCCCAAAGCGGCCCCAGCGCCTCGCGCAGATAGACATACTGCCCGCCGGCCTTGGGCATCATCGCTGCCAGTTCTCCATAGCTCAGCGCCCCGATGATCGTCATCGAGGCCGTAACCAGCCACGCCACAATCAGCAACGCAGGCGAACCGAGCCCGCGCGACATCTCTGCCGAAACGATAAAGATGCCCGACCCAATCATCGAGCCCATCACAATTGCCGTAGCCGAAAACAGCCCCATCCCCCGCACAAACTGCGGCGCGGTCGAACTCAACTGAGTGTCATCTTGTAGCGAAGCAGGGGCATCCGACATCTTGGTTTTCACAAAATTCACGTTCCGTCTGTTCTACCGTAAAATTTCGAGAAAGTCTCCCACCACTTTCCCGACCGTCTCACCCTCAACAAACAAAGCACTGATTACGGCCACAGAATCCGCCCCGGCATCAATCACACTCCGCGCATTCTCCCGCGTAATCCCACCAATCGCCACAATCGGCTTCTTCGTCAACGCCCGAGCCCGCCGCACACCCTCCAACCCAATAACCGGATCCGCATCCACCTTCGTCCCCGTAGCAAACACCGGCCCCACGGCGATGTAATCGGCATCCGTCCCATTCGCAATCCGCACCTGCTCGTCGTTATGCGTAGAAATCCCGACCCACCTTTTCGTCCCAACCACACGCCGGGCCTCCTCGGGCGACAAGTCCCCTTGCCCCACATGCACTCCACCAAATCCCGCTGGTTTCACCAGGTCCGCGTGGTCGTTCATCATCAAACGGCAATCGCTCCCGTCAAATACCTCCCACATCACCGAAGCGTCCCGCAGGATCGTGTCAGGTTCACCCTCCTTATTGCGATACTGCAATAGCATCACCCCCGCCGCCTTCAACTCCTCGGCGACCCGCCCCAAGGTGACCCCACGCAGACGAAGCGATCCTTCATCGACAATCGGATACAACCGCGGAAGTTGTGGATTCACTGGCTCACTCACTCGATGTCTCGCTAATTCGCCGACTAGCTCTCCTTCTGCCGCTCGAAGAACCGCTCCATAAACTTCGTATCGAACTGCCCCGCCCGAAACTCCGCATCCGCAAAGATCTTCTGGTGCAGCGGAATCGTTGTATGAATTCCCTGCACCACAAACTGCGAAAGCGCACGCTGCATCTTGTCCATCGCCTCCACGCGATCGGCCCCATGGCAGATGAGCTTCGCAATCAACGAATCATAATATGGAGGCACAACGCCCTCGGCATACTGCGCTGTATCCACCCGGACCCCATTCCCTCCCGGCAGATTGAACGCCGTAATCTTCCCCGCGCTCGGCGTGAACTTCTCAGGATGCTCGGCATTGATCCGGCACTCAATCGCGTGCCCGCGAATCTCCACCGGCCTGGTAATAATCGACGACAGCTTCTCCCCTGCGGCAATCCGCAGCTGCGCCTTCACCAGATCAATTCCTGTAACCATCTCCGTTACACAATGCTCAACCTGGATCCGAGTATTCATCTCGATGAAGTAGATCTTCCCGTCCTCGTCCATCAGGAACTCAATCGTCCCGGCGTTCCAATAGCCAATATTCTCGAGCGCCTTCTTGATCGTCTTGCCCAGCTCCTCGCGCAGCTTCGGAGTCACCATCAAGCTCGGCGCCTCTTCAATCAGCTTCTGGTGCCGTCGCTGGATCGAGCACTCCCGCTCTCCCAGGCTCATCACATTCCCATGCTCATCCGCCAGCACCTGAAACTCGATATGCCTAGGCCGCTCGATGAACTTCTCCATGTACATATCGCCGTTCCCAAACGCATTCGCCGCTTCAGTTGAAGCCTGTTGATACATCGAAGGCAGCTCCTCAGCGTTCCTGCAAATACGCATCCCGCGCCCGCCGCCACCCGCCACTGCCTTCAAGATCACCGGATACCCGACGTCCTTCGCCCACTGCAGCGCCTCCTTCTCGTCCGCGATCACCCCATCCGACCCCGGCAGAATCGGCACCTTCGCCTTCTTCATCGTCTGCCGCGCGGTCGACTTCTCGCCCATCATCCGCGTCACCTCCGGCGGAGGCCCGATGAACTTGATATTCGACGCCCGGCACACCTCGGCGAAGTTAGCGTTCTCACTCAGCAACCCATACCCCGGATGGATCGCGTCCACGTCCGCAATCTCGGCTGCCGAAATCACCGCCGGCACATTCAAATAGCTATCGGCCGATCGAGGAGGCCCAATACAAATCGCCTCGTCCGCAAACCGCACATGCAGCGAGTTCCGGTCCGCCTCGCTGTACACCGCGACCGTGCGGATGCCCATCTCCCTGCACGCACTGATCACGCGCAAAGCAATCTCCCCACGATTTGCAATCAAAACCTTACGAAACATGTCCCAGGACGCCTTCCATCAAACTCGTCGCCGCTATTTCAACAAAATCAACCAACTCGCGCTCTACTAAAAATGCTGTCATTTCGACCGGAGCGCAGCAAAGCGGAGAAATCTGGTTTTCCTCTCCACATCAATCATTTCAAAAACGGGTTGCACTCCTCATCGCGCCCTGATGGCAAACAGGGCCTGTCCATACTCCACCGGTTGTCCACTCGAAGCGATCCGCCTCACAACCTCGCCCGCCACGTCCGCCTCAATCTCATTCATCAGCTTCATGGCCTCGACGATGCAGAGCACCTGTCCCACCTCAACCTGGTCCCCGATCTTCACAAACGGCGGGGCCCCGGGCGACGGCGACTCATAGAACGTCCCCACAATCGGCGACTTCACCTCATGCAGCTTCTCTTCCATCTCCGCCGCAAGCTCAGCGGCGGCGCTCGCAGGAACAGCGGCCGTCACTGGAACGGCCGCCGGCGCCGAGGACATAAACCTGCTCAACTGGGCCATATCCAACCCGCCCGCTGCTGCAGGCTCCCCTGCAAACTTGATCCGCACCTTCAGGTCGTCCTGCTCCATGTCGAATTCGGCGATACCGTTCGCCTTCAAAAAATCGACCAGTTCGCGAAGCTGCTCCAACTTATTTCCGTCCATCGTGTCTCTTCCCGGTGCTCAAAACACCTGTAGTTCGATTCCATCGGCCTTGCCGTCATAGCTCGATCCAGGCCTTCACGCTCGGCGTCAGGACCTCTCCGCCTTTGGCCGTCACCAGCACCATGTCCTCGATGCGCAACCCAAACCGCCCCGGCATATACACCCCCGGTTCGATCGTGATCACCATTCCCTGCTCTAAGACCTGCTTCTGTTTCGCCGCAAGCCTTGGTCCTTCGTGAATCTCCAGCCCAACTCCATGCCCCGTCGAGTGGCTGAAGTACTTGTCCAGCTTCACCCGCCGCAACACGCTTCGCGCCGCCTCATCCACCTCTCCGGCGGTCACTCCCGGTGCCACGGCAGCGACCGCAGCTTCCTGCGCTTCCAGCACAGAATCATACACGTCCCGCTCACCCGGCATCGCCTTGCCCATGTGCACAGTACGCGTCATATCGCTGCAATATCCGTCGAGAATAACACCGAAGTCCAGCGTCACGAACCCCCGCCTCGGCAACTTCACCGTGGTCGCCCGCCCATGCGGCAGCGCCGACCGCTTCCCACTAGCCACAATCGTGTCGAAGCTCATCCCCTCCGCCCCGGCCAGCCTCGCCGCATACTCCAGCGTCGCCGCAACCTCGGCCTCTGTCAGCCCCGCTTCCAGATAGCTCAGCAGCCCTTCAAACAATTCACAACCCACCCGCGCCGCTCTCCGCATCTTTGCAATCTCGTCGGCGTCTTTCACCTCCCGCAACCTCGCCACCAAAGGCCCAACCGGCACAAACATCCCCCGCCGCACCTTGGCCGACACCGTCCTCCGCATCGTCTCCAACCCTGCCACGGTCGTCTGCACAGCATCGAATCCGCACCGCCGGACCTTCGCCGCCTCCATCCACTCACAAGCCGCCACTACGGCTGGCTTCCTCGCAATCACGACCCTCGTTCCCTGCGCCTCGGCCTTGGCCTGTGCCGTATACCGTCCATCGGTAAACAACACCGCTCGCCCCCCGGCCAACGCCAGCGCCGCATTTGACCCAGTAAATCCGCAGAGATACCGGACATCCGGCAGATGTGTCACCAGTGTCCCATCCACACCGGCCCTCCTCGCAGCCGCCGCTGCTCGTCTCTTCCGCACACTCAAATTCATCCCTTTGATTCTACCCAACTGTTGCCTTGCTTTGGCCCTTCTTTGGTTCCACTGCCCTCAACCAGTATCATGACTTATGTCTGGTATTCCCCCTCCTCAGCCGCCACGTCTCACCCGGCGAAACTTCCTCATCGCCTCTGGCGCCACTGCCGCAGGTTTAGCTCTCTACGCCGGCGAGATCGCACGTCACGAAATCGACATCGTCCACCGCCCCATCGCCATCGCCAATCTGCCCACGCCCTTCCACGGCTACCGCATTGCCCAGCTCAGCGACATCCACCTCGACGAGTACACAGAGCCCTTCTTCCTCGAGCGCATCGTCCGTCAAGTCAATACCCTGGCCCCCGACCTCGTCCTCCTCACCGGCGACTTCATCACCCACGGCTCCCTCACCTTTATCGCCGGCAAACACGCCCTCCACCGCTGCGCCGAGATACTCACCACCCTCACCGCGCCACTCCGCTATGCCGCCCTCGGCAACCACGACGTCACCTTCAACGGCCCAGCCGTGGTCCATGCCCTCGCCGCCCATGGCACTCCCGTGCTGGTCAACCAGTACCTTCCCATCGAGCGCAACGGTGGCCGGCTCTGGCTCTGCGGCCTCGACGATCCCGGTTCCAGCCACCCCAACCTCGACCTCACCCTCCCCACCAATCCCGACGGCCCCGTCATCCTGATGGCGCATGAACCCGACTTCGCCGACGAAGTCATCGCCCATCCTCGCGGCCATTTCGTCGACCTCATGCTCTCTGGCCACTCCCACGGAGGCCAGATCAGGCTCCCCTTCCTGGGCCCGCTCATCCTGCCTCCCTTGGGCGAAAAGTACCCCGAGGGCCACTACCGCTTCAACCAGATGCAGCTCTACGTCAACCGCGGCATCGGCACCGTAGGATTGCCCTTTCGCCTCAACTGCCCCCCCGAAATCACAGTTATCACCCTCCAACCCGCCTGACTGCCGCCTCCAAAAATCTAAAGGATTGCCATCTGAGAGCAGGGAAAGGTCCCCGCATTGTCTGCGGCTCGCATGTTCTTGCTCCGCCGACTACCTAAGAATCGTATTTCGACCAGCGGTCTCATCGTGGGCAGCGCAGCGGAGAAATCTGCTGCTCAACCTCAGGTCCCGGAGCCACCGCAGGACAATCAGTTCGCCCCAAACGCCGTAAAAAAGATCATCACGAACCCCAACCCAAACAGCGCCAGCGCAGCCAACAGCCTCCACAACACGCTGTACCACTGCTTCCCCACCACCGACCAGCAAAGTTGGATCGCAAACCAGAATGCCGCCACCGCAATAGCGCCAAAGATCAGGACGTAAATATCAAAATGCGAGATCAGGCGTCTGGACAATCCGCTTACCGCGCCCGTGCGACCGGCTTCTTCTGTCTTGGCATCACGGCAATCGGTGTAGGCGCCTTCACCCCGGACTTCTCATCCATCCAGGCATCCAGCAGAGACTTCTTGAACCGCCACCGGTTCCCCAGCTTGAACGCCGGAATGAAGCCTTCAGACGCATACCGGTACAACGTATCGCCGCTGATGCCCAGATACTCCGAAGCCTGCCGGATATCCATCACCTCACGCACCGCAGTCTGCACCGCTACCGCCATCTCAGGTCTCCCGTTCATCCACATCAGAGCATGCCAGGCTCGAGCTAGCCCAGCACCTCTTTGTATCCCCTTTTCTTTACCCATACAACAAAAATCTCAGCTATTAACCACTAACTAACTGATACGAAAGTATTACGTCATTTCAAATCTGGGATCGCCCGGCTTGAGGACATGCGGATAACGAAGAGAAAGCCCCGAAAAATAAACCGGGGCCTCCGCTTCGAACAGGCCCACCACGGACCCTACTTCACGGGCTGCAAACTCTTCATCACTGCCAACAGGTCCTCCCCGACGGTCCGTGTCTTGGCGATCGCGTCCGCCAGTGGAATATCGGTGATTTGAGTCCCCCTCAACACCACCAGCCTGCCAAACTTGCCCGCATGTACCAGGTCGATAGCAGCAACACCATACCGTGTCGCCAGCATCCGGTCATACGCCGATGGTGTGCCACCCCGCTGCGTATGACCCAGGTTCACGCTCCTCGTTTCATAGCCGGTTCGCTTCTCGATCTCCTCCGCCAGCGCCTGCCCAATCCCGCTCAACCGCGCATGACCAAACGAGTCCACCGCTGTTCCATGCGTCGCCTGCCCCGACTCCGGGAACTGCGCCCCCTCAGCCGCGACCACAATCGAGAACTTCTTCCCATGCTCCCTGCGATACTTCACCAGTCGGCAAACCTCTTCAATATCGATCGGCACCTCCGGCACCAGGATCACATCGGCCCCACCCGCAATCCCCGCAGTAATCGCAATCCATCCCGCGTCGCGTCCCATCACCTCGCACACCATCACGCGGTTATGCGCCTCCGCAGTCGAGTGCAGCCGATCGACCGCCTCCGTCGCGATCCCCACCGCCGTATCAAACCCAAAACAAACGTCCGTGCCATTCAAATCGTTATCGATCGTCTTAGGCACCCCAACGCACTTCACGCCCTTCTCGCTCAGCGCCAGCGAGATCGACTGCGTATCATCTCCACCCAGAGCAATCAGAGCGTCGATCTTGTTCTTCGCAAGCACCTCCAGACACTTCTCGAACCCGCCTGGAATCTTCTTCACGTTCGTTCGCGACGACCGAAGGATCGTCCCACCCCGATGCAGGATCCCCGACGTCGTCTCCAGCGTAAGCGGCATCGTCACATCATCCAGAACGCCTCGCCATCCCTCCATAAACCCAACAAACTCGTCCCCGTGGTGCAGAATCCCTTTACGTACGGCCGCCCGAATTACTGCATTCAATCCAGGGCAATCTCCGCCCCCGGTCAACATCCCAATCCGCATCATGCTCTCCTTTGAACTTAAACTTCCAAAAAAATCATACGCCAGACCCGGCATTTTGCTCTTATGTTGCCGTTGCATTTTCATTCACAAACAAAAGAACCGTCATTTCGACCGAAGCTGTTCACAGTCTTATCGTGAGCAGCGCAGTGGAGAAATCCGCTTCTCTACCTCCGCCTCTCCTTGGATGCGCCCTGCGTTTGAATTTGCTGTCGAAGGTTTTTCCAACGCCAACGCCAACGCAACGTCGAGTCAGCGCACCTCGCTCATCAACCCAAGCGTATTGCCCTCCGGGTCCTTCAGAAACGCCATCCAAAGCTCATGGTCCGCCATCCTGGCAACCAGATGCGGCGCCTGAACAAACACCACACCCTTCTCACTCAGGGCCGCATGCACCTTCTGAATATCAAGGACCCTGAAGTACAAAATCGTCCCACCAACCGGGACAGCCTCCTCAGACAAACCAATCATCAGCCGAATCGACCCGCACTGAAAGAACGCCATCGTCCCTGCGTCAAAGAGAAACTTCATCCCCAGCGTGTTCTGATAAAAATCCTTCGCCCGAGCAAGATCGCGCACCGTCAAAGCAATCTGGCCAATATCATTCAACTGAACGCTAATTTCTGATGCACCCATCGCAACCTCCAGTTCGTTAGCCCAGCTAACGATATAGCATAAGCTCACCCGCCCATGTCAACCGAAACTCTCATAAATTCGCAAAATATCGCCGACCAGCTCCACTCCGCCGCCATCCACCTGCTGCGAAAGCTCCGCAAGGAAGATGAAGGCTCTGGTCTCAACGCCTCACGCCTGTCCGCCCTCTCCGTCATCGTCTTCGGGGGCCCGGTAACCCTCGGCGATCTAGCCGCCGCCGAACAGGTTCGCCCTCCTACCATGACCCGGATCGTCAACGCCCTCGAAGAAAAGGGCCTCGTTCTCAAGAAACAAAATGCGAACGACGGCCGCAGCACCCTCCTCTCCGCAACGTCAGCCGGAAAAAAACTCCTGATGGAAGGTCGCGCCCGCCGCGTACGTGCCCTGGCAAAACAGATCGCCGCCCTCAACCACGAACAGCGCAGTGCTTTGCAGGAAGCCGCTGAAATTCTGAAAGAAGTCGTCCGCAAAATTTAACTGTGCGTTACTTGGAGTCGGTTGAATTCCGCGGAAATTCACGCTGCTAGCGATGCAAGGAGAAGTCCACACTTACGGTGGTCGCGACTTCAACCGGCACGCCGTCGATCTTGTAGGGCCGATAGCGCCAGTTTCGAACTGCATTCTTGGCTGCACCACGCAATAGGCGGTGACCTTTGATGACGTGCAGTTCTTCCACAGTTCCATCCTTGGAGATCACGGCCTGCATCACCACATTGCCCTGCGTACGTGTGAGGCTGGCGAGTGTCGGATAAGAAGGCCTCGGACCCGACACAAGATTCGCAGCCATGACGCCAGAAGATACATTGACGAGGCCATTGGACAGCGGCACGGAACCCAAGTTGTCAGCGCGATCGGATGGGGCCGAGACCTCGGATGCATCCGTCGCTGTCACAGGCGGAGTATTCCCACCCGCCGCAAGAGACGAAGACGACCGCAACGGAGACCTCAAAGGAATCTGCGCCGACTTCTTTGACGATGGAGTGGGATGATCTGTCGCCGGTCTTACTCCCTGTCCCGTGTACCTGTACGCTGAGCTCTTTCCCTGCGCTGCCCTGAGCGAAACAAAGGAAGGGTCGCTGATAGTACCGGCTTGAGGTCCATTGACGGAGGCCGCGACGCCAGACGCAAGGCCGAAACCACCAGTATTGGCGCCGCCTCCCGCCAATTCGTTCACCGGGTGTACCACCACATCGCCGGCGTTGCGCCGAAGCCTGCCGAAGAGAGTAACAGCGAACAGCAGCACTACAACGCCGACGAGAGTCAGAAGCGCACTCTGTTTCCGGAAAGAATAGAGCTGCCGGAAATCTGTCCAGATACGCGTAAGCCCTGCCAGGGGTTTGGTCGCCTCTCGACTTACAGTCGCCGCTCTGCCTTGTGGCTTCGACCCGGACGGAGCTTTGTGCGGCGGCTGCAGTTCACTCCCTGAAGGAATCGTCGCCGAGAATCTCACGCCGGCTTCCTCTCTCACATGGGACGGTGGCGTAGCCGATAGCACAAGCGACGGAACGTTCTCCAGTCGCGGCTCCATCCTGCTGATTCTCTGGTCGATCGAATCGAGGTAAATCTTGAGTTGCAAACTGTTTTGCTCCAGCCGATTCAGAGATTCAGCCAGAGTAGTCGAACCGCCGTAGTCGTTCCGCAGACCGTGAGGGTCGATCAACGGACCATAGCCATTCAATGGACCTGGCGGACTTTGCTCAATGGAAAAAATTGAGGAGTCGCTGGCCTTCTCGAACAAGGTTACCTCCACGTTCGCTTGTCCTGGCACGTCTGTGTGCCGTGTCGCCTCTCCGCCGCCATACGATGATTTACCCGGCGCGACAATCTGGACCGCTTCCTTCACAATCAAATCCGAATTGAGACCGTCAGGGCGATCAACGTTGAAATGGCTGTAGGCATCGACGCCAGTCAGAGACTCGATGATCAGGCTGACCGGGACGCTCATCTCTCGGTCAGATGCCGCGACGTCGGGGCCACCGCTCGCCACAGCGATAACCGTGAGGATGGTGCGAAACGAGATGTTCGCCTCGCTGTCCATCACAGATTTCACCACACGCAACACGTCGACACGAAGTTCGCTGTGATATTTCAACCTCCGCGCAAACACAAAAAAGTCCTCCGGTGAACCGAAATCAACACCGTGGCAGCGGAAGACATCGTGAAGATCATCGATAAAATCTCCTAAGCGCAACGCGATCTCGTGGGGGTCCGAAAAGAAATTCATGACAGCAGTTGGATGCGGGAGATGGCCGGACAGTGACCTGCGTCCAAACAGAACCAGACCTACAAGATCGGGAAGCAAACCACCGCCGGATCAGGCAGCTGGGCCCATCATCGCCACCAATCCGACCTGACCTCCACCCCCGGCACCACCTCCGTAGGCCGCCCCGGCTCCGGTGCCCAAAGCTTAATCTCCTTCTCCGAAGCCAACTCCAGCAACCGTTCAATCGGCTGCCGCCAGGCATGCAGCGCCAGATCGAACAGCCCCCAATGAATCGGCATCATCAACCCGCGCCCCCGAGGACCGGTCCCGCCCAGGGCCTCAAACGCCCGAGCCGACCCATCCGGCCCCAGATGGATCCCGTCCCAAAGCACATCGAACGCCCCAATCTCCAGCATCGTCAGATCAAACGGCCCATACGCCGCTCCAATCTCAGCGAACCCCTCCCACCACCCCGAGTCCGCCCCAAAGTAAACCGTATGTTTCGCCCCCTTTAGCACAAATGCCGACCAGAGCGTCTCAAACCGGTTGAACATCCCTCGCCCCGAAAAATGCCGGGAAGGCACCGCCGTAATCTCCAGCCCATTCACCTCCACACTCTCGGTCCAATCCAGCTCTGATATCCGTTCCGAATCGACCCCAAACTGCCGCAGCGTCTCCCCCACTCCAAGCGAAGTCACCCAACTCGCCCCGCGCATCGACTCCAACTCCGCCAATCGCCGAATCGTAGCCTCCCCCAGGTGGTCATAGTGGTCATGCGACACCAACACCACGTCCACCTCCGGCAGGTCCTCCAACCTTACCGGCGCCGCAAAAAACCGCTTCGGCCCGGCCCACTTGCTCGGCGAAGCCCGCTCGTCCCAAACCGGGTCCACCAGCACCCTCACTCCATCGATCTCCAAAAGCATCGACGAGTGCCCCATCCAGGTCACCCTCAGCCCACTCTCCGGGGCCGTTCCATACACCGCAAAGTCCGTCCGAAAAGGTCCCAGCGGCGTCCGCGGAAACTTCTCCACCTTATTGCTCAAAAACCGCGGCAACACCTTAAAGATCGTGCCAAACCCACCAATCGTCGTCGGAACCGGATTCAGAAATTTCCGTCCCGCCTTCCTCGCCCGGCGCAACATCGTCATACCTCGATGTTACAGCCGCACCCCTCCCACGAGGCCACAGGCTAAGGCAGGTAGTAAAACGGATTCGGCAGCTTCACACTGATCTCCGCCCTCGGCTCCCCGTTCAAATCGCTCCACTGGTCCCCAACGCTCATCACGATCCGGTACCCCGCATCCACGATCTTCCTCCGTTCTTCGCTCTTATACTCCACCGTTCCCATCGTCTTCTGCGGCCCCACCCGCAGACTCAGCCCCTTCCACCCCTTGTACCCAGCCGCCTCCAGGTTCCGCACCGTACCCGCTCGCTGCTCATCTGGTCGCCCTGTAATAAAAAACACCTCTACCCCGGCCACCCGCGCCTTATCGAACAACCTCAGCGTCCCCGGCAGCGCCATATCCGCTTCAGGAGACACCGCCCACTCATTGAACATCGCAGAGATAAACCCATAGTCCTCTCGCTTCAACTCGCAGTAGTTCGACAGCGACGTCTCGTCGATATCCAGCACCATCGCCAGCCTCTCGCCGGTCTTCCGCGCAGCGACAACCCTGGCCAACTCCACCTCTGCCCGTCTCGCCTGCGCATCAACGTCCGCCCAGTAGCATCCACCCGTGCCGACACAATCCGCATAGTCCTCCAACCGATACCGCGCCACACCGAAGTTCTCCATCGGCTCCGAGGCCACCAGCACCGACGGGTCCGCCGCCGCCGCCTCGGCCGTAGCGTCAGCCGCCGCCACCGAAGGCCTAACCGTCGGCCGCATACTCACGGCCTTCTTTCCTGCGGGCACCGGACAAACCGGCGGCCCCACTTGGGCCGCGCATACCCCGCCAGCCAACGCCAACACACCGATCACTCGCAAAAATCTCAGCATCTCAGCCTCCAAACTATCGATACAACGTATCGCCTCCTGCGCGTCGCAACGTTGCAATAGAAGCATTCTAGAATGCAGGTGGAGCGTCATGAGGCGTTAGCACGCACGGAGATTCATGCAGCGTACGCTGACGCTCTCCCGCGACTTTCCCAACGCGACGGTGCACCTCATGAACAAGACTCCCTCCCGGATTGCCGAGCTGCTCAACGATCTCGAATCCTTCTACGGTCCACAGCAACCGTCCTGGCCAACCGATCCCTACCTGTTTCTCGTCTGGTGGCATTGCGGCTATCCCGCCTCCGACGCCGCCTGCGCAAAAGGCTGGAGCGCTCTCAACAAGTCCATCGGCGTCACTCCAGAAAAGCTCCTCGCGGCCTCTCCTGAGAGACTCGCAATCGCCCTGAAACCAGGCGGTATGGTTCCCGAGCTCCGCGCCCAGCGTCTCAAAGAGATCGCCATGCGAGTAAAAGACCAGTTCGATGGCGGCGACCTCCGCACCGCACTCCTTGGCCCTCCCGACCAGGCCCGCAGAGAACTCAAGAAGTTTCCCAACATAGCCGACCCCGGCGTCGACCGCATCCTGCTCTTCGCCCACATCGCGCCCATCGCCGCCGTCCCGTCCAACTGCCCCCACGTTCTCGTGCGCATCCTCCTCGGAATGGAGCGCGAGAACTACGGCGTGAACTACCGCGAAGCGCAGCAAGCGATCGACTCCCAAACCCCCGCCGCCTTCGATGCACGAACCCGCGCCTATCTCCTCCTGAAACACCACGGCCAGGAGACCTGCAAACGCACAAACCCAAAATGCAATCAGTGCCCCGTCAGCGCGAAATGCGCCTACTTCGCCGGCAAATATCGCGGACGCCGCGCTTCCCTGTCACAACGACTCAACCCCTCGTAGCCGTCGCCTCGTCCGCATAAAACTCGTCGATCTCCTTCGCATATCGATTCTCCACCACCCGCCGCTTCAGCTTCATACTCGGCGTCAGCGTCCCGTCCTCAACCGTCCACTCCTCCGGAACCACGCTCATCCGCTTCATGCTCTCGTAGTTCGCCAGACCAATGTTCACCTTGTCGACGATCTCCTGATAAGCCTTCACCACCTTCGCGTCTTTCACCAGCGCCGCATGGTCGTTCGTCGCAATCCCCTGCCCCTTCGCCCACCCCTCCAGCGCCGCAAAGTTTGGCGAAATCAACACGCACGCAAACTTGTGCTTGTCTCCCACCAGCGCCGCCTGCGCCACCAGAGTGTTCGCCTTTAGCTTGTTCTCAATCGGCTGCGGAGCGATCATCTTCCCGCCGCTCGTCTTCAGCAACTCCTTCTTTCGGTCCGTAATCGACAGGTATCCGTCCTTATCGACGTTCCCAATGTCCCCCGTCTTGAACCAACCATCTGCAGTAAACGCCTCCGCCGTCTCCTTCTCCTTCTTCCAATAGCCCTTGAAGATCGAGGGTCCCTTCACCTCCAGCTCTCCGTCCTCCGCAAATCGGCACTGCACATTCTCGAGCGCCTTGCCCACCGTTCCTATCCGATGCGCGTCAGGAAAATTCAGCGAAATGACCGGCGAAGTCTCGGTCAATCCGTAGCCCTCGAAGATCCGAATCCCAACGTCCGCAAACCACCCCGCAGTGTCCATTCCCAGCGGCGCGCTGCCCGAGATGAATACCGCCGCGCACCCGCCAAATGCCTCGCGAATCTTGCTGAAAACCAGTTTGTCCGCAATCTTCCAGCTCACCCCACCGGGCGTCTTCCCTTCCAGCACCTCCGGCCGATGCTTCTTCCCCGTCGCCAGTGCCCAGTTCAGGATCTTCAGCTTCACCGGCGACAACGCCGACTTCCCTTCCACCGCCTGTCTGATCTTCTCGTACACTCGCGGCACCGCCACAAGGACCGTCGGCTTCACCGCCTTCATCGCGACAGGCAGCAGATCGAACTTCGGACAATAAGCCACTCGCGCCCCATAGCACATCATCGCGTAATCGAGGTGACGTGCTGTGATATGCGACAGTGGCAGAAACGAGATGCAACTGTCCTTCTCCCCGAACCCCATCTTGCCCGTGGAGTAATTAATATTGCTCGCCACGTTCCCATGCGTGAGCATCACGCCCTTCGGCTCGCCCGTCGTCCCCGACGTATAGATAATCGTCGCCAGGTCCTCTGGCTTGGCGCCCTTCACCATCTCATCGAACGCACCATCACGCTGCTGCTTCGTCTTCGCCCCTTCCATCAGCGCACCAAAGCTCTCAGCATTACTAAACTCCCCGGCATCCATCACCACCACATGCTCGAGCTCCGGCAGCTCTCCCGCGGCAGTCAGCTTCTCGTACTGCTCGCGCGACGACAGCACCGCCACCTTCGCCCCCGAGTCCCGCAACATATATCCAATCTGCTCCGGCGTCAGCGTCGGATACAGCGGAACGTCCACGCCGCCAAACGACAGCGTCGCAAAGTCCGTCACCGCCCACTCCCATCGGTTCTCCGACAGGATCGCCACCCGGTCACCCTTCCCCAGACCCCATCCTCGAAAGATGTCCGCCAGCGCCCGCACCCGCCCATACAGCTCGTTCGACGTAATCGGCTTCCACACTCCGTCTGCATCCAGCCACGACATCAC
>DATHQG010000279.1:0-7225 GCA_035483075.1 Edaphobacter sp. | reverse complement strand
GCCGAAACCATCTTCATGGCCTTGGTGATCTGCCGCGTGTTCTTGACACTGCGGATGCGTCGCCGTAGATCGAGTACGTTTGCCATTTACTTAGCCGCGGCCGTCTCTTTCTCCTGCTTGTTTTTTTCCGCACGCTCGGCGAGGAAGTTCGCCTTGTACTCCTTAATGGCGTCGGTCAGGCGCTTCTTAATGTCGTCGTCGAGCGCCTTCTTGGTGGCGATGTCAGTCAGGACCGCTGGGTGGGCCGACTCGAGGTATGGATAGTAGCCGTCCTCGAAGGCGCGCAGGTCTTTCACTTCGACGTCGTCAAGAAGACCGTTGACGCCGGCGAAGAGGATCGCGACCTGCTTCTCTGCGGTGAGCGGCTGGAACTGGGGCTGCTTGAGCAGCTCGGTGAGACGCTGGCCGCGGTTGAGCTGCTGTTGGGTCACCTTATCGAGGTCGGAGCCGAACTGCGAGAACGCAGCGAGTTCGCGGTACTGTGCGAGGTCGAGCTTCAGCGTTGCACCGACCTGCTTGGTCGCCTTGATTGCCGCGGAGAAGCCGACGCGCGAGACCGAGAGGCCGACGTTGACGGCAGGACGGACCCCCGAGTTGAAGAGGTCCGTCTCGAGGAAGATCTGTCCGTCGGTGATGGAGATGACGTTTGTCGGGATGTAGGCGGAGACGTCACCGGCCTGGGTTTCGATGATCGGCAGCGCGGTGAGGGAGCCTCCGCCGAGCTTGTCTGAAACTTTGGAGCTTCGCTCCAGGAGTCTGGAATGGAGATAGAAGACGTCGCCGGGATACGCCTCGCGGCCTGGCGGACGGCGGAGGAGGAGCGAGATCTCGCGATAAGAGGCGGCGTGCTTGGAGAGGTCGTCGTAGATGACCAGAGCATGCTTGCCGGAGTCGCGGAAGTACTCGCCCATCGCGGTCGCGGCGAAGGGAGCGAGGTACTGCATCGGCGCGGGCTCAGACGCTGTGGCAGCGACGACGATGGTGTAGGCCATGGCGCCGTGCTCTTCGAGGGTCTGGACGACCTGCGCGACGGACGAACGTTTTTGCCCGACGGCGCAGTAGATGCAGATCAGGTTGTTCTTCGCGGAGTTGATGATGGTGTCGAGCGCGATGGCGGTCTTGCCGGTCTGGCGGTCGCCGATGAGCAGCTCGCGCTGGCCACGGCCGATGGGGATCATGGTGTCGATGGCCTTGATGCCGGTGGCCATCGGCTCGCGGACGGACTGGCGGTCGATGACGCCGGGTGCGAGGCGCTCGACGGGCAGGAATTTGTCGGTGTTGATGGGGCCCTTGTCGTCGATGGGCTGGCCGAGCGCGTTGACGACACGGCCGATCATGGCTTCGCCGACGGGCACGGACATGATCTTGCCGGTGCGCTTGACGGTATCGCCTTCCTTGATCTCGGTGTAGTCGCCGAGGAGCACCGCACCGACCTGGTCTTCGTCGAGGTTCATGGCGAGGCCGGCAACTCCGTGGGGAAATTCAATGAGCTCGCCGGCCATGACCTTGTCGAGGCCGTGGACGCGCGCGATACCGTCGCCGAGGGAGATGACGGTGCCGACCTCGTCGACCTGGATGCGCTGCTCGAAGTTCTGAATCTGCTGGCGTAGCAGCTCTGTTATCTCATCCGCCCTGATCTGTGCCATGTCTTCCTTCTACTCGGTTCGTGTCAAATCTGAAAAAATCTAAGCGCCGTTCCACGCGAAGAACTCTACGCGCTGACAAGCTTTTGCTTCAACTGCTGCAACTGCGCCCGGATGGAGCCATCGTATACCGTTGATCCGATGCGAACGACTGCCCCGCCCAGGAGTGTCGCGTCCTGATGGTATGTGGCGCGCACACGCCCACCTGCGAGTTTGGCGACCTGGGCTTCAAGTTCGGCGCGGTCCTGGTCGTTCAAAGGACGGGCGCTGGTGATGTCCGCCTCGGTCAGGTTGGACTGCTCGTCGGCGATGGCGTGATACTCGGTGAGGACCTCGTCCAGTTCGGCGAGGCGCTGGTGCTCCATAACGACCGCGAGAAAGTTCCGCACCTGCGGGAACATTCCGATGCGTCCGGCGATTGCGTCGAGGACCTTCAATTTCTGCTCGTTTGCGATGGAGGGGTCCATCAGGACCTCACGCAGTTCGCGGCTGCCGGCGAACGTTCCGCTGAAGTCGTTCAACTGCTGCTGGGCGGCCGTCGTGTCCAGATGGGAGGAGGCAGCAACGGAGGCAAAGGCATGCGCGTAGCGGAGCGAGAGGACAGACATTAGTTGTGTCCTTCCTTCGAGGCGTCGCCCATCAGCCGGCGCGCGAAGTCCTGTACCAGCAGACGATCGGTCTCGGCCGTAACGACCAGCTTGCGGGCGGCCTGGTCGATCGCGAGTTCGGCCGCGTACTGTTGAAGTTGACGCTGCGCCAGAGCGGTCGCGGCAACGATCTCCTGTTCGGCTGCGGCGAGGACCTTCTGCTTGTCCTCTTCGACGCTGGCCTTGATGCGCTGCTCGTCGAGCAAGGAGTCTTTCTCGGCCTGGGCGCGCATGGCGGCGATCTGTTCGTCGAGCTTACTCAGCCGCTCCTCGACGCCGCTCAGCCGCGCGTTCGCCACTTCAGTCGCCGTACGTGCGTCCACGAGGTCCTTTTGGATGGCTGAGGTGCGGTCGCGGAAGGTCTTCGGCAAGGTCTTCAGGAGAAACCAGCCCACGAGCACGGCGAGAACGAGAAAGTTCGCTACCGTGAACGCCGTGGCCGCCTGTTCGGCATTCAGGCCGATCATCGCTCCTAGCTTACGGACCGCGGGCGAGTGGAGATAGGCGTCGTTCTCGTCCGTTTCCTGCTTCTTCTCGGGGGATTGCGTCTCTGGCGTGCTGAGACGTCCACCATCGGGTGGGGTCGTCTCCTGTGCTCTCGCGTGGGAGACTGGTGCAAACAGCAGCGCGGCCATCACCGACCCGAGCAGAATACGCTTCATTTTGGAGAGGCTCACCGGGACACCTCTGTCGGACGGACGCCAGCCGGGAGTACCGCCTTCAGGACCTGCGCGCTTAGATCGTCGCTCACCCCTACGATCTGGAGCCGCGCCTCGTGGGCGCTTTGCTCGATCTCCTGCCGTGCCCCGCGAACACGCTCCTGCATGTGGTGCCGCACCTGCGCGAGGGCCGCCTCGCGTTCGGCGTTCCACTGCTTCAATTTCAGCTCACGCGCTTTGAAGATCTCGGCCTTGGCCGCTCGCAACTTTTCTTCATAGGCGCTGGTCTCGGATTCGGCCTTGGAGATCGCGCCACGCGCCCGTTCCACTGCTCCGGAGGTACGCGCTCGGCGTTCTGCGAGAACACGGTCAAGCGGGCGACGAACGAGAAATCCATAGGCCGCCACCAACAAAATAAACAGGACCATCGTCGGCACAGAGCCGAGCACAAGTCCACCGAGTTGATTCAGTATCTGGTCCATGAATGGGGTCGGCTCGGGCCGCTTGGAAGTCCTGTCGTCAGCTGTCTCACACAGCTAGATTGTGTTGCCGAAGGCGCTGGTCAAGATGGCGCGTGATGATGCGAGGTACACCTAGTTTTAGCAAAGCGCTTACGGGAGTGTCAAACAAATGTTTGTCGATAATCGCCCATGCAGGCCGATCTTCGCACTACCGTTGTCTATGTGGATTTCATCGGATTAAGACGGGAATTAGGCTTTGACTTCGCCCGCGAAAGGACTAGACTGTTAAGTACTACCTGGACCCTACTATCTGGGTCACATAGGTCGCGTGATTGGGGACACCACCTCCGCTCCCCTTCAGGCGGCCTATGCTAGTTAAGGGCCAATTTAGTCCCGCTCCCGAAACGTTTTGTATCGGTTTAGAAGCGAGGCCGGGCCGCGCGCCGTGACATACGCCAGGTTTCCCTGGAACCGCTTCCCTTCTACGATGGCCCCAGCCTCCAGTGCCGCCAGCACCGCGCCCTCCGACTGCGGCAGACGGAACCGCATCTCAATGACCGGATCCACCACCAGCGCGGCGTCGATGGCCGCCAGCAGATGGTCCAGCCCCAGTTTCTTCAAGCTGGAGACCGCGACGCTTCCCGGCACTCCCATCGGCGTGGCCTCGTGGCCGGACACGAGATCTATCTTGTTCAGGACCTCAATGACCGGCTTCTTCGAAACATCCAGCTCGGCGAGCACCTTTTGTACCTGTGCCTTCTGCTCGTCGGCCATGGGACTCGAGGCATCGCGCACATGCAGCAGCAGCTCGGCCCGTTCCACCTCTTCGAGCGTGGCGCGAAAGCTGGTCACGAGCGTGTGCGGCAGATTGCGAATGAATCCCACAGTGTCCGACAGCAGTATCTTTCTGCGCGAAGGCAGCTGTAACTGCCGAAGCTTGGGGTCGAGCGTGGCAAACATCCGCGACGACTCAAGCACACCGGCCTCGGTCAACGCGTTGAACAATGTGCTCTTGCCCGCGTTTGTGTAGCCTACCAGCGCGACGACCGGCACTGGCACGGCCTCCCTGCGCTGTCGCTGCTGCCGGCGGATCCGGCGTACTGACTCCAGCTGCTCCTTCACGTGGTCGATGCGCAGGTTGATCTTACGACGGTCCGTCTCCAGTTGGGTCTCGCCCGGTCCGCGCGTTCCGATGCCGCCGCCGAGTTGGGACATCGCCTTTCCGCGTCCAGCGAGCCGCGGCAGTTGATACTCCAACTGTGCCAGTTCGACCTGCAACTGGCCCTCACGGGTGCGCGCATGTCTGGCAAAGATATCCAGAATCAATTGCGTCCGGTCGATTACCCGGCAGGGGAGTCTGGCCTCGAGATTTCGCAGCTGGGACGGTGACAGGTCATGGTCGAAGAGGACCAGATCGGCTGCGGTTGAAGCGACCACACCTTCAATCTCCTCCAGCTTGCCGCCTCCAACCAAAGTCGCCGGATCGGGTCGGGGGCGCCGTTGAATTAACGTCGCTGCAACCTCTGCTCCGGCGCTACGGGCCAACTCCTCGAACTCCGCCAGCGACGCGTCGAAGTCAAGGTCCACTGCCCGCTTAGTTTCTGCCGAAGAATCGTCGCTGCCGCCCACAGCAAGCGCAGTCCCAGCCGAGACCGCCGCTGCATTCCGCGCCAGACGTGCTGCGGCCGTCAGCTTCCGTCGCTCTCCGGTGAACTCCACCGCGACCAGAACGGCGCGCTCCGCCTGAGGCAGGCCACTGCGCACAGGTCGCACGACCTCCCGCTGCGCTGCGACCAGATCTCGCCTCACCGTCTTTGCCTTCGAATCTTCAGTTGTCAACAGCTAACGGCCTTGCGTCCCGTTTGCCTCTTGCACCGTCGCGACAGCAGGCGCGGAGCTTACCGCAGCCCGTATCTCTGGTTTGCCGTCAGTCCGCATCTCTCCATGTATGCCCGCTCTCCCGCTCACCACGGTCGAGATCGCATGTTTGAAGATCAGCTGCTCCTGACTGTTGTTCTCAAGTAATACCGAGTATTTATCGAATGACCGGATCTTTCCCGTCAGCTTGACGCCGCTTACCAGGTAGATCGTGATCGGACTCTTGTCTTTTCGCACTGTGTTGAGAAAAGTGTCCTGAATGTTCTGTGCCGGCTTTGATTCCATGGTGCCGATCTCCTTGTCTAATATTCGTTACCGTGCCATAAGGTCAAGCCGTGGTCCATTAACTTCAGATGAAAGCTCAGCCCGCTGACTTACTGAGTCCGAAGCCAAGACTGTCAACAATACGAGCATCCACGGCAATTATCAACCTGGAAACCCACACACGTCTCCGACGGTGCACTGGTGAAGGTCCCAGGATTGTTAGACGAACGGCAGGGCGTAACGGGAGTCTGCATCCATCTCCATCGCGATATACCATGACAGACGTGCCTATACGCGACCTGCAACCCGTTCAGATGCTTGATTTTTCTCGCCAGTTTGCCAGTATCCGGCAGGAATTGCTAGATGCCATCGAGTCTGTCTGCACCTCGCAACGATTCATCCTCGGCCCCCAGGTCACCAGCTTCGAGCAGGCCGCGGCCCAGGCCTGCGCGGTGCCTCATGCCATTGGCTGCGCCAGTGGAACGGACGCCATCTGGCTTGCCCTGGCCGCCGCCAATATCGGTCCCGGCGATGCCGTCATCACGACGCCATTCAGCTTCTTCGCCAGCGTCAGCGCGGTCCTTCGTTGTGGGGCGCAACCTCTGCTGGCCGATATCGACCCAGCCACATTCAATCTCTCGGCCGAAGCGACCGAAGACTTGATTCGCTCGCACAAGAGCATGAGGATCAAGGCCATCCTTCCAGTACACCTCTACGGACAGTGCGCCGACTGGGACGCGTTCACGTCATTGAAACAAAGGCACGGCGATCTGCTGCTCATCGAAGACGCTGCCCAGGCGTTTGGGGCCACCTGGAATGGAACTCCTGCCGGCGCTCTCGGCGATGCGGCAGCTTTCAGCTTTTACCCCACAAAAAATCTCAGTGCGATGGGCGACGCTGGCCTCGTGACCACAAAGTCGGCCGAGATTGACGACCACGCCCGCGTGCTTCGCGCCCACGGCATGCGTCGCCGCTATTATCACGAAGAGATCGGCTGGAACTCGCGGCTGGACAGCCTGCAGGCGGCCATCCTCGAGGTAAAACTGCGCTACCTGCCGAAGTGGAACCAACAGCGCCGCGACCACGCCGCCCGCTACGATCAGCTCTTCGGCGAAGCGGACCTAACGGCCTCCAACGTGAAGGAGGGCGTTGTCCTTCCTTTCACCGATCCACGCGCCGGCCACATCTTCCACCAGTACGTCATCCGCGCGCCTCGACGGGACGAGCTTCGCCAGTACCTCACGGACCGGCAGATCGGCAGCGAGATCTACTACCCTCTTCCGCTGCATCAGCAGACAAGTCTTGTGGGTCTCGGCTACAAACGCGGCGACTTCCCTATCAGCGAAACGGCTGCTAATGAAGTGCTCGCGCTGCCCATGTATCCGGAGTTGCGCGAAGATGAGCAACAGACTGTGGTGGAGACGATCGCGAGCTTCTACGCCTGACGTAGAACGCGATTAGCTATCGCTTCTTTTTCCCCTTGGCCGCAATCTTCTTCTCAGCCGCGGGCTCCGGACGAGCCTCGCCACCAGTCGGCGTACCCGGCTGAATCACGCGCCGGACAAGATTTCCCTCGAGCCGGTATGTCTTCAGAATCGTCTTCCCCGGCACGATGGCTCCGGTGACTGGATCCGGAACCACCGGGCCCGCCTCATTGGAGAGGACGCGATAGG
>DATHQG010000278.1:0-10157 GCA_035483075.1 Edaphobacter sp. | reverse complement strand
CGCCGTGGGCCGCACCTACCTTGCGGTTCTCGAGAACTACCAGCAGGCCGACGGCACTATCAAGGTTCCCGACGTCCTGGTTCCCTACATGAACGGCGAGACCATCATCGGCAAGCAATCGGGCAGGAGTTAAGCCATGTTAAAACTCATTCGCAGTTACATCTTCTGGTCTTACGAGCGCGGCAGCTTCCACTATGACGTCATGGTCACGGCGATCCTTGTCTTCATGTTCATCTCCCCGCGTTTCATCAACTACAACGACAAGCCAGTCGAGACCGTCGCCCTCCACGCCAGCGAGGTGCTCGTCAAAGAAGCCGGCACCTCCGGCGGAAGCAGCCGCTTCATGTATCAGATTCGCGCCGACGACATGGGCGGAGCGACCACCGACGCTGAACGCCGTGCCGCCATCCTTCGCGTGATCGAACCGATCTCCGGCGAGGTTACGCTTGACCATTACGAGCCCGTCCGTGACGCACAGGGCAAGGTCGTCGCGTACGACGCCTGGGTACTCCGCTAACACCGCGTCTGCAATTAGCATCCAACCATCGGGAGCAACTGACCTATGACCACTGTCTCTATGATCACTGCCCGCCGCATTGCTGCATCGCTTCTCTGTTCGGCCCTCGTTCTGGCGACAACGCCGACTTCGTTGCACGCCCAGCCCAAGCCCGGCCATCTCGACGAGGTGCTGCGGCAGATGGACGCGGCAAGCCTCAGGTTCCAGTCCGCCGAAGCCAACTTCCGGTGGGACCTCTACGAGCGCGTCGTAAAAGACACAACGACCCAGACCGGCAGCATCTACTTCAAGAAACAGGGAGGGACCCTAGCGATGGGCGCGAGGGTTGAGTCACCCTCGGTCAAGATCATCGAGTTTCGGAACGGAGCACTTCGTCTCTTTGAGCCTGCCACCGATCACCTGACAACGGTCGACGCCACGAAAAACAAGGCGCAGTTGGAGAGCTTCCTCACGGTGGGCTTCGGGGGCAGCGGAAAGGACTTGGCGAAGGCATGGACGATTTCGGACCTCGGAGACGAAACAGTCGATGGCGTGCAGACGGCCAAGCTGGACCTTGTCCCGAAAGATCCCGCCATTCGCAACAACTGCACTCACATGACTCTATGGGTCGATCCGGTACGCGGTATTGAGCTGAAGCAAAGTCTCTACATGCCCTCCGAAGACTATCGGACCGCGGTCTACACCAACATCAAGTACAACCAGAAGGTCGATGAGAAGCCGTACCAGATAAAGACCGATAGCAAGACCACAACCGACCAGCACTAAGTTGCTGTTCGCGGCGCCGACACTCTTGCAGCAAAGAGAAAACTGCCCCACACGATCAGCAGAGGAAAGAACTCCAGGGTGTAGCGCGGCTCCGAGTTATCAAGAGTCAGTAGCAAAAAGCAACGCAGGCCGACAAAGCCCACCATCGCCGCCACCAGGGCAAGGTGCAGTCCCCAGCCGCTCCGCCGCCAGCGCCACAACCCAACTCCACCCAGAACAAAATAGCCAAGGTTGAGTGCAGCCAACCCAGAAGCGATGACTGTGGACCTTGGATATTCCCGCCATCTCCACCACTCCAGCGCAACCTCCAGCAATTCGGTGCGAGGACGAAAGAGCATATTCAGCAACCGGGCGACCGGCAGCGCGACGTAGTAACGGACGAGGTCGTTGTGGATTCGTTCCCTCGCCAAAGCCTCAAAACGTACGTCCAGCGCCCGCGTCGCGTTGTACCTCTTGTTGTAGTCGCCCAGGATTGCCACGGTTTGCGCGTATTGGTCGTTGGAATCGAAGGCACGAGCAGGCAGGTCGCCGATCTCGATGGGAGCGCTGTCGTAGTTCCAGTACACCTCTTCGGTCGAGGCGAAGTCGATGGCCCACGTGCGGTACCACCGCTGAAAGCCGAGCGGCACCAGTTCACCCGGGTCCGTCGCATAGCGCGGCGCGAGCGGCTGGACGACATGGAAGGTACGCCAGTTCCGCACCGTCCACGGCGCCAGCGGAAGCACGACACAGACAGCCGCAAGGACAACGGGCGCAAGTTGCCGCAACCGCAAGGCTCGCGGTCCGTAGAGGTCCCACATCATCCAGAGCATCGCCGAAAAGACTGTCGCGGCCAATAACCCCTGCTCCGGCCGCAACAGCAGCGAATACATCATGGCGCCGGTCATCACCCAGAGCCACCGGTTGTTGCCCAGCCCCGCGCTTCCCCAGCGTTCGAAGCTGTAAAAGGTAAGGGCGATGCAGGCCAGAGTGAGCACCTCGGTCAGTGGGGCAGCGACGTAGGCCGCCGTAAACGGACAGAGAGCAGAGAGCCACAGCGCCGCCATCGCCGCACGCTGCCCGAACAACCGTCCCGCCAGCGCAGCGATAAGCAGACAAGTGAACAGGTCGATGAAGCACTGAACATACATCACCGCCGTGTAGTGATCGAAGCCGAAGAGACCAAAGCACACGGCCAGAAAAAGAGGATAGCCGGGCAGGCGGATCAGCGTCGGGACAGGGCCCTTCGCCGTCACGCTGAAGCCGTACACGCCGTGCTGCATCCAGTTGCGGGCGATGTCGCCGTAGATCAGCGTGTCGCCGTCGATGCGGCCAGCATGGGCAATGAACCACAGGCGCAGGACAAGCCCCACCGCAAGTGCGAGCGCAGCGTAGAGACCTGTCTTCAACCGTCCCGCAATCATGTCTTTTGCATCATACTGCTGTGGCTTACACGCACTCACCGTTCGCGTTGACTCAACCCATCCACCTGCATACGATGGGACATACCCGCATGCGCAGAGCCGCCTGTATTTCCAGATGAACAAACAAGTCTTCTACGATCCACAACGCAAGCGCTGGAAGCGGCTGCGCCGCATCTTCGACGTCCTCGCTCTCGCTGGATTGGTGCTGGGCAGCGTCTTCGTGGTCGGCCTGATGCGCATGAAACCCCTCCCGGAGCTGTTCCTTAAGGCGCAGAAGCGGAACTACCGGGCCCTGGTCAATCAACAGGCGGCCGCGATCAAGCTGCGCCGCTCGGCGCACCGCAGGACCGACGTGAAGCCGGGCGACGTTCCCCTGAACTCGGGTGAAGGTCTGCGCGCGGCATACTACGTGGAAGACGACCCGGCAAGCTACTCTTCCTTGAAGCAGCACATCAGCCAGGTCGATCTGCTGTTTCCCGAGTGGCTGCACGTCGTTACGGCCGACGGCAAGGTGGTCTCCTATACCCAGGACAACCGCCCCTACGCAGTCGTGGATGGCAGTACAGTTCGTCAGGTCGATCGCGAGGCCAAGGTCGCGCGGACCGTCATAGCCAGTCACGTCAACCTGGACATCTTTCCCCTGGTAAACAACTACGACCCGAGGAAGAGCGTGTGGGTGCCTCAGATTGGAGACTTTCTCCCCAACGAGGCAGCGCGGACGAACTTTATCAGGCAGATCGATACATTTCTTGCGGCCAACCCCACCTATCGCGGTATCTCTCTCGACTTTGAAGAGATCCCGACCAACGCGCAACCCGGCCTCAGGGCCTTGATCGCCGCGCTCTACGACGACTTCCACCCCCGCAATCTGCGCCTCTATGTGAACACGCCCGTGGGTGACGACGACTGGGACCTCAAGTTCATTGCCGACCACTCCGACGGCCTCCTCCTGATGAACTATGACGAACACCAGAGCGGCGGCGACCCGGGGCCGATCGCGTCGCAGGACTGGTTTCTCGACAATCTGAAGCAGGTCCTGAAGACGGTGCCCAAGGAGAAGGTGATCTGCTCGCTGGGCAGCTACGGCTATGACTGGATCACGTCGCTGCCGCCCGAACCCACAGGCAAGCGTGCTGCGAAGACAAAGGCCCTTCCTGAAAAGGTGCTGTCGTCGCACGATCTTTCGACCCAGGACGCATGGCAGGCGGCCGCGGACTCCGACTCGCAAATTGACCTGGATGACGACTCACTCAACGTGCACTTTGCCTACGACGATGTCGACGCGCACGTCCGTCACCAGGTCTGGTTTCTTGACGCGGTCACGATCCAGAACCAGATGCGGGCCGCGCGAACCTTGGGCATCCAGACCTACGCTCTCTGGCGTCTGGGTAGCGAAGACAATTCGATGTGGAAGATCTGGGACCATCCGTTAACAGCGGACCCAGTGAAAGAGTTGGCGCAGGTCGAGCCCGGATACGACGTCGACACCGAGGGCGAGGGAGACATCCTGCGCGTCACCCGCAAGCCGCAGAACGGTAAGCGAGTCGTCACCATGGACGATGACGACTCGGTCCCGGTCGACTATCGCATGATCACACAGGAGTCGATGGACTCCTACCCGCTTTCCTACACAGTCGAGCAGTATGGCTACCATCCGAAGAAGGTGGCGCTAAGCTTCGACGACGGCCCCGACCCGGAGTGGACGCCCAAGATTCTCGACATCCTGAAGAAGTACAACGTCAAAGGTACGTTCTTCATGATCGGCGAGGTGGCCGAAGACAACATAGGAGTGATGCGGCAGGTCTATCGCGAAGGTCATGAGATCGGCAACCACACCTGGACCCATCCGGACATCAGCGAAATTTCAAACAGGCAGGTGGACCTCGAGCTGAACCTGACCGAGCGGTTGTTCGCGTCCGAGCTTGGAGTACAGCCACTCTACTTCCGGCCGCCGTATTCCATCGACCAGGAGCCCGACACCAACGACCAGGCCGCTCCAGTGGCTCGAATCCAGACCCTTGGCTACACCATCATAGGCAATAAGATCGACACCAACGACTGGGACGAGCACCCGCGCAAATCTCCCAAGGAAATCACCGACAGTGTCTTTCAGCAGATCGCAGACATGGAGGCGAAGCCGTGGAATAGAGGCTCCGTCATTCTTCTGCACGACGGAGGGGGCGACCGCAGCGCAACGATTGCAGCGCTTCCGGTGTTGATCGAGGCGCTTCGCGCGCGCGGTTACGAGATAGTCCCCGTGTCGGAGTTAGTAGGCAAGACCCGCGCCGAGGTGATGCCGCCGCTGACCTCTCGCCAGCGCTGGCAGGCACGCGCCGACTCGATCACCTTCTTCTTCTACAGCTTCTTCCACTACTTTGTGGTGGGTGTGTTCTTCGTCGGCGATGTATTGATGAGCGGACGGCTGATCATTATCGGCGTCTTCGCCATCATCGACCGCTTCCGCACACGGAAGAATTACGCAGCGCCGGACTATCAACCGCGGGTCGCCGTACTGGTTCCCGCATACAACGAAGAAAAGGTGATCGTCCGGACAATTCGCTCCGTGATGATGTCGAACTACAAGAACATACGCATCATCGTGATCGACGACGGGTCAACGGACAGGACCTATGATGTCGCGCGCGAGGCCTACCCCGCCGACATCGCCTCTGGCCGGCTGACCGTGCTCACCAAACCAAACGGAGGCAAGGCGGACGCGCTGAACTTCGCGCTCGAACGAATCGACGAGGAGATCTACGTCGGGATCGACGCCGACGGCGTAATCGCCCACGATGCGATCACCAACCTCGTGCCGCACTTCGCCAATCCAAAGATCGGCGCGGTCGCGGGCAACGCCAAGGTGGGCAACCGGGTGAACCTATGGACCCGCTGGCAGGCCCTCGAATACATCACCAGCCAGAACTTCGAGCGCCGTGCACTAGATCTCTTCGACGTAGTCATGGTTGTACCAGGGGCGATCGGCGCGTGGCGGACGGCCCCGGTGCAGACCGGCGGAGGCTACCACTCGAACACGGTTGCCGAGGATGCCGACCTGACGATGAACCTCCTGGAGCAGGGCTATAGCGTCATCTACGAGGACCAGGCGCTCGCGTTTACCGAGGCGCCCGTCAACGCAGATGGCCTGGTCCGGCAACGCTTCCGCTGGTCCTTCGGTATCCTGCAGGCCATCTACAAGCACAAGGGCGCCATCAGCAAACACCGCGCCATGGGGTTGTTTGCGCTGCCCAATATCCTCGTCTTCCAGATCCTCTTGCCGCTGGTCTCGCCGCTGATCGACGTGATGTTCGTCGCCGGCGTGGTCCACTACTTCATCGACAAACACTTTCACCCCGAGACGGCATCGGCGGACAGCTTCTACAAGCTCCTTACCTTCTTCGTTGCCTTCCTCGTAATCGACTTTGCCGCCTCCGCCCTGGCCTTTGCACTCGAACGCAAACATCCAGCGAGCAAAGGCGACGGCTGGCTTCTCTTCCACATCTGGATCCAACGGTTTACCTATCGCCAACTCTTTTCGGTCGTGCTGTTCAAGACGGTCAAGCGTGCCATCGACGGCAAGCCGTTCAGCTGGGACAAGCTGGAGCGCACCGCCACGATGTCGAAGGCGACCGAAAAGCTGACGGAAGTCGAATAGCCGTCCGCTCGGCGCAATCGAATAGCCTCTGCGGCGCATCAAATCAACAGCAAACAGTGATCTATCGGTCTTATCAATCTCAAAGGCGACGAGCGACCTCGACTCGCGCTAGAATCGACGCGTTATGGCTACCGTAAATCTAACCCACTCCGTTCCGGCCTTCGCGCCGAAGACCCCTTTTGTCAACGAGCCGTTCGTCGACTTCACCAAGCCTGAAAATAAGCGCCGAATGCAGGCCGCTCTTGCAGAAGTCCAGGACAAACTCGGCCGAGAATACGACATCGTCATCGGCGGCAAACGGCTGAAGACCTCTGGCAAGATCTTCTCCATGAACCCGGGCCGCCCGGCGGAGGTGATCGGCGTCCACCAGCGCGCCGGCGTCGAGCACGTCGAACCGGCGATGCTGGCCGCTCAGGCAGCATTTACGAGCTGGAGCAAGGTGCCCGTAACAGAGCGTGCAAACCTTCTGTTCGCCGCCGCAGCGCTGATTCGCGAGCGCAGCTTCGAGTTCTGCGCCTGGCTGACCTTCGAGGTCGGCAAGAACTGGGCCGAGGCCGACGCCGACGTGGGCGAGACCATCGACTTCCTGGAGTTCTACGGCCGCGAAGCGCTTCGCCTTAGCCAAGCCAAGACACCCATTCAACTCCCGGGCGAGCGCAACCAACTGCTCTACATTCCGCTTGGCGTGGGTGCCGTAATTCCGCCGTGGAACTTCCCGTTCGCCATCATGGCCGGAATGACAGCGGCCTCGATCGTCTGCGGAAACACCGTCATTCTGAAGCCGTCAGTAGACGCACCGACCATTGCCGCAAAGTTCATGGAGCTACTCGAAGAGGTCGGCTTGCCGGACGGTGTCGTGAACCTCTGCCCAGGCGAGGGCCCGGAGTTCGGCAGCGCGGTCGTCGCGCATCCGAAGACCCGTTTCATCGCGTTCACTGGTTCCAAGGCCGTTGGTCTGGAGATCCACGAGCGGGCGGCCAAGGCGCAGCCCGGCCAGATCTTCATCAAGCGCACGATCCTCGAGATGGGCGGCAAAGACTCGATCATCGTCGAACCCGACTGCGACCTCGACGCAGCTCTGGACGGAGTTGTGGCCAGCGCATTTGGCTTCAACGGACAGAAGTGCTCGGCGTGTTCTCGGGCGATCGTCTCGGCCGACATCTACGACGTATTCTGCGACCGGCTCCAGGAGCGCGTCGCCAAGCTCGAGACGGGCGACCCAGCGGAGAACATCTACACCGGCCCGGTGATTAGCGAGAGGTCCTACCGTAAAGTGCTCGACTACATCGAAATCGGCAAGAAAGAGGGCACCGTGCTAAACGGTGGCCACGCGATCGAAACCCCGGAGGGCGGCTACTATATCGCGCCAACTGTAATCGCAGACGTCGCCCCCACGGCACGCATCGCGATGGAAGAGATCTTCGGGCCGGTACTGGCGGTGATCAAGTCGCATAGCTTCGACGATGCGCTGGCCATTGCGAACAACACAGAATACGGCCTGACGGGAGCAATCTACACCAGCTCTCGCGAAAAGCTGAATCGTGCGCGCGACGAGTTCTACGTCGGCAACCTCTACTTCAACCGCAAGTGCACCGGCGCCATGGTAGGGGCCCATCCCTTTGGCGGCTTCAACATGAGCGGGACCGACTCCAAAGCCGGCGGCCCGGACTATCTGCTCCTGTTCACCCAAGCGAAGAGCGTCGCGGAGAAGATCGGCCACCCGGGCCCCGAAGCCGATAAGCAATCCGACCAGATGGGCATGTAGAAGAAAGGCGTATCAGTGATCAGAGAGATAAAGGGATGAACGTTGCCTAAGTCTTCTTTTGTCCGCCTTTATCATTTTGATCACCGTTACGCCTTTGTCTTCGGCTAAGCGGTCTTCATCTGGATCAGATGCCCCGCCTTCGCCGCGGCCTCCGCCAAGGCCTGGTGGTGGATCGTAAACAGGGCCAGCTCGAGCCGGTCCGAGACCCCCGTCTTGTCATAGATACTTCGCAGGTAATTCTTGATCACCTGCTCCTTGGTGCCGAGTTGCATCGCTATGTCCTTGTTCTTGCACCCCTGGACGATCAACGCCACGATCTGCATCTCCTTGGGCGTCAGCCGGTCGCGGACCCGCATGCCGACGCTGTCTGCCGTCAACATAGTCGTGACGTTGGAACGCTGCACAAAGCGTTGTCCCTGGGCCACGCGGCGCACGCAGTCCACTAACACGGTTCCGGGAACACTTCGGCAGAGAACTCCATCGAAGAGCAGGACCATCTCCTCCGCGACCTGCTCGGTATTCTCGGCCACAAGAATAATGCGGCTTCCAGCCGACCGTGTGCGGGCCAAAAGGTCCAGGGGATCCAGACGCAGACTGGACGAAACCAGCACCACCGAACCGCGCAGCGCGTCGATGGCGGCAAACAGCTTCGCCGCGTCCTCGCACTGGGCCGCGATGCGCATATCGTCCTCCAGCGCCAGGACCCGTGCCGCACCTGCTCGAAAGATCGCCTGATTGTCAGCAAGAATAATTCGATTCATCGGTATCTTTGTCTCCTGCCGGGACATATCGGCCCGCAATCCCCTTATCGGTGAATTGTGGCGGAGAACCTGCAATGTCTACAATTCGGACAAATCCGCCCCACGGGGTTGGCGGACGCAACTTATTCATAAAGCACGATATCTTTCTGAACCCCGAAGGCCTCGTCCACAATCGAATGATACGTGGGGTGGATCGTAATGTCGTCACGAAGTATAAAGAGACCGCTAAGCAAGTATAAAAAGGTATATGCCTAAGCCTATTTTGCTCGCCATCGACGACGACACCAGCGTACTTGAGGCCGTGGTCCAGGACCTGCGCCGGCACTACGGTCAGGACTACCGCATCGTCCGCGCCGCCTCCGGCGGGGCTGCGCTGGACATCTGCCGCCAACTCCATGAGCGCAACGACACCGTCGCTCTCTTTCTCTCCGACCAGCGCATGCCCGGAATGACCGGGGTCGACTTCCTGCAACAGGCCCTCACCATCTACCCCAACGCCAAGCGCGTCCTCCTTACCGCCTACGCCGATACCGAAGCGGCCATCCGCGCCATCAACTCCGCCAAGATCCACTACTACCTCAACAAGCCCTGGGACCCGCCCGAAGAGAAGCTTTACCCCGTACTCGACGATCTGCTCGAAACATGGAAGCAGGGCTACAGACCTCCGTATGAAGGCATTCGCGTCGTCGGCACACGCTGGTCGTCGGCAGACCACAACGTTCGTGACTTCCTCTCCCGGAACCGCATCCCCTACCAGTGGCTCAACCCTGAACAACACCCCGAAGCCGTTGACCTGCTGAAAGAGCGTGGCCTTGACGACTCGAAACTCCCCGTCGTCGTCTTCGGCGACGGCACAGCTTTGGTTCAGCCGACCTCCAGCGATCTTGCCACCAAGCTTGGCATGCCCCGCCAGGCCCAGCAGAAGTTTTATGACATCGTCATCGTCGGGGCCGGTCCTGCTGGCCTCGCTGCAGGCGTCTACGCAGCCTCGGAAGGCCTCAGCACCCTCATCGTCGAGGGCGAAGCTATAGGCGGCCAGGCCGGTTCCAGTTCCAAGATCGAAAACTACCTCGGCTTCCCCCAGGGTCTCAGTGGGGCCGATCTTGCCGATCGCGCCTACATTCAGGCAAATCGCCTCGGTGCCGAATTCCTCGCCCAGCAGGTCACTTGCATCCGCCGCGACAACCAATACCAGATCGTCCAGTTGTCCGACCGACAAGAGATCACCTGTCATGTCTGCCTCATCGCTACCGGCGTTGCCTACCGCAAGGTCGACATCCCCGGCGCCGACGAG
>DATHQG010000277.1:0-8123 GCA_035483075.1 Edaphobacter sp. | reverse complement strand
CCCCGGCGCCGGGCCATTCGCCGCAAAATCCGAAAGCTCCAGCACATACAGCAGCCCATCCGGCCCGATCTTCATACTCACAATCGTAGTAAACCCTGCCTTCGAGCTCACAATGTTCCACTGTCCAAAGCCGCCAAACAGATTGCCGAATCCCGGCAGCGGATTCGGAGCATAAACGTGAGGTGAAGAAGGTCGACATCGTCGTGGGTGGCCCATACTCTTCCGGCGTTCTCGCTGGAGGTAGGCACTTCGAATATGCTCCAGCTCCTCCTGCGGTTCTTGCCAAGGTGGAAAGATCAAAGCTCTCTGCAAGAAGTTCGATATACCGATTAAAGCTGCGGCGCTCCACTTCTCTCTCGCCCATCCGGCGAGCGCCGCAGTTATTCCTGGTGCGAGCAAGCCGGAACGCATTGCAGAGGACCATGCGGCGATAAATACAGTGGTTCCGGACGTCTTCTGGAAAGAGCTAAGGGCCACGAGCTTGTCTCACCATTGGCCCCGCTTCCGATCGACCGCAAATAAGGAGACTCTCATGGCGTCAGCGAAAGCTTCACTTGACCGTCCTATCCCACTGAAGGAGCTGGTGGTCCGCAAGATGGCAGCCCATTCTGCACATACTGACAATGCAACGGAATCCGTCGCACAAATTTCCAGCGCGCTCACCGTTCTTCCGACGAATATCTTTGCCCTCTATGTCAAAACCAAGAACTTTCACTGGCAGAGGAGCGCCCCACATTTCCGTGACTATCACTTACTTCTCGATGAGCGCGGGGATCGGCTGTTCGCAATGACCGATGAGAGCGGCCAGCGCGTCCGGAAGATTGGCGGAACGACGCTTCGTTCCATCGGATATATCACGCGCATCAAGCGGGTCGATGACAACCGCAGCGACAACGTCACCCCTTTAAACATGCTCAGCGAATCATGGAAAGACAACGAAGCTCTCCTCCGATGCATTCAATGTTCATGGAATTGCGCATTTCGTAAGTACCCTCACACTCTTTTCAGACGATCTGAAAGTTTTGGCTTTCAGATGGCAGCGACAGTAAGGTATCGGAATTGTGATCTAGGAGATGCACGATGATGAAGACAGCCAAAACGTTTCTCGCAGGAAGTATCGGAGTTGCCACCGCTCTCGCTGGCAGTAGTCAAGCGCAATCGCAACCGCGACAGTGAGTGCGTGAGATTTTAGAAGATGATCTTTGCACCGAACTGGAGTTCTCGGGGGGTAGTGCCCTGGCTTGTAGCGAGGCCGGCGGAGGAGTTGCCTACAGTTGTGCCGGGAGCGCCGGGGAGGACGACGTTGTAGATGTTGAAGGCCTCCGCGCGGAATTCGAAGCTCACGCTTTCGTGGATTGGCGTTACCTTGACCACGGAGAAGTCGAGGTTGTTGAAGTTGGGCAGGCGGAGGATCATCTTGCCCATGTTGCCGTAGTTGGCGACGGGGACGGAGAAGACAGTGGGGTTGAAGAGGCAAGAGCCGGAGGGGCCGCGGGCTCCGACTGAAGTGCTGCCGCAGCTTCCCTGGAGGGGATTGCCGTTGATGTTGGGGCGGGCGTAGCTGGCGAGCGAGCCGTTGTCGCCGGAGATGTTGGCGGGGTCGCCGCCTACGTTGAGGTTGTAGGGCTGACCGGTGCGAATCTGGAAGAGGTAATTAGCCTTCCATCCGCCAGCGAGATAGGAGATCCATCCCGTTTGGAGCCAGTGCTGGTTGGGACCGAAGGGGAGGGAGTAGACGGTGCTCCAAGTGAAGTAGTGGCGGATGTCATAGGAGGAGTTGCCGTAGGCGTTGCGGGGAAGGAAGAAGCTTTGCACGACGGAGCCTCCGCCGGTGCCGTTCTCTGCGGCGAACCAGCCGCTTGAGTTGTCGAGGGATTTGGCCCAGGTGTAAGAGGCGATGGTGTTCCAGTTGTTGGAGAACCGTTTTTGAAAGCTGACGAGGAGGGCGTCGTAGTTGCCGTAGCCGTTGTCGGTGGAGTAGTGCCAGCCGGGTGTTACCCAGGGCATGTATTTGTAGGTGTCGATAGTGGCGAGGGGAGTGCCATTGGGTGAAGGTTGCTGAGCCGCATTGGCGAATCCGGTGAAGTTGAGCCGAGTGCTCTTGGAGCCTGCATAGCCGAGGGAGAGGAGCGTGGTGGCGGAGAGCTGCTGCTGGACCTGAAGGTTCCATTCGACGGAGCGCTGGTCTTTGTAGCCAGGCGCGGCAACGTATCCTCCGCCTGTGGTGAGCCATGGGCTGGCGGCGACGACGGGGTTGGGAAAGTTGCCTTCGAGGCTGGTGATGGCGACGAGGGGATTCTGAGGCGCACCGGGCCAGAAGCCTCCGGTAGCGACGTTGGTGGTCTGGCCCGAGATGCCGGTAGTCCACGGCCAGGTGGGGCCTTCGATGTTGTTCTGAACCCATTGACTGCGGGCCGTGATCGTGTCGTAGAACATGCCGATGCCGCCGTTGACGACGGTTTGGCTATGGGGTTGATAGGCGAATCCGAAGCGGGGACCAATGTTGTCGTCGATGGACGGGCCTACTTTCTGGCCGGGTGAAAAGGTGATGTGGTTGTTGAAAGGGACGGCGGAGATTCCGCCGGGGATGCAGGGGACGACGAAGGGGGTGGTGCAGGCGGCTACGCTGGAGGCGGCGATGATGTAGTTCTGGTTGGGGATGTCGAAGCCGTTGGCGAGGCGGTTGTTGAGCATGCCGATGCCGGGAAGGTACTCGTAGCGCATGCCGAAGTTGAGGGTGAGATTGGGGCGTGCTTTCCAGGAGTCGGTGATGTATCCCGCCCATAGGGTCATGTTGAAGTAATCTTCGCTGAGATCGGGTGTCTGCGCGGTAAAGGTGGCGGGGAAGCCCAGGAGAGAGGAGACGAGGGAGTTGCCGGTGTTGGTCGCGTTGATGTTGCTGGTGACGGAGTCCGAGAAGGTGAATTGTTGGTAGAGATTTCGCTGGAGGCGGTTCTGGTAGATGTAGTCGACACCTGCTTTGAGTGAGTGGCGCCCTAGGAGGTACGAGACGCTGCCGCCCCCGTTGACGACGGGATTGCCACGGTAAAGGTCGGATTCGCTGCCGGCGTTGCTGGTGTTGTAGGGACTGGCGAGGTTAACGTACATGCCCCCGTATTGTCCGATGTTCTGGAAGCCGGCCTCGGTTGCAGCGGTGTATCCGCCGGGAGCGAAGGCCTGGGTGAAAACATAGGGTTTGAGCATCGCTCCGCCGCGGATGTCGAGTAGGAGGTTGGGGGTGAAGACGTGGGTGTAGCCTCCGCCGAAGTTGTAGGCATGATAGTTGGAGATGTTCGAGCCAATGGTGCCGGCGATGGGGGTGGAGTCGTAGACCCACATCTGGCTGATGCGGCCGAAGCCGAAGTTTTTCTCACTCTTGTGATAATCGGCGCGGAGCGTGTAGGAGTTGCTGTTGTCGATCTGCGGGCGGCCTTCGACGAAGTTGAAGCCGGAGGCTTCGTTGGCGACGGAGTTGGCGGGTTGATAGTAAGCCTTTTCGTAGGCGAGCATGACCGGATTGATCATGGACGACGGGACCTTGAGGCAGGGAGTGCCGGTGGTCTGGAGGTTGTTCACCGGGACGATGGGGTTGCCGTTGGCGTCGCATTTGAACTGCTGGACGGTGCAGGTCCCTCCGCTGCAGACGGTGGAGTAGGGGTTGTAGAACTTGTGCTGGTAGTAAGAGTAGGAGGCGCTGGAAAAGTCGCCGCCGAGTTCTTGGGTGGTGGGGACGAGGGTTTGGGAGAGGCCGGGTTTGGAGTAGCGCCAGCCTTCGTAGCCTCCGTAGAAGAAGAGCTTGTCGCGGAAGATAGGTCCGCCAACAGCTCCGCCGAACTGGTTCTGCGTATAGTGGAGCGGGGGAGCGGGGGTGGTGGAGCTGCTTCCGGGACCGCAGCGGATGGTGGTGCAGAAGTCGCTGTAGCTGTTGCGGGCGTCGAAGTCGTTGTTGCGGATGAACTCCCAGACAGAGCCGTGGAAGCTGTTGGTGCCGGATTTGGAGAGCATGTTGACGACGCCGCCGGTGACAACGCCGAACTCGGCGCTATCGATATGGGACTGGACTTTGAACTCCTGCATGGTGTCGATGATGGGTAGGAAGCCGTAGATGGCGCCGCGAAGATCGGTGTTGACGATGCCGTCCATGTAGTAGAGGGTTTCGCGGTTCTGCTGTCCGAAGAAGGAGACTTTGAAGAAGGAGGTCCCGGGAATGGCCGTGATGCCGGCATCGGTGGTGCTGATGCCGGAGCCCTGGGCGGTCGAGACGGGATTGACGCCGGGAGAGAGGATGAGAAGGGAGGTGAAGTTTCGGCCGTTGAGGGGGAGTTGTTGAATTTCTTTTGTCTGGATGACGTTGCCCAGATCGGAGGAGGAGTTCTGCAGCATGACTCCTTCCTGCTCGGCGGAGACCCTGACGGTTTCAGTGACCGCGCCTACGGAGAGGGTCTGGTTTTCCGTGAGGGTCTGGTTGACGAGGAGGCTGAGGCCAGCAAGTTGGTTGGTTCGGAAGCCGGTCTTGGAGATAGTGAGGCTGTAGGGGCCGGGCGTGATGTCGAGGAAGACGAAGTAGCCGCCGGCGTTGGTGGTGGTGTGGCGGGTGACGCCGGTGTCCTGGTTGGTGAGAGTAACGGCGGCGACGGGGATGACTTCGCCTTGTGGGTCTGTGATCGTTCCGTTAACGGTGGCAGAGGCGTTCTGTGCGGCGAGATGGTTGGTTGAGACGGTTAGCAGAGCCCCCAAAAGGTACGACAGGATGATTCGAGAGGAACGCATATCACTTGCACCCCTTGTTGAATTTGATCGGATGGAGACCGGTCGACAGCTCTGCCTCCAAATTGATGAAGACGGTAGTTGAATACGTATACAAGTGTCAAGGGTGAAATCTCTTTTTTACAGAGTGAAATTAGTGGAAGGAAGGAGTTTGAAGGATTGGGGTGAAACGCGTATTTCTTTGTGGGCAATGTGCGGGCTTCAGCCCTTGGGTCTTCGTCATCGCCGGGCCAGGACGTTGCCATTGGCTAGTATGGAGCCTGCCCTTTGGCGCTTATAACGACGGGGTGGCTCGAGAGTTGAGCGTGAAGGCGATCCGACGAATGGCGAGACCTTTAGTTTGTGTGGGCGAGAGATTTGTTGCGGTAGACGAGGATCGGTTGCTGGGCCACGGTCGTGACTTCGATGGTTCCGTTGGAGACGCGGACAGGGGTCGAGGTTCGTGTTTCGGCGGAAAGGGTCATTGCGGCGATTTCGTTGGGGTCCCAGTTGGCGGGGAGCGGGGTCCGGAGTGTTTTTGGGGATAGGGAATAAAAGGCTAATTTATCTTCGTTGATGGGACAGGAGACGGAGTCGTGAGTGGCGATTTCGGCTCCATTGAGGGTGATGGAGTAGGTTTTCGCCGCCCAGTCGACGGTGATCTGAGCGTCTGGCGTCATGCCGATTTGGACGGTTCCGCCTTCGCGACGGAAGGATTCAATCGGCAAGGTGTGGAGGTGAAACCAAGGAAGGAGGCCGAGGTACCAAGTGTCAGTGATTTGGGTGCGATCGATGTCTCCACGGAGGATGCTGTGAGGGCAGGCTCCGTAGAAGAGCTGGTGGTGACGCTCGAGGGAGTGGTCGGCGCGTGATCCACCGGAGTAGCCCCAGGTCGCGCTGTTGCGATAGATGATCGGGAGCATCGGGATGGCATCTCCGCCGAAGGGACAGGTGTCGGGCGTTTGTGCGTACCAGAAGCTGCTGATGTGGCCGATCATGGGGTAGCGGAGGGCTTCGGAGCTGACGTCGATGCCGCGCTTGCGGTACTCATCGAGGACACGGTAGCGGCCTTGTTCGAGGTTGCGAATGCCGCTGGCAGGGTGGGCGGGGTCCCAGTCGTTGCGGATGGCGTAGTAAGAGAGGACGTCGACGTGGGTGGTTTGGCGGAGTTTGTAGCGCTCGCAGGTGTAGCGGATGCGCTCGAGGCCGGGGCCCTCCATGTATTTCGCGAGGCCGAGGATGTATGACTCTTCGCCAGTCCAGGAGCGACTCTTCCAGAGCTGACCGTCGGGACGGCGGGCGATGAGCGCTTCGTCCCATGCGGGGCTGCTCCGGTAGGCGTCGTCGTAGTTGTCGGAGAGCGTGACGATGGCGTTGAGGGATGGGCCGGCTTCGAAGAGGCGCATCATGCGGTCATAGCCGCCAATGCGCTCGTTGACGACGTTAACGGCGGGGTAGCCGGTGTCTTTTCCTTTGAACTGCCAGCCCCAGAGGTGGACGATTTGCGGGGCGCCGTCGGTGAGGTTGTGGACGTCGCGGATGAGCTTTTCGCAGTCGTCGAATGTGGCGGCGGGTTTGGGGAAGAGCGGTTCGTCGCAGCGGATGCCGTAGGTGTACTTGTCGTTGTAGAGGGTCGTGGGGATCTTTGGCATGCGGTCGCGGACGAGCTTGGCTCCGGCGAGCCAGGGCTCGGGAGTGTTGGCCGCGACGGGTAAAAAGTCGAGGCGACAGGAGGATTTTTGCTCGACGAGGAGGTTGGGAGTCTTTGCGGTTCCGCAGTTGCGGGGCTGGTCCTTTGGGAGGTTGAGGTCGTAGCAGGCTTCACCGTTGACGCGATGCACCTTGGAGGTGCCGATGGAGGCGCGGCGGTTGCCGACAGCGCCGATGACGGACTGGGAGGTGCCGTCCATGAAAGCAGTCGTCTCCTGGACGCACATTCCGGCAGAGGTGCCGAGCATAACGACGGGCAACGTGCCGAGCGCGGATCCCCAGAACTGGTTGGGCGGGAGGGTGCCAGACTTTGCGTTTTTTAGCAGGACGAAGCTGCCGCCGGTGTCTCCGTGTGCGAGCCAGGAGCCCGGGTCGCTCTCGCGAATAGTGACCAGGCGAGGGATTTCAACGGAGATGAGTTCGTATCCTTCGCCTTCGGTAATGTCTTCGAGAGTGATGATGAGGGTTGCGTCGTGGAGGTCGTAGCGGAGGGTGAATGAGGTGGTGCGAGTGCCGTTGACTGGGGTTTCGAATGCAAACGTGGCTGAGGTTTGGGTTGCGGTGGCGCGTGTGGCCTTGAGAGCCACGAGGGAGAACTGCCAAGGGAACCTCTGGCAGACGATTGCGCCGAGTTGCTTTCCAAGGTCTTCTCCCTGAAAGACGGCCCCGCTGGCAGTGAGCCGGTAGGAGAAGGGTAGGCCGTCTTCGCGATCGAGAGTGACCTCGAGTTGAGGAGAGTGTAGGACGATGGGATTTCGAGGTTTTGGCCGGTCGGCAATGACAGTCGTGTCATCTTGTGCGAAGAGGGTTTGGGGAAAGAGCGCGGAGATGGCGGCGGCAGCGGTGCCGGTGCCAGTCAGCCGGAGGAAACTTCGCCTGGTGGGATGGTCGAGTTCGTTTTGCATCGGGGACCTCGTAAGAGCCATCGGCCCACAAAGGGTAACACCTGTGTCAAATGTTTTGTTTATTGACGAATGTTGCTAATTACTTATAAAAATATCTGCTGCACGGAAAAACGCGGTTTTTTCTGCGTCCGAAGAGTGGATTTTAGGGGGACGCCGATTGAATGTATAAGGGGCCGCTGTCCGTACCCGACCCGCTGAACTGCAGCGAAGCGGGCCGCTGAAAGGGTTAAATATTTGTGCCCGGCCGGTCGTACGATGGATGAGACGTTGGCTGCCCGTTTGAGATTTGGTCGATTCTAAGTTAGAGGTTTTGGCACGATGCAGTCTTCGAGGATGCGGTTGATCTGTTTTTTGGTGGCGTTGCTGTTTGTCGTTTCGCGATGCACTGTGTTGGCACAAAAATATGCGCTCGCGGCGCTCCCTCCTATGGGGTGGAACAGCTGGAACCACTTCAAGGACAAGGTTGACGATGCTTCGGTGAGGGCCGCGGCGGAGGCGATGGTCTCGAGCGGGATGCGCGACGCGGGCTACGTGTATGTGAACATCGACGACACGTGGGAGGGTGAGCGGGACGCGCAGGGACGGATCCAAGCGAACAGCAAGTTTCCAGACATGAAGGCGCTTGCAGACTTTGTGCATAGCAAGGGGCTGAAGCTCGGAATTTATTCTTCGCCGGGCGCTTTGACGTGCGCGAAGTATGCGGGCAGTTTGGGGCATGAAATACAGGACGCTCGGACGTATGCTGCCTGGGGGATCGATTAT
>DATHQG010000276.1:0-2623 GCA_035483075.1 Edaphobacter sp. | reverse complement strand
ACGTCGCCGTTCAGCCCCGCCCGCTTCGCGTCATAGGAGTTGTAGCCGAAGTAGGCAAACAGCCCCACCACGACCACAAGCACCAGCACGATAAACAAAGCGCGTTGTCCCATACTTCCTTCCCGCGGCCCGGCGGCCGCGTACGCCGCTTCCCCGGAACTACATCATAAACAAATACCTTACCCCTCGCGGCGATCTTTTATCATCGCCCATTCGGGCCGTTTCGCCGCAAAAAGGGAAGGAGCCACCATTACTATCTCGCCGCCGGTGGCCCCTCGCGTGACCGAGAATTTACAAAACTCCTCGCCGAAACCTCAACTTTCCCTGGTCCAGGAAAGGCCGTCACAGGAGTATCATTCAAGTGTGCCGAAGTACTCCATCGTCGTGCCCTTCCATAACGAAGAAGAGAACGTCACCACGCTCTACGACCGCCTCAAAGCCGTCATGGAGCAGGTCGGCGACACCTTCGAACTCGTCTTCGTCGACGACGGCTCCCGCGACCGCACCTATCGTCTCCTCGAAGAGATCGCTGCCGTAGACAGTCGCGTCCTCGTCATCAAGCTCCGCCGCAACTTTGGCCAGACCTCTGCACTCGCCGCTGGATTCGACCACTCCCAGGGCGACTACATCCTCGCCATGGACGGCGACCTCCAGCATGACCCCGACGAGGTCCCCAACTTCCTGGCTAAACTCGAAGAGGGCTACGACGTAGTCAGCGGTTGGCGCGCACAGCGTGGCGACAACTTCCTGCTTCGCCGCATTCCCTCCCGCGCCGCCAACTGGCTCATGGCGGTCCTCAGCGGCGTCGACATTCACGACTTCGGCACGACATTCAAGGCCTACCGCCGCGAGGTCATCCAAAACATTCCACTCTACGGCGAGATGCACCGCTTCATTCCCGCCCTTGCGTCCTGGTACGGCGCCAGCATTTGCGAGATTCCAATCTCAAATCCGGCCCGCACAGCAGGGAAGAGCCACTACGGCATCTCTCGCACCTTCCGCGTCTTCTTCGATCTGCTGACCATTCGCTTCCTGCTGCGCTACATGACTCGCCCGCTCCACTTCTTCGGCACCCTCGGCGCGCTCGGCATGCTGGGCGGCACAGGCTTGGCGATCTGGATGCTCATTCTCAAAGTCATGACCGGCCAGCACATCATGTCGCTGCACGGTCCCATCTTCGTCATAGCCGGGGTCCTCATTCTTGCCGGAATCCAGATGATGGGCATCGGACTTCTGGGAGAACTCCAGGTGCGTCACTTCTACACCGCGTCCCACCGCGCACCCTACGCAGTCGACCGGATCCTGCGTCTGCGCTCCGAAGAAAGCCTCACTCAGTAGTTTTGAAGGGGAGGCGCTGATGGTTGGGCCGTGAGTTCTGCCGGCTTGTCCGTCTCATGCATTTGTTTCTCCGCCTGCTCCTGGGCCTTCTTCGCAGAGTCTTCGAAGGCTGAAATGTCCAACTCCTTCAGCCTCTCGTCCGCCTCCACTATCGGATCAGTCAGCGACTCCAGACGCTCGGCAAACCTCTCGATGCAGTTTGTCTGTTCTGTTGGATTTCCGTGACCGTTCGCCTCCGCACGCAATAGCGACTCCAACCGCAGCGCCTCGTCAAGGGCAAAGGCCATCTCGCCATAGGAGACGCGGTCCCGCAGTGCGAAGACGTCTTCATGCAGTCCCGTTTCGCTCACGATTAGTCCTTTGCTGGCGTTCACATAGGACTGCTTTGCGCACTCGTCCGCAATCGAAGCCCGGCCTTTTTCCGCAAGCTCTCCGGGCTTCGGGGCCTCTCTTCTTGAGTGGCCCGCGCGCGAAATCCGTTCCATCAGCGTCGGGTCCCCGCTCTGGCGCCCGGCATGGCATCCCGCTACCAGCACCAATATACCCATCAAAAACCACCCACGACGAACCACCCCTGGGCCCCCTTCTCGCTTACCTTGATTCAATACTCATCCTCAGCAGTGTGTGACCGAATAAGATCGCACAAAATCTGCACAAGACTAACATTCGATTTGATTGGGCGAAAGGAGAAATCCAGGGCGAATCCATTGTCCATGCAAAGCACGGCCCATGACCCCATGCGGGCCGAGATCTTTAGCCTTTACAGTCAATTAGCCGACTGCTTAGCCAGTTCCTTAAGAAATGTCTGCTCCCGCTCATCGACGTAGCTCTTATACCCCTCGGGATCGACAAACGGATTCGCGGCACCCGGTTTCATTCGAGCGAACTTCGCCTCCATTCCGAAATAGGCCCCATGCGCCCCAAGAAACACATCGCACGGCAGCGATTTCAGGACCTCGAACCCCCGCTCATAGTCCCGCGCGATCTCCGGATAGGCAGTATTTCCCACCAGCTTGTACCCCGTATTGACATTCGGACTGCCCACGATGACAACGTTGTAACTCCGATTGTCCTCCCGTACCTTCATCGTCCACGTCGTGCAGCCCTTCGTATGTCCTGGCGTCTTGTGCGCAACCAGAACAACGCCGTTTAGCTTAACCTCGTCTCCGTCGTGCAGCACGCGGTCCACCTTCGTCGGTGGCATCTGACTTGCCGCTTCTGAGCCATATTGAAAATCAGTCTTACCGCCCGACTCCACCACTGACACGTCGGAATCCATCACCAT
>DATHQG010000275.1:0-5792 GCA_035483075.1 Edaphobacter sp. | reverse complement strand
GCCTTGATGATGGCGTTGGAGAGGGTGGATCCGGAGGCGTAGGCCGCGTCTTTGTCGGGGCCATAGGTGATGAAGCCGATGTGGACGGTTGCGGTGTCGGCCATGACGATGACCTTGTCGGTTGCGGTGATGGCAATGGTGCGGTTGTCCTTGTTGACCTGGATGTCCTGGGAACGGGAAGGGGCCGCGGTTGCGACGGCCGCTGCAAGGGCAAAGACTTGGAGGGTCTTCATTGGTCTTCTCCTTTGGAGTCGAGGAGCTCGGCGAAGGTGGGTTTGTGTTTGGGCTTGGCGGCGAGCTTCTGTTTGGGGTCGGGCAGGACACGCTCGGGCGGCGGAGTGCCGACTCGATCGCGGGCGTTGGCCTTGACGGCTTTGACCTTGGAGAAGACCTGCTTCTTCGGCTTGCTCATCGGCGTTCCTTTAGGGGCCGGGGGCCCATGCGTGATTATGCATTACTCTTGCCTGCGAGGGGTGAAGTCAGGCAGGATTGCAGAGGGGGACGCGGCTGGCATAGGCGGGCCGCCGACCAGATGAGGTGTGGTATGGAAGAGCGCGATTTTTTTGATGAAAAAGCAGAGCAGCGGACGCATGTAATGACCTGTCCGCACTGTGGGCAACAGGGGGAGTACCAGATCGACTGGGTGGTGCGAAGGAAGAAGGCGCAGTTGCCGCGAGGGGCCGATGACCGCGACCGGGCGCGCTTTGCCAAGGCGCAGAGCTACATGGTTCGGCGTGATGACCCGATGGGGTGCAAGAACGTTCGGTGCAGGAAGCGCTTCGATGTAGTCGGGATCCAGTCGGTCGCGTTTATTTAGGAGTGAAAGACAATTTTGCCGATGTGGTTTGGCCAGGGACGGTCGTGATTTAGTACACTGAGTGCGGCCGATGTTCCCTGTCGGTTGACGTTGAAGAAAGATACGCGGAGACCAGAACGCAATGGCGAATACACTGCTTCCAATCGAAGAACGCAACCTGACACCGAACCAGGTGGAGCTGCTCGATAAGCGCCGGCGTCGCGGCCAACTCTTTCTGGTGCTCTGCTTTCAGACCCTGATTGTTGGGACCCTGGTGACCCTCTGGGCAGGACAGGACTGGACGCTGTCGCCGGGATGGACGCACCCGATGGTTTATTGGGACGCGACGATGTTCACGCTTTCGCTGGTGTTCGGCATTGTGGGTGTGCGGCTGAAACGCGGCAGCAACGAGTTCATCAGCTACTAGCCAAGCAACAGGTTGTGGCTGCGATGTATCTGCGCGACACCTCTGTGGTGTCATCGGCGGTTGGGCCGGTCGCGCAGCTTGTTCAAATCGACGGGTCGGCGTTGAGCATTCTGCCACATATGTGATCTAGACGACATAATGTATTGATTTATAAGAGTAAAACTACACTTGGAATTCCTGCAGATCTGATTCGCTTTTCGAGCCTACGCATCTCATCTCATATGTGTGGAAATGAAGCAGATGGCGGCGACGATGCCCTTCTCCTCCCTGATCCTCGACGATGGAAGTACGGCGGTGCTTGAGCAGCCAGACGAGGCCTTGCGGACGCCGGGCAGGCTGCGGGACAAGTTCGGCCGGGCCATTACGGACCTTCGTGTGTCGGTGACGGACCGCTGCAACTACAAATGCGTCTATTGCCGGACGGGCAACGAGGGCGCGCAGTATACCGAGCTGCCCATTGCAGACTACTTGCGGATGGTGCGATCGTTCGTCTCGCTGGGAGTGGAGAAGGTCCGGCTGACCGGAGGAGAGCCGTTGCTGCGGTCGGGACTGGTGGAGATGGTGCGCGAGCTGTCGGCGATGCGGACCGCTTATCTGCCGGATGGGACCTATGCTGGCGACGCGGGAGTGCCGCTCGATCTTGCTTTGACCACAAATGGACATTTGCTCGACGGACTTGCACAGCCGTTGAAGGACGCGGGGCTGAATCGCGTGACGGTCAGCATGGACGCTGTGGATGCGGAGACGTTTGCGTCGATCACGCGAGTGCCGCGGAGCTTCGACAAGGTGCTGGCGGGCATTCGCAAGGCACAGGCGGTGGGGCTTGGACCGGTGAAGGTGAACAGCGTGCTGCTGCGCGGGTTCAACGACGGGCAGATCGAACAGTTTGCGGACTTTTCGCGGAGTGAGGGTGTGATCGTTCGATTTATCGAGTGGATGCCGCTCGAAGAGGACCGCAGCTGGAAGAGAGAGACCGTTATTGCCATGGACGAGATCGTGGAACGGTTGAACGCGTACCGTCCGCTGGTGGAGCTGGCGCCGCATGCGGCGAGCGAGACGGCGAAACGGTTTACGTTCGACGATGGAGTGGGCGAGATCGGAATTATCGCGCCGGTGTCGCGGCCTTTTTGTGGACACTGCAGCCGGGTGCGTCTGACCTCGGATGGAAAAATTCGCACGTGTCTGTTCTCGCAGAGCGACCATGATCTGTATGGCGAGATGGTGCGCGGTGGAACCGATGCGGAGCTTGCAGCGTATATTCGCAAGACCGTCATGCGCAAAGAGGCGCGTCACCACATTGGCGAACCGGGGTTTCAAAAGCCGTCGCGCAACATGGTCCATATCGGCGGATGATTGATGTTGTCTTTGCAGTCGCTGGCACGATTGAAACTCTTTACGAATTGAATTCGTCTGGTAAGTTCCTCTGATAGATTTGTCTGATATCTGATGTGTTATTGGCCTGAGGTCAACAATTGAAAGACAGACGGCAGTTTGAGGTGATCGAAAGCCGCCAGATGGACCACCTCCGGGTGTTCCATGACGTAGCACGTGCGTTGACTTCGAGCCTGGAATTGGAAGAGATCCTGGGCGCCATTATGGACAAGATGGCGCAGTTCTTCGGGCCCGAACGCTGGTCGATGCTGATGGTGGATGACGTCGCAAACGAGCTCTATTATGCGATTGCGGTGGGCGAAAATACCGAGAGCCTTAAGGGGTTGCGGGTGCCGATGGGCGAGGGTGTCGCGGGATGGGTGGCATCGACGGGCAATCCGCTTGTGGTGCCGGACGTGGCGCTGGACCCTCACTGGTCGGCGTTTGCGCTTAAGCATCCGGACCTAAGGATCAAGTCGATCGCCTGCGTGCCGGTGCGGTCCGGCAACAAGACACTGGGCGTGATCCAACTGCTGAACAGCAAACTGGACCTGCTGTCGGAGTACTCGATCTCGTTTCTGCGGATCCTGTGCGACTATGCGGCGATTGCGATCCAGAACGCGCGATCGATGACACTGATCCAGGAGCTGACGATCACGGACGATGTAACGGGACTGTTCAACGCGCGGCACCTTTACACCTTGCTTGATGAGCAGGTGGCGCAGGGGCAGGTATTTAGTTTGATGTTCGTCGATTTGGACCACTTCAAGTCGGTCAACGACACTCATGGGCACTTGATCGGGAGCCGGCTGCTGGCGGAGATTGGCGGATTGCTGAAGCGGTGCCTGGGGCCGAACAACTCGGCGTTCCGGTATGGCGGGGACGAGTTTGTGGCGCTGCTGCCGGGGATGGGAAAGTCGGCGGCGAGCGGAACCACCATGGCACTGCGCGAGGACCTCCGGGCAGCACGCTTTCTCGAAGGTGCGGGGCTATCGCTCAACGTGTCGGGGAGCTTTGGGCTGGCGACATATCCGGAGGACGGGAGCACGGTGCCTACGATTCTGCGTGCGGCGGACACGATGATGTACGAGGCCAAGATTACCCGGGACAGCGTCGCCGTTTCGGGTAAAGGAACGGTCTCAAGCTCAGCGAGGAGTGCCTCCGATAGCGGTCCACGGCAGGCGGTGGGACTGTTTCTCGAGCGCGACTCGTTGCCACGCGGCTGACGGTCTCCCTTTTATTGCTTCTTATTTTTGATGGCCTTAGCTGGGGCCGTGGCGTTCGAGTGATGTCCCTCGACGGGGGGCTGGCTTGATGATGTCGCGATTTTCGGGTGAGACGGGGTGGACGCCGAAGTCCCAGACGCTGAGGTTGACGATCTTGTCGGAGATGACCTCCATGAGGGCGAACTCGCCGAAGTCGAGGGGTCCTTTGGGTGTGACCTTGAGCCAGTGTCCGCCGGGTAGGAGTTCGGTGGTGGTTTCGACGACGTCCTCCTGGCGCTGGCCGGTGCCGAGGAGAGGGATTCGGAAGCTGTCGATGACACGGGCGCCGATGCGGACGTCGGCGCGGACGATGACGTAACGGCTTTTGGGTGAACCGCCGTCGGGATCGTTCGGGACGCGACTGGTGGCGCCGTGGGTGTCGACGGTGAGGGGGGTACCGGCGGTGTTGCCGACGCTCTCGTCGCCGATGCGGAGGTAGAGGACCGGATCTTTGACGTGAAGCTGGATGGGTGAGACCTCGCCTTTGAGGGTGACGATGGGATGCGCGGCGGAGAGTGGGTTGACGCCTGCCTTCAGGAGGTTGTGGCCGGTATTGCGGTTCAGGTCGCTGTCGGTCTGGGCAAGGGGGACGAGCTCGGGGGTGCCACGGTAGGTGTCGAGGGCGAGGGTGCTGTCCTCTTCGGGGAGGCGGAGGTCTTTGGCGACCTCGGGGGTCAGGGCGGCGCGCTCGGCTTCTTCTTTTAGGAGCTCAGGGTCGATGGCTGGAGGCTGCGGATTGTTCGGGTCGACTGGACCGGGTTGGGCGTGCTGTTTCTCCCAGCGGTGGGTGGCGTCGAGGTCGATGAGAGAGAGAGGGACCTCCTCTTCTGCGCCGCCGCGTTCGGCGCTGATGTAGCGCACGACGGAGCCTACGACGCGGTAGCTCATGACGATCTGGTAGCTGCCGTCCTTGAGGTAGAGGCGGATGCGATGGGGGGTGGTGGCGTCGGGCTGGAGGGCTGTGGTGTGCTGCTGCGGGGCGGCCTGACTTACGGAGCTACCCCAGCTGATTCCAATGGCGAGCGCGACAGCTCCGGCGAACCTGCGGAGGTTGTTGCTCGGGACGATGTGGTTCAAGGTGGTCATAAGCGGATGATCAACAGTTTAGACGCGGAAATTAATGTTCGAAACATGCCATACTGCCTGCTGATACATTTGACTCATTCGAGACAACTTCATGACAACTGAGGGAAGATTTGCGCTGTAATTTCATCCCCATGTGGCTAAACGACGCCCAAACGGGCTAATGTACATTCGGCGAGCCGAGCTCGGGGGTGATATGAGTGTTTTATTGAAGGCCGTGATTCGGTGTTCGGGTTTCCTCTTCCTCCTCACTTTGATATCTTGCGGCGGAAGCTCCAAGCCTGCAGCAGAGGGCGACTTTACGCTGAGCTCGACGCCGGCCGCGATCACCCTTGTCCCGGGCGGAATGGGGCAGCAGATCAGCGTGAATGCCACACCAGCCAATGGCTTTATGGGAACGGTGACTGTCACGCTTACGGGATTGCCCATGGGCGTGTCCGCGCAACCGGCAACCCTTACCCTGACTCCAGGAACCCCTCAGAATGTAACTGTAACCGCTAGCGCGAGTGCCACGGCCGGCAGCGCCACAGTGACTCTCACGGGGACCTCAGGACCACTTAGTCATTCTGCTGCCATCACAGCCACCGTCTCTGCGCCCGTCCCACCGCCCGACTTTACGCTGTCCGTATCGCCGACGACGTTGACCCTCACGCCTGGATCTGCCGGTTCGCAGGTAAGCGTTACGGCAGCGGCGCTGAATTCGTTTACGGGCACGGTGGCGGTCGCGATTACGGGTCTGCCCGCCGGCGTGACGGCAAACCCGGCGACGTTGGCCCTAACTCCAGGGACTGCGCAGAGCGTCACCTTGACAGCTGCGACAAGCGCCACAGCAGGGACATTCACGGCAACC
>DATHQG010000274.1:0-4153 GCA_035483075.1 Edaphobacter sp. | reverse complement strand
TCGATCATCCAGAGGCCGAGGACGGTGTGGCGGTTGTCGAAGACTGCTGCGGGCGCGAGCGCCTGGTAGATCTGCTTGCCGTTGTAGGGACCCGGGGTGGAGACGATGGTGGCGTTGTCGCGGACGAGGGTGATGTTGGCGCCTTCGCGGGACATCAGGGGCTTGCGGACGTAGTTCGCCATGTTGCTTCGTGGCGCTGTGGAAACCCACGTACCAGAGGCGGGACGTGGGGCACCCGGATTTGTGGCTGGGTCGGCTGTATGTTCAGCGAAGTGAGCTTCGAGTAAGAGCTCGTGGTTGGGGTAAAGCTGCCAGAGGATGGGCAGGATGCCTTTGTTGGAGAGAAGCATCTTCCAGATGGGCTCGATCCAGCGGGTGACCTGATAGGTGGCGAGGGCGTGCGGGCCGAACTCTTCCTGGAGCATTGCCTCCCAGGGGTAGAGCTTGAAGATGGAGAACATGGGGTGTTCGTCGGGGTCGAGGAAGGACTGCTGGTCGTCGTTCCAGCCGATCTCCTGCATGAACATCGGGAGGGTTTCGAGGCCGGCTTGCTGGGCGGTGTCGCGGAGATAAGTGACGGTGAGCTGGTCTTCGGGGTTGTCGAGCGCGGCGAAGTAGATGGGCTTGGATAGGTAGGGGTCGATGTCCTTCCACTTGGCGATGAGCTTTTCGTGGATGGAGTTGAACTGGTCGGGCTTGGAGGAGACGAGGCCGGATGGCATGTCCTTCAGCCAGTTCCACTGGATGACGGCGGCTTCGAGGAGCGAGGTCGGGGTGTCGGCGTTGTACTCGAGGAGCTTGGGGGCGGCGCCGCTCTGCGCGCCTGCCCACGCGACGTCGAAGCGACCGTAGAGGGCGGGCGGCTCGTTGTTCCAGGCCCACTCGATGGCTTCTACGGCGAACTGAGGGATATCGAGTTCGGCGTAACGCTTTTCGTCGATGATGTGCTGGGCGGCGGCGAGGCACATCTCCTGAAGCTGGTAGCCGGCGGCTTCGAGGGTGTCGATCTCGGCGGCGGTGAACTGGTAGGCGGCGGACTCGTCCCAGTATGGGGTGCCGTTTTCGAGCGTGTGGAAGGTGAGGCCCTGGGACTCGACTGTTTGCTGCCAGTTTTGACGTGGAGTGAGGGAGATGCGCTGCATTATTCTCCTGCGCCTCCGCCGTGGCCGCCGCCTTCGCCGCTGCCGCTGGAGTGGCTGCCGCCTTCGGCGAAGGAGCTGCCGAATCCGCCGCGTGTGGTGTACCTGGCGCCCGGTGTGGGGACGTAGGAGCCGCCGCCGACCTGGGTGCCGAGACCGTAACCGCCCCATCCGCCGTAGTAGAAGCGGTAGAAGTGGTGGAAGGGGTCGTTGCTGTTTTGCTGGGCGTTGGGCTGGGCGCTGGGCTGGTCCTTGCAGAAGCTGTCGTCGACGACGTTATTGTTCTCGTCGACGCAGCGCTGCATCTGGGGCCTGCGGCAGCCAGTGAGCAGAGAGAGCGCAGCTGCGGCGAGGAGCGGGGCGGCGACGTGGGTTGAGCGCTTCATCGGGAGATCGGAGTCAGGCAGGGCCAGAGTATCAGGAGCTATTTTGTGTCGACGACGAACGACTTGAGGAGATCATCGAAGTCGGCGCGAGCACGAGGGTAGATGTCCTGGTTCGCATCGATGGTAACAAAGGTATAGAGGGTGCCATTGAAGCGTTGAAGGGTCTCTTCGGGGTGGTAGAAGGCCAGTGCGCCTGCGGCCTTGGGCAATAGCTGAGGGGTTTCGAACCGGAGGCCCGGAAAGGGAGGCTGGTCGCTTTGAAAGAAGACAGCGAGCAGATGAGCACCGCCCTCGGCCTTGTAGAGGGTGTCGCTGATTACTTCGTAGGAGAGACAGGTCGCAACCGGACAATGGATTCCGGGCAGAGAGGTCTTTGCACGGGCCAATGCGCCATTCGAAAAAGCTTCAAAGGTACGTTTCGCGAAGGCTTCGAGAGATTCGTCTGGCTTCGCGATCTGTGTTCCTAAGAGCATGGAAGCGGAGCTGGGGCCGAAGCGGCTAGGGTATTGATCTGTCTCGATGGTCATGAGGCAGGTCGCATAGGCGACGTCACGTATGTTGGGGTGGAAGGTATGCTTTATCGAAAAGGCCTCTCCACAGACCGTGCTGGTAATGAGGATGTGACCGGGGGTCTTCTCCTGGTGCCAGGCTTGCTTTGAGGGGTAGGTCGCGGCGACGTCGCCCGGCTTGATTCTTTTGCGCGCGACCTGTTCCAGCTGATCGTCGATAGGCATCCCGTTAGTGTCTTCCTTTGCCCTGTCATAGGCCCGGACCGCATGGAACGGCATGTTGGTTGTGCCGGCGCAGTTGGCGTAGTTCTGCCAGAAGACTCCTGGTAGAGACGGGTTGGAGGTTTCGACGTGGAGGAGCCGCTGCATGCCGGCTACGGGAGCATTGGTTTGACATTGGTGGATTCCGAGAAACCAGTCGGCGCGGAAGTCTTCATTGGCGAGGGACTCGAGGAGATCCAGAGCGAGTGCGTCGCCTTCCTCGATTTCCAGGTTGTAGGCAAGATGGCCGACCAGGCCGGTGAAGATCTGAAGTTCTTTGTTGTCAGGAGCTAATTCCTGCTGTCTCTGGAGGGTGCGCAGGGCAGCGCTAAAGCGTGCGGCTACGTCGTCCTTAGGGACGGAAAAATGCCATTTCGGTTCGGCGGTCTGGGCGAATTGATCGATGGGCAGGAGGTCAGCGTAGGCCTGCTGGACGGCTTTGTTCTGTGGAAGCTTGGCGCGATCGATCTGGCGGACCTGGGCCAAGGCGGATGTGGTGAATAGGAATGCCACGGCAACCGTTCGGAGGACGGAGATGACGACTTGAGAAGATAACGTCACAGACGTAGAGAATAACAGGGGTGTTTTGTTGGAGCCCTTGTCCGATGGATCGAACGTGGGCACGGCGGTTCAGCGAAGAGTCCGGAGTCAGGCGGACTTATGCGGTTAGTCCGCCTGATGACAGGAGAACAGGCGAGGTATAGGATTACTCCGCTGAAAGGCGGACGACCTTAGGCTTAGGCAGGTTCGACCGTTTTGCCTCGAAGCGCAGGATGCCGGGGAGCGGCTTTCTGCACCCTTTCGCGGGCCCCCTTACCTTTTGTGACTGGACGACCCAAGGCCTGAAAGCCGGCCTGGCACGGCCCTGTACGCGACTACATCCAGGAGAGATTCCATGAAGCAACTTAGATTAGCATCGTCGTTTTTGTGTGCCGCGGTTCTTGCAAGCGGCGCGTCGGGAGTTCGGATGCTGGCACAACTGCCGGCCAATGCAACGCTGTATGCCTCTGGGCTGGAGGGGCCGAGGGGATTGGCATTCGGGCCGGATGGCACTCTGTATGTTGCCGAAGCTGGGCTAGGCGGGACGACTGTCGGCAACTGCGTGCAGGTGGTTCCACCGATCGGGCCTTACACCGGCGGTCTGACTGCGCGGATCTCGAAGGTGGATACGAAACAAAACGTAACGACTCTGACCTCGGGGCTGCCTTCGGCAGTGGGTGCTACGGGAGCTGTTTTAGGGGTCGCGGACGTTACGTTTCTGAACGGGGACCTGTATGCGGTACTGGCTGGCGGAGGATGTTCGCATGGAAACACGGCGTTCCCGAACCAGGTTCTCAAAGTAAATACGAAGACGGGGAATTGGACGAGCGTGGCGAATATGAGCCAGGCCCTTTTGAACTTCCCGGCGAAGTACACGAGCTCGGACGACTATGAGCCGGATGGGACGTGGTACGGGATGATCAGCTCTCAGGGTTCTCTCTATACCGTGGAACCGAACCATGGTCAGGTGTTCTCGGTGACGCCGTGGGGCCAGGTGCAGCAGGTGATCGATATCTCTGCATCGCAGGGCCACATTGTGCCGACGTCGCTGGTGATGACGGAGGGTGTGCTCTACGTTGGCAATCTGAATCTCTTTCCCATCGATCCGCAGTGGGCGAAGGTGATGACGATTGCGAATAACGTGTATGCTCCGAATCCGCTGCCGGGATTCGGCAACCTGTTTGGCGGCTTTGGACAGTGGAACATTGTGAGCTCGAAGGCAGGGTTTACTACGATTGTGAGTATGAAGATCGGGCCGGATGGGCTGCTGTATGTGCTGGAGCTTTCGGATTTTGCGGCGAATGGCCCGGCGCCGGGG
>DATHQG010000273.1:0-43847 GCA_035483075.1 Edaphobacter sp. | reverse complement strand
TCCAGCCGCGTCGCTGGCGTTGGCTGCACTCGATGCCGGGGACATTTCGCGCTATCAGGAGTTGCTGGCGCCAACCGTGCCGCTTTCCCGTCATATCTTCGCGTCGCCAACGCAGCACTATAAAACGGGAGTCGTCTTTCTGGCGTTCCTGAATGGATTTCAGTCTCACTTTCGCATGGTTCGCGGTTTCGAGAGTGCACGGTCAACGGCACATTTGTGCGAGTTGTTCGTGCTTGCAGACCAGGCCCGTGTGTTGCGAGATCCCGAATTGGCGATGCAGAGGATGCGGAGCTTTCTGTTGCTGGCAGGTGTCGTATGAGCCTCCTGCAGCGCCTCAGCTTCAATCAAATGACAGCCGATCCCTGGTCTCTCGGGCTGACGGTCCGCAATTGCTCCAGGAGCGGCATTCCCTACGTTGGCGTGTGGCGCCATAAGCTCGACGGCGACCCGGCGAAGGCATCTGCAATGATTTCCAGCGAAGGCCTGCGTATCTCCAGCCTGTGTCGTGGCGGGTGGTTCTCGGCACCTACTGCCGAGGAGCGTCGCAAACGGGTCGCCGACAATCGCCTCGCTATTGAGGAGGCCGCACTGCTTGGCGCGCCTGTACTGGTGATCGTGTCCGGCCCCGCTAATGGGCAGACTTTGAATGACGCGCGAGCCACCGTGCTGGATGGCTTGCTGGAAGTGCTGCCGGATGCCGAGAGGGCCGGCGTCGTTCTGGGAATTGAACCTTTGCATCCGATGTATGCCGCAGAACGTTCTGTTGTCGTAACGTTGAAGCAAGCCAACGACATTGCCGACCAGCTTGAAAGTCCGGCCGCCGGCGTCGTCGTCGATGCCTTCCATGTATGGTGGGACCCGGATGTGATGCATCAAATAGACCGTGCCCGCGGTAGAATCGTGGGCTTTCATGTGTCGGACTGGCCCGTGCCTCTGCCTGGCATTCTCATGGGCCGCGCCATGATGGGTGATGGGGTCATCGAGTTGCGGCAACTGCGGCAGGCCGTAGACGCCACCGGCTATGACGGGCCGATTGAAGTGGAGATCTTCAACGACGAAATATGGAAGAATGCGGACAACGGACTGCTGGAACTTATCCAGCGGCGTTTTATCGAACACGTTTAGGCCCTTGGAGGGTGTTTACGCTACTCACTTAGGAATGACCATGGAAAGCGAAACGAGTCATTTGAGCCGAAGGAATTTCGTGAGGCTAGCAGGAATTACAGCTGGCTGGTGCTCGCTTGTGGGAGTCGCCGACGCGCAGGGGGAGTCGGGGACAACAGTCGCTCTTTTCGACGGTAGGACGCTCAACGGATGGCTTCAAATCGAGAATAGCGCCACATCACTATCTGTTGGCCAGATTGCTGATCAGACCGCCTTTGTCGGCAAGCTGATAAGCGGACCGGACGCAGTATCTGCATTTCTGCGCGGACAATTGGAAGAAACCGTGAAAGCCCGTATGGTCGCATATTCCGCCTCGAATGCGGATTCCAAAGCGGTGGTGGCCGCACTGGTCAAGGACCTGAACCAAATCATCTCCGGACCGTCGATCTATGACAAGGCACGTTTCAGCGGTATCGCTCTGCGACCTGAAACCGAGGAGTTGCTGAAACAGGATCCGCGCGGTCAACAGCTCGCGCGGTTGAACAAGCTGCTGCTCGAAGACGCTTATACGGCGAAGTTGGCAAGGACAGGTGCAACTGGCTGGGTCGTCCAGGACGGCGCTATGGCGAGCACGGGCAGTGGCCGAGGAGTGATCTACACGGCGAAGGACTACAGCCGCTATCGGCTGATGTTCACGATGAGGCATGTCTCGGGCGAACCGGACCATCAAGCGTGTGTTCTTGTCTTCTGCTCTCGTCCGCAAGCCGAGGAAAAGCCACCCGATGCTCTCGGGGGGATCCAGTTTCAGGTACCTAACGGCGGCCATTGGGACTATCGGCCCGGGATGAACAACGCTGGCGGTCAGGAGTTTACGATCGTGACGAAGACTCAATTCGACCCTCACGCATGGAGCCGGGTCGAGATCCTGGTTGACGCCGTAAATGGAACGGCCCGGATGGCCGTTGCTCAACCGCTCGGAAGCAAGGCCATCGAGGTGCTCGACTTCAAGGACCCAACAGCAGGCAAGGTCGGCCCGATTGCGTGGCAGATTCACAACGCCGGGCTATTTGACGAGTACAAAGACGTCACCATAGAGCTTGATCCGAAGGCCCTCAGTTTGATCACGGTGGGGTGAGCACTTTTACGCCAGCTGGACCACGCAATACACCACGTCATGGTCTGACTATCGACCCTGAACTTTGATGCAGTCTACTTACATTCCACCAAGGTAGCGGATCTCCAGCAATGTACAGTCGTCCTGGGCCAAATTTGGCGACTGGAAATTCTTGACATCCTCGATGATCGCATCAAGATTTCCATATTGCGCGACGGCATTCAATCTCGATCCGCCAAATTGATTACCGGCAATGTCCTCCGCCTCGGTGATGCCGTCGGTTGTCAGGAGAAGACGGTCTCCAGGTTCCAGCACGCAGTGGGCGGAGGTATAACTTGCCCCAGCCACAAGTCCGACAACAAGGTCGCCTTCCTCCAGAGGTCTTATTTGAGGGCCCTGAACTACAAGCGGCTGGATGTGTCCGCAATTCACGTACTCGACACGGCCGTTCGGAAAGAGTTTGAGCAGGACCATGGTCGCGTATTTGCCGACATTGCGAGTACAAAGGAACTGATTCACCACGGTAGCAATGTCCGCTAAGCTCTGGCCGGAACGAAACTGGGCGTGGATGATTCCTTGCAGCGTGGCGGCCACAATGGCGGCCGAGACACCCTTGCCGGAAACGTCCGCAATCGTAACGCACAAACAGTCTTCAAGTGCGACCGCGTCGTAGAAGTCCCCGCCAATCGCAAGGCAAGGAACGCTTTTCGCGTTGATCTGCGCGTAGGGAAGCGACGGCAACGTCATGGACATCAGGTTGCTGTGAATCTTCGCCGCAATCGCAAGCTCCTCGCGCGCCTGCCGTGCTTTGTACTCGGCTTCGGCAAGCAACGCATTGTGTAAAAGCATTGCTGCCTCCGCAGCGATCGTATCGAGCAGCTGGTGGTCGATCTTAGTCAGGTCTCTCAGTCCAATTTGGCTATCAAGATAAAGAAGTCCAAGCAGCTGGCTTGGCTCGATTGCTGATACTCGCTTTCGCAGGGGTATGCAATAGATACTGCGAATTTTGTTCACCATCACGCTCGACCATCCCGACGCATTGTCGTCGGCTGATGTGTCGCTGATCGTAAACTTCGACTCGCCTTCGATTGCCCTGTGAATGGCCCTGCGCGAGACAGTTGAATCCTCTTCGAGGGTCTTGCCGTCGGCGCTGAGCCCCCTGGCAAGCCGCATCCCACTTTCTTCCTGAAAAAACACGAAACCACGCTCCAGCCGGGTAAGCTGCAGCGTCAGATGGAGAAACGCGCTGAGAATGTCTTCGATCGCATTGCCTTCGTTAAGTTGACGCGCCGCACGGAGAAGCCAGTTCAGCTTCTCCATCTCGCGTGTCGGAGGGCCAAGCTCATCAGATGGGTGTCGAAATTCACTCAGCGACGAGAGGAGACCACTGACCCGTGATTCCAACGGGTAGTTCGTCTCCTGGTCTTTTTGCCGAAGATGAAATCGCAGTTGGGGGCCCTTGAGAGAGCCCATCTGCAGTACGTCTCCGAACTCCAGAACGGCACGCTCAACGCGCGTGGCGTTCAGAAAGGTCCCATGGGTGCTGTTTTGGTCTACCACTGTGTAGGTGTCGCCGTCCCGAAGGATGATGGCGTGAAGACGCGAGACGCACGGATCGTTCAACACTATGTCCTGATTTGGCGAACGGCCAATCGACGTAGAGTCACGGTCAAGATTGACACTATGCGATCCATCGGCGTCGACGTAGTTTAGCGTGATAATGCCCATTGAAAGGTCCTGTCTCGGATGACAGTACACCATCTTTCAATGTTGAGGGTAACGTCGGGTCCCTTCGGCGCGACACCGGTCGCTGAGAAAACTAGGCAACTGGCCGAGTTTGCGCTCGGCCAGCTGCTTTGAATCAGTGTTGAGGTATAGAGTTGAATGCGAGTTCAGTCGTGCTTGGGGCCTGGTTGTTTTTCGCTTGCAGGCTTTCCTTTTCGGCGCGGCTCTTGGGGCATTCGAGGCCGCCGGTTTCTCCGGCAGTCCAAATCTGTCGCAGGAAGTATTTGTCGCCGTAGCGATCGAAGACGAGACTTCCGTGGTCGGCAGCGTGGGACTTAACCGCAACATGCATCATTACAAACCCTCCAGCATTGCTAGGCCCTTGCAACCGAACCAGATAGGTCGATTCGCGGTCGATTCGATATGTGCCAGCGGGCAGGGTCTGGGTCGTGGTCTGGAAGGCGAAAGGAATAGTCACTTCGGCAAGGGTCGTGCTCTGTGCTGAAGCGGATTGTGTGGACGCGAGCGTACCGATCGTCAGGGCGCAAACAACAAGACTGGAATTAAGAATGGAAGTAAGCCGTATGTTTTTCATGACTCGAACTCCTTCTGGAGGACAGTGTTCATAACTGCCTTCACTTGTTAAAGCGGAGATCGTTAGTCATTGGTGACAAAAAATCTAACAAAATTCCTGTATTGCGTTCAAATGATCGCGGAAGCCCGATTTATCAGCGGTTTGGGCGCTCGGGTCGTTCTACAACCTCGTTGGTTCTGTAGACTGCGACGAGTCCTTGGGTCTGAGCTTCTTGCAGCAACTTCACAAAGGCATAGCTTTTAACTTCATCCTTGACCTCTGGAATGTCGAACGATAGTTGCGTCACGACTTCTTCAATTGTTCGCGTTCCGTTGCAAGCGCGAATGAGAGCGGCCAGCCAATCTGAGACCTTCGTAAGGTTTCGGTCGCCATCCGAGAGTTCGCGGACCGCGTAGAAGGCCCTGTCGCGATGCAGTGGCAGACCGCTCCGCGACTGCAACAACTCAACAATTTGCTGAAGATTGCATTGCAGTTCGACGACATCAGTGAACTTCGTGGTTGATGGTACATCGCTCCACCATAACGGCTGATCTGGAGGAACCTGTTGACCGGACCGCACCCTCGGTTGCGTGCCTCGTACCAGAGCGTCTTCCACGGCAAGCAATGCGACAATCATCTGTTCCTTGCCCACACCGTGCCCTCGCACAAAGGTCAGGAAATCGGAACGGAACTCTCTCCCAACGTAATAACGTCGAAGCACCGAACCTACCAAATTTGGACGAAGCGAGACTCGGTACTCTCTCCATTCGAGGTAGAAGCCCAGCATATCAACTACAGTCTGGTCGATGGCGGACAAGAGCCATCGAAACCACTCAAGGGTGATGGTCAAGAATTCCCGTAATTCAAGAAGGACCTCTCGATCCAGATGTGGCATGGGCAAGAGATAAAAGTTAGGGAATATTTCGAGGTTCTTTCGAATTAGCTCTAGATCGGCCTCATTTTGGCTCAAGCCTTGATGTGACATGTCCGAACAAAGTTCTTCCAATACTAGCTGCTGCTTGTAAAGCGAATAGATTGGAGTACCGGCTAGCGGAGCAAGAATGTTCAGTTGTGGGCCGGAATGAGGGCAACGTGCCGAGTGCATGAATATTCGGAGCGTCTCCCTAACATCGTCCCACCCCTCTTCAGGGAACCCGGTGATCAAAGAGATGGTGGTGGTCAAACCCAACTTTTCGGCTATGTCGATAATCTCCTCGGCGCGCTGAGGATCGAGATGCTTATCGATGATCTTCTGCATTCTTCGAGAGCCCGCCTCTACACCAAAAAACACGCTACGGCATCCACTTCGCACCATCAACTCGAGGAGTGGCTCGTCGACGCAATCTGTCCGCGCACTACAGGACCACGTGAACCCCTCACCCGAAGCGGCCATGGCCTCGCAAAACGCGGCCACTCGCCGCTTGTCTACGGTGAACATATCGTGTACGAGATCGAAATGCGTGATTGAGTATTTTTCTGCTATAGCTCGCATGTCCCGGAGGACGCGCGCAGGCGAACGAAGCCTAAAATTGCGTCGGAAGAAATCGTTCGTCGAACAAAACGTGCAGGAAAATGGACAGCCGCGGCCCAATTCGAGAGAAGCGATCTTCACACCTTCCAGGTATCGTGAAAGGTGATAAGCAGGTGAAGGTAGGGCATCGAGGTCGTCGATAACGGGTGCGTTCCCGTTGCGCCTGACTTCAGAGGCGTCCCGGTATGTGAGCCCAGCGACCTGATGGAGGCGAACTTCGGTCGCAAGTTCGGCGATCAGGGCCGGCAAAGAGATTTCAGCTTCCCCGCGCAGGACGAGGTCGACGAAGGGGAACGCTTTCAGCGTTGCCACATCCACCACCGAGGCCTGCGGTCCACCGAACACGATCGTTGCATTCGGTCGCAGCCTTTTGACTGATTCAGCGATGCGAACAGTCAATGGATAGGTGCTACAGATTGAACTAAAGCCGTAGAGGTCCGCGGCGTTCTCGACGATCTCCGACGCGAGGAAGTCTGCAAAGTCAGCGGAAGATCCGACTCTCTCAACAAAACGCAGGTAGGCGCTGTTCGCGTCAATGATGCTGGGACAGTCTCCGATGCTCTCTAGTACAGCAGCCAGATTGAGAATTCCAAGTTGCGGCTGCAACGCAGCAAAACGCACCTCTTGGCTGTTCCACTCGTTGACGCTGTTGTACTCGGTGATTGTAGGAGCACTGATAAGGCATACATGCATCGCTCGCCTCTAAGGCTCTTTCGGCGGACGCTCGCCCATATGTTGGAGCACGATGACCATTTCTCTTGATTTTCGATCTTTGAAGATGTCCTGCGGCTGCTCGGCCAGGGCATCATGGATTCGCTGCTCTATTTCTCGTTTCAGAGTGCCGGACGGCACCGTTACGACTATGCAGTTTTCTTCATAGTGAGAAGGAATACGAGGGAGAGGAGGAAAGGGTTTTCTTTCTTCAGCAGACATAGTAGAACTCCAATCTAGCTGCAAATTAGGATGCAATTGTGCACGACAGCGTTCAGATTATGCAAGCCTAAAGCGACTTGCCCAAGGGGTTATTTTCTCCTTTCAGCTTTCCGATCCAGATACTTGAGCTGGATTCGCCGAGGTTGAAGTAGATCGAATCGCCGGCCACAGAAAGGTTAAAAGACCGAGGCGCGACGACATCGATCGAGTCACGCCGGTTGTGATAATGCATCACGGCGAATGGAAGTCCACTTATCTCTCCTGCTTCGGGATCAAAGGGCTGGCCCCAAAGGCAAGAGAATCCGTCGCGCGTAGAGACGTAGAAGATGGTCCTTCCATCGCCTGACCACCTTGGCCTATCGCTCGATTTCGACGCTTCAGTAATCGGGATCCGTTTTCCTTGTACAGAAGCGGTCGACTTTGGAAAACGCACTGCAAATATCTGCTTATTGCCATCACCCTCGCTTTGCCTTGTAAAGAGTAAGTATTCAGTTTTTGGCGACCAACTTGGCTCGCTCAGAGATACCCCATCCTGCTTAAGGACTAATTGGTGCTTGCCAGTCTGTGGATCGACCATGTTGATGCTGGATGGCGAGCCTTCCCGGTAAAGGATTGCTCGATTTGAATCAAACCAACTTGTAGGGAGACTGCATCCGATGCAGAGTCGCTTTGGCCGTCCGCCCTCTAAGCTAACGAAAATAGAGGGGACGTTCTTTTCGCGGGCCTCGAATGCAAGAAGCTTTCCAGTATCGTCAATGATCGGTGACATCATCTCGAGTCCCGACGCCAGAAGTGGCGCCTCGTTCATAGAGTTGGTGTCTTTGATCCAAACGTCTCGATGCTCGTCCCATCCCCTCGAAAACACGAGCCAACGACCGTTGGCGGAGATGAAAGGGGATATGTCCACAGAGGGATCTTGGGTCAGTTTCCGTTGTACGGTGGCCCCCGGCTGAGACGCATTGTCGATCCGCCAGAGGTGCACTGCCCCTACAACCTGCGTATACGCTAGTGTCCCGCCGGCGGCAAGCGTTGGATCCACGTCCCTTGTCTCTCCTAAAGTCAGTTGTTGTGGATTGCCAGTCACTTTGAAGGTCCGGGGATTCAGCGAGACCTCCCACAGGCTCGTCCGTCCACCTTTTCTTCCACTAAGTAAGAGGTGGTTGTTATACCACGCATTAATGGTCCCTTCCCATGCGACGATCTGGTTATTCGAAAGAAGCGCTAGCGCATGGGTGTCTTGGAGGACCGTTCCGTCCGTACTCATTACCCACCAATCCGAGCATGCGGGCATTGGCGTTTCGGCATCACGGCATGCAGAGAACAGGATTAGACGCCCGTCGTTGCTCCACAAAGGCAGACGTGCGTCCCTGAAAGACCCAGCGATCCGTACAGGCGGTCCCTCACCGAGATGGAGCAAATACAACTTGCCGGATGGGACGCTTGGATCAATATCTCCGACCCAAAAAAGAATGCTACTGCCGTCGGGTGAAAACTGCGGGTTTCGGCCATAGGGTACGAGGAGATGCTCCTGTCCTCCATCTACACTCGACATGTAGATCCCCCCGCCATTTCTTTCGGAACGAAACACAACAGACGTCCCGTCGGGAGACATGCTGGGACTGTCATCTTGTGCCGCGTCTGTCGTTATTCGGATGGGATGGCCATCGGGAAGACGTTGGGTGAATATGTCTATATTGCCTGTCTCCGCCCGGTCGGACGAATATGCGACTACCTTCCCGTCGCGCGACAGACTAGGGGCCCCGGAAAGGTCCGTTTCAGGCGTAAGTTGTCTAAGTCCGATGACACGGTTTCTAGCGTTACGTTTTAGGAGAAATCCTCCGGCAGTAAGTAAGAGAATCAATACGGCGACCATTGCAATTTTCCATCGGCCCGAGAGGCTTTCAGTGGGCTTCAGGGTACGGATTACCTCTTTTGCGGATTGGAACCGTTTCTCAGGTTCGTACTCAAGACAACGCTCGATGACTCGGTCACACCGTCGGGGAATATTGGGGCGGATCGAAGAGGCGGGTATAGGGTGTTTGGCTCGGCGAATTGCTGCGGCGACAGGAGTATCCGCAGCATAGGGGTGCAGACCCGTAACAAGCTCGTAAAGTATGATGCCGAGCGCATAAATGTCCGTAGCTGGAGACACCGGCTTTCCTTCAAACTGCTCAGGGGCCATGTACTCCGGCGTACCCATGATCGTTTGCGGAAGGGTCTTTCCCGGTCCCTCCACAGGAGATGAGCTTTCATTCTTGAAGGTGTCTGCACTAAAGTCACGTGCGAGGCCAAAGTCCATCAAGACAACTCGCGCGGCGCCCGCTTGCTTGCACAACATAATGTTGCCGGTCTTGAGGTCGCGATGGATGATCCCCTTCTCGTGGATTAACCGGAGCCCTTCGCATATTTCAAGCGTGATGTTTAGTGCCTCCTTCCACGGCAGCGGACCGTCAGTCTGAATCTTTTCGTAGAGTGTGGTCCCGTCCAGGTACTCCATGGTCAGGAAAGCCGTCGCCTCGAATTTGCCGGACGCGGGGAGAAGGTAGAGCTCGTGAATGCGGCAGACCTGGGGTCCGCTCACTCTCCTCGCTAGTTGCACCTCCTGGCGAAATCGTTCGAAGGCGTCCGAGGAAGACGCGATGCCATGGCGGATTGTCTTGAGTGCGATGGTTCCGAGTTGCAGGTCTTCCGCTTCATATACCTCGCCCATCCCGCCTCTGCCGAGTGGCCGAACGATGCGAAAACGCCCAAGAACAAGCTCGCCTGGCTGAAAGCGAGCGCCCTTGTCATCCAGGAAACCGTTTAGATGGGCGAGTGGAACGTCTAGCGAACCAGTGACCTGCTGGTTGGCATCGAGAAGTTGTCTGAGCTGCGTCTTCAGTTCGAGGTCCCCACCACAGGCAGATTCAATGAATGCAGCACGATCCTGTGTGCCCTCCTCCAGGGCGGCGTGAAACAACGGTTTCAGTCGTTGCCAGAGTTCAGGAGTCATTTGGGATTCGAGGCGATAGCGCCTGGCGCAACCACGCTCGGGCCATAGTCCAGTCGCGCTTTACAGTACGCGTCGACACATCAAGTTGCAGTGCGATCTCTTCGAATGTCAGGCCTGCGAAGAAATGCATCTCAAGGATCTTCGCCTGCCTTGAATCAAACTCAGCAAGGCGAGTGAGCGCTTCATCGACAGCTAATACATCGGCGGTCGAGCTATTTGCAGACGCAACCATGTTGTCGACAAGCGTCACTTGAAGCTGTCCGTCTCCCCGCTTTCCAGCGCCATGGGCCCGAGCGTAGTCCACGAGGATGTGACGCATCACATTGGCAGCAAGGCCCAGCACGCGGGTCCGGTCCTGCCACATGGAATCGGAGCAATTGCCGAGTCGCAAATAAGCTTCATTCACGAGTGCCGTAGGTTGGAGAGTGTGGTTTCCACGCTCGAAGCGCATTTTGCCCGCAGCCAGGCGATGCAACTCCTGATACAGGCTCGAGGCAAGGTCATGCCCGCCTTCGGGCATCAACGGGGATGACGGTAACCCCGGCGGGTCTTCCTGTCGTCTCGTAGCCATACTTCCTCGTTTATGTAGATGCCCAGTATAGCTTTAAAATGCCTCCCTTCATCAGAGGCGTCCTTGGGCCGTCCCGAAACCCGCTGTCACGCCCCTTTTGCGGGGAGTTTAGGCCCTGCAAGTCCGTCTGTCGGGACTGATTTTCCAGCACGACCCAACTCGTCACGTTATCGCGAATCGTTTAGCCGCATAGACACTAGCACGATTTAATTGCGAGATATGTGACGAATGGACGAATTGTCTCCACGAACGGCATAGCGGCGGGTCAGACCCGCTAATTCCCGGGGTGAATGTCCCGGAATGGCGGAACTATCTCGATTACGGTTGCGTAGCGGCTCTCGTCTAGGTGACACCAGTGACGTTAACTGCGTTACCAGCAGGCCACCAGTAAATCCTAAAGTCCGCATTGAGATCGTGGAGGTAATCATGATGCCTACCGTGTGGAAGTACAGCTACCGCTTTGGGGCCTCCGCTTTTCTGTTTGTGTATACGCTTTGGGTTCCCATGTCTGCTCGCGCTGATGCTGGAACGGCCGAAGATCTGACGCAAGTTCGTACGCTTGCGGAGCGAGGATCGATTCGTGACGAGATCGTGCTGGCGGGAGACTACTTCATGGGAAAGGGCGTGAAGCAGGACCCGAAGATGGCAGCTTATTGGTACGAGAAGGCCGCCGGACATGGAAACCCCGAAGCACAGAACCAGATTGGCTACTTCTACCAGGCCGGAATCGGGGTCCCCCAGGACTCCAAGCGTGCGCTCCATTGGTATCAACTCTCAGCGTCGTCCGGCTTTGCCAAAGCAAAGGTCAATTTGGCGATCGTCTATCTCCACGGGACGGGTGTTCCTAAGAACGGCGATCTTGCAGTGCAGTTGCTGACCCAAGCCTTTCAGCAAGGGAACGGCACCGCGGCCACCTATCTTGGAGATTTCTACTACTTCGGCGTCGCAGTGAAAGAGGACAAGATTGTCGCGGAGAGGTGGTTTGAATCAGCATTGAAGCTGCATGATCCTCTTGCCGCTTACAATCTCGGTTCTCTCTACTCGGTGAATGCCGAACATCCGCACGATATACCTAAGGCATCGGAGCTACTGCGTCAGGCGGCCGATGCCGGATATGTGCCGGCGATGCATTCGCTTGGGCTCCTACTGATAAATCACCCCGAACTCAAGCAGGACCCCCAGCAAAGTCGCACTCTTCTGGAGACGGCTGCGAACGCGGGGAGTTGGAAATCCTCCATCGTACTGGGCATACTGGCGCGCGATGGTCGAGGCGTACCCGTCGACAATAAGGCCGCCTATATTCACTTCCGCGTCGCTGTCCTGCGAGGTGGGGCGGAAGCTAACCGCTTAGTAAAGCGGGACATAGATGTCCTCGCGGCGAAGATGGGAGCCGATGAGTGTCGAACGGCAGACTCTGCTGCGAATGAATGGTTTGAGCATCACTCTCTTGCATTTGCTTTCGTCTATAAGGATGGTACAAAGAGAGATTTCCCGGCGGCCGCGTTGACGTATCCCACGGATGGATCGTTTGCAGGCCAATTGGTCCCTCTCGCCAGCTCTTGAAGAGAATTGCGGATTTAGTTTGCACAGAAAGCGCAGGGTCTGCCACTGAACCCATCTCCAAAGGCCACAGACCGTACAGTACTTCCTTTCCTTAACCCGGTCGCCTTCGTGGGAGCATTCACGTTGTTAGGCATGTTGTTTGCGTTGCAGGAGTGGGTCAGTCTGCACTCCTGGAACAACCATATCTACATCACTTTTCGGCTTCTGATGGAAGCGTGGTGCGTGCACTATTTCCTTTGGGGGGTCATCAGCTGGCTACTGTGGTGGCGGCTGAGACGGCAAATCCAACAGGCGACCTTTCTCTCGATTATGACCCGCTTCCTGCCGCTGAGCGTGGCGGTAAGTGTGCTTGAAGAGATGACTTGGGTCGCATTTTTCCCTCAGTTGCCGCTGGGCCTGCCGCGTATGACCTACTGGCACCGCGTTGTCTTCCACCTGGACGCAGAACTGGTGGACAACCTGGTCATCTTCTGGTCGGTCTTTCTCCTGATTCGAGGCATCGGCTACTACCAGCTCTATCGCGAAACTCAATATGCGGCCGTCCAGTTGGAGACCCAATTCGCCAACGCACAGCTGCGCGCCCTGCGCATGCAGTTGAATCCGCACTTTCTTTTCAACACGATGAACAGCATCTCCAGTCTCATGCAGACGGACATTCCGGCCGCCGACAAGATGCTGGAACAACTCAGCAGCCTTTTGCGTATCACGCTGGAACGGGGCGAGGTGCAGTTAGTCCCTCTCAGCGATGAAATGGAATTTATAGAGATGTATCTGGCAATGCAGGACCGCAGATTCGCCGGCAGGGTGCTTCAGGAGATCTCCGTCGAATCAGACCTGTACGATGCACTGGTTCCAGCCATGCTTTTGCAGCCGGTCATTGAGAATGCCTACACTCACGGCCTCTCGAAGCTGGATAGGGACGGTCTGATCGTCGTGGACGTGCGACGCCAGAACGCCATGCTGATGATAAGCGTGATCAACAATGGGCCGGGCCTCCATCCAGACTCCCTGAATAACGGCGTTCGGCGGGGTGTTGGACTTGCTAATGTAAGAGACCGTTTGCGGCTGCATTACGGGAGCGAGCAGGCATTCACCATCGAGGAAGTTGCGCGCGGTAAGGTGCAGGTGACCATAGCTCTCCCCCTGCAATTCTCAGAACGTCCAACCGGAAAGCTCACAGGGTATGGTGTGTGATGATTCATACTGTTTTGGCAGATGATGAGGTGCTTGCTCGACAAAAGCTGCGCCAGCTTCTACGAGACGAGCCCGGAATAGAAATTGTTGGCGAAGGGACCACGGCGAGTGAGACGATCGACCTGGTGCTTGCCACTAAACCGCAGCTGCTGTTTCTTGATATCCAGATGCCCGGCATGGATGGCTTTGATATCGCCTCAGAACTCTGTTCCAACAAAGTTGTGCCGGCGCCGCACATCATCTTCACGACAGCGCACGATCAGTACGCACTGCGCGCCTTTGAAATTCATGCGGTGGACTATCTGCTCAAACCGTTCACTCGCGAACGGCTCTCTTCAGCGGTGGAACGCGCCCGCAAAGAGATACTCCTGGTCGATCAGCGCCCTGCGGGAAATAGTTCGATTGGTCAGAACGGAGGTCGCTATACGGCCCGTATCGTCTTCAAGTCGCGCGGAAGGATTGTCTTCCTTCCCGTATCAGACATTCGCTGGATCAGTGCTGAGGAAAACTACGTGCGCATATGCACGGGAGCTGAAACGCATCTGCTACGCGAGACGATGACACACTTGGAAGAGAAGCTTGACCCTGAGATGTTTTTGCGCGTCCATCGTTCCTCGATCGTCAACCTGCAGCATGTAAAGGAAGTGCGCACTGAAGGTGACGGCGACTATGCCGTTGTTCTGATAAATGGCGAAAAGCTTACTATGAGTCGCGGCTATCGTTCCCGTATCAACGAATGGCTGACCCATAGTTAATCGAACGTACGGATTTCTGCATCAGCAAGCAGCTGGCGTCGAAACTGTGGTTGCGACGAGTTCAGGTATCTCGTAGCCCAAGGCGCTGAGGGAACTCGTCGGATTCGTCGGGTGGTGTATCGACGGTGTATTGCAGCAATGATCGAGCTTGAGCTTTTCGCAGGACAAGATGTGCCGCCGCGAGAACGGCCAGCATTCTAAGTAGATGCGAGATGCTCACCTCGATCGAGGCTTCGTTGTGGACGACAATTGCAACGAAGAAGGGAAAAAGAAGGAAGTAGCGAACGACCGCGAACGGCAGGTCAGTGATCGCACCTTTGTGAAGGTGGGTAAAAGGAATGGTGCGGACAGAGAATAGAAAGAGATCGGCGAGCAGGAAAGATACGCCGACGGCCACAAGCAACTGACCTGCTGTGATGCGGGGAGTCTTCAGGCTGGCGGGGGAAAGGGTGTGAAAACACAACGCCGTCCCCAGGCTGACGAGCAGGACCCAGAGGGTGATCCAAACGCGAGTGCCGGCGAGATGTCCTGGGTGGGCGCGCCCGATGATGACCCTGAAGAGCCAGGAACCACGGCGGTCGACAGGCGCGGATAGTACGGAGCGCAGCCCAATTACAGTCCAAAACGCCATGATTGGGACGGCGGAGCGAATACCGTATGGCAAAAGAGCTGGGCGGATGTGGCCGTTCGCGACCCGCAAGATGACCATTTCGGACAAGCTCAGCGCAATCCCAAGACCGCCGAACATCGCCAGTATGACCCGCTGGCGCTGCGAGCGAAGGACGCTCTGACTGATGAAGTGAAAGATCGCCCTCTGGGACGGGTGCCGAAGGACTGTGGCGTGCAGGAGGCGGTGTATGGGTGCGGCAGCACGGCTTGAGGCGGCGGCAGCTGTAGCTCCCTCAATGAGCTGACGGACCCTCCTACGATAGGCAAGCGGATAAGTAAGGAGAGTACAAGCAAGCACCACGAGGAGAGCGTAGCAGCCAATGTGGGCGAGTTCATGGAAGACAGGCAGTGCGGACGGCCCGGCGAGAAGGCGCTCATAGATGCCAAGAAACCAGAATGGAGGAAAGTATCTTACCGCTGGGCTATCTGAAAGCAGGACAGGTCCGAGAGATTGAGAGAGAGTTGGAAAGAGAAGCAGGACTGTAAGGAGCAACATGATAGATCCGCCTTGAAGCAAAGGCGTGATCCGCCGGAAGATGCTCTCGCCAACAGTATTGAGAAGAATGCCCTGGAGTGCCAGGAAAGCAGTTGCTGCGAAGGCCCCGCTGAAGATCACGGCGATAGCATGCGAAAAAAGATGATTGATGAAATTGTGCTGTTCGGCGACAAGAGGAAGAAAAATTGTGCCGAGACCGCTGGTGCCAAGCAATACCAACATGAGAAAGATGGTGAGGGCAAGGACTCGAGCAAAGAACAGGTGACGGTAAGGGATGGGCAGAGGTGATAGGACAAAGATGTCGAGGAGATCGGGGAAGAGGAGGTCCCACTCGTAGACCGTTGCGGCACCCATGACGATGAAAGAATACATAACGTAGAAGTAGTGGTCGGCCGCCTGCGCCCAAAATGGGCGATGCAAGGGGTATGGCGGAAAGCCGTGGTAGGCAGGAAACAGGAAGAGCGCGACCAACACCCCGGGTAAAGCGACGGCATAGCTGATTTGCATGACGCGTTTCGTCTCATCGTCCGAAGTCAGGAGTTCGTTGTGGAAGAAGCGGTCAAGAAGATGCCGGACGAGAACCTCGAACTGAGCTTGTTCGCGTTGTGCCGCGACGGGCTCGGCCTGGACACCTAGCGAGAGTACAGGATGTTTGGGTGCGCGGAAGAGACCAAGTCGCTCAGACATGGTGGACCGCCATGACGTCGACTAACTCACAGGCAATGCTTTGTGTATCCTGCTGCTGGACGAGCTGGGCGAAGACGCTTTCCAGGTTTGCAAGCGCAAGCGATTGTTTGAGTTCGGAGGGTGGTGCGTCGGCAAGAATCTTCCCTTTCGCTATGACGATCACGCGGTGGCAGACGAGCTCGACGACCTCGAGCACGTGCGAGATGTAGAGGATGGCTTTGCCCTGAGCGGCGAGCTGCTGCAGCAGGTCCTTGAAGAGCCTCGCGGAGACGACGTCGAGCCCTGAGAGCGGTTCGTCGAAGATGAGCAACTTCGGATCGTGAAGCAGGGCAGCGGCGATGAGAATGCGCTGTTTCATGCCCTTCGAGTAAAGGGAGATAGGCGAGTACCGCCAGGACTCCAAGCCGAGAAGAGAGAGGAACTTGTTGGCTTTCAGGTCGATGAGGGCCTCCGGCATGTTGCGTAAACGGCCGACTAACTGAAGGTATTCAAGACCCGAGAGGTGAGTGTAAACATGGGCCTCCTCGGGAACGTAGCCGAAGGCGGCGCGGTAACCCTGGAGGTCATTACGGATGCTTTCGCCCTCGAAGAGCACCTGGCCTTCGTTCGACTCGAGCAGGCCGGTGACGATCTTAACAGTCGTGGACTTGCCGGAACCGTTTGGGCCGACGTAGCCAACGATCTCGCCGGCACGGACGCGGAAGCTGACATTTTCGATGGCGGGAAGGCCGCGATAACGCTTGGATAGACCCTTTACCTCGAGCATGGTGGACCTCGCTGTACCCTATGTAGCATTCGAGATAGGGACTAGTCAAGTAGCTTGCTACATAGGTATAGTTTCGGCATGGCAGCGGAGACGAGGCTCTCACATACGGCGGCGATGATACTTCAGGCGGTAAACGCCGGATATATCTATGGGTTCAGCGTGATGGAGATGACAGGGCTCCCGAGTGGCACGGTATATCCGGCGATGCGGCGGCTTGAGCGCGACGACCTGATTCGCTCAAATTGGGAGCAGCAAGCCATTGCCGACGCGGAGCAGCGACCACCGAGGAAGTATTACAAGCTGACGCGCGCAGGAAAGATGACCCTCGAGTCGTCCCGGAAGCGTTATCCTCTGCTCGCAAAACTGATTCCCTCAGAGCAGGTGGAGTCGATATGACACGGCGATTCGCACTGATCATCTTCAGCAAATTTGACCTGTGCCTGTTGCGCATGGCTTCTTTGCTCGTGCCTGGTCGGCAGCGCTCTGAGTGGGAGATGGAGTGGCAATCAGAGCTATGGCATGTACGAAAGACCTGCACCCCAGACTGCTCTCTTTCATGGAGAGGTGAGCGAGAGGTAACAGCATTCTGCCTGGGGGCATTTCAAGACGCATTTTGCCTCTGGCGGGAATCCGGACAGCAAAGAGTTCCGCTTGCAACAACCAAGGGGTCGGCCGTGCAATGCCTGCGTTTCCTGATCACTCTGATCGCGGTAAGCTACGGCGTTGCGTTGTTGTTGCCTGGGGTCCGTGCGGCGCTTCAGCCATCGCGTTCTCGGATGGCGCAAAGCCTGGTTCTGATCCGGAATGCGCGGTATACACAGGATTCAGTGCCCACGATCTCCGCCGAACAGTTTCAGGTCTGGAAGCTTCGAAAACAACATCTCTTCGATGGGTTTGCGTTCTACAGGGTCGAGCGCGAACCATTGTCCAATGCATCGCATGGCCAAACCACAGTGGGCGTAGCTCACGCGAGCCTAAATCTCTTTGAACTACTTGGTCTGTCATTGCGTCTTCCGTTTTCAGGTGGTAATTCTCTCGAGAAGCAGCCGAGAGTAATTCTGAGCAATGAAGTTTGGAGGGCGAAATTCGGTGGTGACCCAAATATCACAGGGCGTATGGTGACGGTTGGTCTTCGAGAAGCCGTAGTAGCCGGTGTTGCGACCGCTGGGAGTTGGAGGCTGCCGGGGAAGGTGGATGTCTGGCTGCTTGAGCCTGACACTGAGATGGTTCCAGATCGCGCTGGATTCGTTGTGGCGCATCTGACGTCGTCGGGGGCGCGCGATCTGTGGAGCGAGAACGGCCATATGACGGCGCGGACGCCAGATGGATCAATGGATGATTTTTTATGTGGATCCTTGGCGGAGCGGATCCAGGGGCCGCGTGACATCTTCCTCTTCGCCGTTTTTCTCGCCTGCCTCGCGTTGCCGGCTACAACATCCCTTCCCCTGGGAGAGTACCGGCTAAGTTCCCGGAAGCTTTCCTGGTCGACAAGGCTTCGCCGCTGGAGCTTTTTGACCGGCAAGATCGCGCTGCTCTTGCCCATTGTTTACCTCGTGTCGCTCGATCTGGCCTATCTGCGTTCAACGCTCGAGACCTCTTCATCGGAGTATATCCAGCTGGTGTTTTCCTTTTCGATCTGCCTCTTTGGCCTGCGTTGGGCGTTGCGGGACCAGCGGCAACGGTGCCCTGTATGTCTTGGCAAGCTCTCCCATCCTGCACAGGTCGGTCAGCCGTCCAGAACATTTCTGGCTTGGAATGGAACAGAGCTAATCTGCGTGGGCGGGCACGGTTTGCTGCACGTTCCCGAAATGCCGACAAGTTGGTTCAGCACTCAGCGGTGGCTGTATCTCGATCCTTCGTGGGAAGTTCTATTTGCCGAGCCGAGCCTGGTCTCCACTGGTTACTTCTAAAGGGCCGAATGGGTCGTCGTCCTAGTTCCGCTAGCCTTCAGGAACGACAACGGGCACCAAAAAAGCCGGCCCTCCGAAGGGGGGCCAGCCTTTTCTCGATTCAATTCGTTCTCAAATGAAAAGCAACGACTAAAGGCCAACCCTGCGCCGCATCGCTGTTGCAGCCCCCACCAGGCCCGTGCCTAGCAGCATCAACGTGCTCGGCTCAGGAACGGACGAAGGAGAGATTAGCGTCGCATTGAAATCAAGGCCCGAAGGATTGAGAGTCGCTAAATTGCCCCCCTGCCGGACAACGAAGGTCAGCGAATTCGCGTCGTTTCCCCCTAACAGGGCCAGTCCACTCAACACCAAAGAGTCCACCCCCCTGCAGGTAATGCCCACGTCCGCGCAGTCAGTGTCGCCACCCAGTGAGCCGAACGGAACGAGCACAGAGCCATTCAGTAATATCGATGCCGAGTCATCCGCCATAATGTTTAAGATGCCGGCGTACGTGCCGGCTGCGGCGGTAAAGTTCGTTGTAAAGGTGTAGTACCCCAGCGCCGGGTTAACCGTACCTACCGGACCGGCCGTCGAGGCATAGCCTACCCAGGTCGAATTCGGCACGGGTGCGGCCCAGACCGAGCTAGGGTTGAGGGTAAACGTGTTACCGACTCCCACCACCGGCGTTGTCAAAGTAGCGCTGAATCCGGCGTAATTCATAGCTGTGTTGGCATCGCCGAACGACGGGGCCCCAGTCGCGAAGCTGCCTAGTTGAATGGTGTCGGCGAACCCAAACGAAGAGGATGCAATGAGAGCTACGGCTAAGGTGCTAAATCCTAGTATTTTCTTCATAGTTCACTCCCGAAGTAAGGCGTCCGTTGGCTTATACAAAGCGTGGCACCGCGGCAGACACGCATCACCGCGGCAAGACTCCAGGCACCTTGGCAAAGATGGTTCAGGCTTGCTGGCCAAAACAGGGTTTTCTACTGATTTTCTTGACTGACTCGTACGAACGGTCGAATCCAGAGGATTGCAATCATTCTCGGACTGCTCTTCCAGCCCACCAATATCTGAGGTGCGATAAGGGTGTGACTTAATCTGAACCTACCGGCAGCAGTCAGCTACTGAGATGCCAGAATGTCGCTCTTTTGTTGTGTGGCGGCGCAATTAATTGCAAAACAGTCGCAATTAATTGCAAAAAAAAACAATTGAAACACCGAACGACGGGTGCCCGCGGGATCCAGGCTGGAATCGACCTCGTGACGCTGGCGGCGATGCTAAGTCACTGAAAAATCAATATGGTTCTCCGGTACCCCATCGGACGCAAGAGCATCAGACGAAGGCGATGGACAAGATGGAGCAGTATGTCAGCGAACAGAAGATCGCCCATGCGGAGCGCACCGCAAACTCTCACGCGATTCAGTAGGTCAGAGCGGAACAGGGAACACAGAAAAGCGGCGCACTCGCTACAATTTCCGCTACAGTGGGCAGCGCAGCGTTTCCGTATTTCTTTATAGGCTATTGAAATGATTGGAGCACCGGATGGGATTTGAACCCATGAATACTGGTTTTGCAGACCAGCGCGTTAGCCACTTCGCCACCGGTGCTCTTGCCCGCGATACAACCAAAGCTACGCCTCGGGCCTTGGTAAGAGGTTGTTGCCTCTACTCCAAAACTTCACTAAATCTACCGCGGTTGTGCCGTCGTGCGCAGATACGGCTTCACCGTCTTATATCCGGGGAAGATCTTGTCCGCGTCCTCATTGGAAACTGCGCCAGTGATGATCACGTCCTCGCCCTGCTTCCAGTTCGCCGGCGTCGCTACCTTGTGCTTTGCCGTCAGCTGCATGGAGTCCAGCACACGGATGATCTCGTCAAAGTTGCGGCCAGTCGTCATCGGATACGCAAGTGTCAGCTTGATGCGTTTGTCCGGACCAATTACAAACACCGTTCGCACAGGCGCATTGTCAGCCGGAGTGCGACCCTCGCAACTTTCACCCGCGTCGCCGGCCAACATGTCATACAGCTTGGCGACTCTCAGTTCGGTGTCGCCGATGATCGGATAGTTGACGGCCGCGCCGCTCACCTCCTGAATGTCCTTTGCCCACTTGCCGTGGTTTTCGACGGGATCCACGCTAAGTCCAATGACCTTCGCTCCACGCCTCGCAAAATCAGCTTCCAGCCCAGCGACAGCTCCAAGCTCCGTGGTGCATACGGGGGTGAAGTCCTTCGGGTGAGAGAACAGGACCGCCCAGTTGTCTCCGATCCATTCGTGGAAGTGGATTGTGCCATGGGTGGTCTCGGCAGTGAAATCAGGAGCAGTATCGTTGATGCGGAGTGACATAATCGAATTGCCTTTCGGTAGTCTATGCAATGCTTGCTGGTCGAGTTAGTCGATGGTTCCGATTCTACCTAAACGTAGAAAACCCACCCGGCTCGTTGGCTCTGGGTGGGTTCTGTGCTGCTCGAAGACGGTTACTTCGATTCGCTCATCCACACACCCACACCGGGCTATAGCAACAGCAGTAGCAGAGTGTGGTGGTCGAGTTGGGCATCATCGTCATAGCTGATCTTTTGTACCGCTGCCAGCTAAGCTAGCATGAAGCAGGTTTGCTTCATTGCGGTCTGTCCAAACCATACGTTTGAGGAGCCTTCATGTCAACTGATACACCCAACAGAGCGCCTGCAACTTTAGCCGCAGCCCCAGAGACGGCCCACTGCGCATACGACTTCGCGCAGGTCGATGTCTTCGCCGAAGCACCTCTTGAAGGCAACGCCCTCGCCGTCTTCGCCGATGCCCGCGGCCTCTCCTCCAGTGAGATGCAGGCGCTCGCCCGCGAGACCAATCTCAGCGAGACGACCTTCATTCTCCCCCGCGCTCCCGAGATCGAACAAGAACGCGGCGTGCAGGTTCGCATCTTCCTCACCACAGAAGAGGTCCCCTTCGCGGGACATCCTACCCTCGGCACTGCAAGCTGGCTGTACTGGAACCACCCAGTCCTTCGCGGCTCGGAGCAGATCACGCTCGACCTCGGCATCGGCCCCATTGTCGTGCGCTTCACACCGCCGCGGCCCGGCGAACAAGGCGTCTTTGGCACCATGAAGCAGAACGATCCAATCTTCGGTGACGTCCGCAATAGCAGGGAGGACCGCGAAGCTGTGGCAGCGGCCTTCAACCTCTCCGCGGACGACCTTGATCCCCAGCTTCCCGCGCAGGTCGTATCCACTGGCATGGCCTTCTGCGTCCTACCGCTTCGATCATTGGAGGTCGCCGCGCGTCTGCGGATCAATCCGCAAATCGCCCGCTCTTTCCTTGACAGAATCGGCGCAAAATTCTTCTACTGCATCACTCGGGCCGATGCCAACTCAGTAGCTGACTGGCACGCCCGCATGCAGTTCGACACCGGTGAAGACCCTGCCACCGGATCGGCCGCAGGAGGCGCTATCGCCTATCTTGTGCGTCACGGTCTTGTGGCAAGCGGTCAAACCATCGTCATCGAGCAGGGAATCGAGATATTACGTGCCAGTCACATTCACGTCAGCGCGACGATCGAAAATGACGTCGTGAAAAAAGTGTTCGTCGGTGGTCGCACAATTCCTGTTGCAAGCGGACGCTTTTTCCTGCCGTGATGCACTTGATTTCAACAGGCGCGGATCGTGAATCTCCAATGAATTCGCGCCGTTGTCATGCAGCGGTGGATGTGCAAGCTCTAATATTCGTCGTCTTCGCCATAACTTCGCCATTGCCAAGCTCGCCAACCATTCGTACTGTTGGAAAGCGTTGACGACGGCCCTGCATGCAACGTGCAGCGTCGTTCGAGATGAAAAGTGCTTTCGCCTGTTTTCCGACAATTTGAGTTGAGAGAAGCTTGACTGCCCCGCAGTCGCGACTCCCCGAGCGCAACCTCGCTGCCTGCACACGCACTGAGGCCGATGCCAGTTTCTATGCACCGGTCCCTCACTGTACTCGCAGCAGAATGGTTTTTTGTCTCTCGGGGCCGCGTGGCAACCTGCATCGGCACAAGGCCTCTCTCGCACCCCGCGGTTCGGCAGCATAGCTCGCCGGCAGATGGCGCTGGTCCCCAGTGGAGCAGACAGGAGAGTTTTGCTCTTTTGTCGCCCGCTCCCTCGGAGCAGAAGACCCATCACGCGCCGAAGGGCCGTATCCGGCCGGGCCACGGGGAAATTATGAACGCCACCAGACCGACGTGCCTGCAAACCAGCAGGCGCGCCAGACTGGTCCATCGGCCGCGAGCTACCACAAGGTGGCGTCCGGCAGAAGAGAGACTGCATGCGCCCCAAGAAAACGATCCTTTGCGTAGATGACAACGAGCAAGTTCTCTCTGTCCGCACCTTCCTTCTCGAAACCCGTGGCTACCGCATCATTGCAGTCAATACTGCGCAGGATGCACTCGAGGTCCTCGAGCGATCCCTTCCCGGTACGCTCGACCTGGTCCTCTGCGACCTCCTGATGCCGCAGATGGACGGCAACGAACTGGTTCGCCGCGCCAAGCAAATCCACCCCGGTCTTCCCGCCATGATCGTCTCGGGTACCGTCAATGCCTTCGACCGCGCTCTCCACGCCGACGTCTTCCTGCCCAAGGGCGCCAGCTCGCCCGCCGAGATGATTGAACGCATTCGCGTCCTTGTCGCCCGTAAGCGCGGCCCCAAAAAGTCCATTGCCCCCACGGTTTCAGGGCCCGCTGGTGCCGGCTCTTACGTCCACGCCACTGCCTCGTAAGACGGCCCTCCTAAGCTTCAACCAGACCGTACTTTCGCTGCCACTGTTGCTTTAATCTTACCCACAAGGCGTCTCTCTCTTCGCGCGAAACAGCTGGATCGGGCAAGTCCGCGAATTTTGCTGCCTCGACCTTCGCCAACTCCAGCACGGCGCGATCACGAATCAAATTGGCCACGCGAAACTCGGGCAGCCCTGCCTGCCGCGTGCCAAAGAACTCGCCTGGCCCCCGCTGCTGAAGGTCCAACTCCGCCAGTTCAAAGCCATTCTGCGTCCGCACCATCGCATCCAGCCGGGCCTCCGCTTGATCGGTCACCTTCCCCGCGGTCATAAGGATGCAGTAACTCTTCGCTGCTCCACGCCCAACGCGTCCGCGCAATTGATGCATCTGCGCCAGCCCGAATCGCTCCGCATGTTCGATTACCATCACCGAGGCGTTCGCCACATCCACACCCACTTCGATCACCGTCGTCGCGATAAGCACATCGATGTCGCCCCGTTGAAACCGACGCATCGTGACCTCTTTATCGTCCGCGCTCAACCGCCCATGCAGCAACCCAAGCCGCAGCCCGGCAAGTGGCCCCACTCTTAGCTCCTCATACATGTCCGTCGCTGCCCGAAGCACCTTCTTCGGCCCAAACAGCCTCTCTGCCTTCGCCGCCTTGCCCCTTGCCTTACCAACAGCAGGTGTCGTTCCTTTCTTCGTCCCCATTACGGATGTGTCATTCCGACCGAAGCGGAGCGTAGTGGAGGAATCTGCTGTCTTCTTCCCCGCCGAAGCATTCAAAGGCCCGGCCTCCGCCTCCTCGTCATGCGGAAAGTCCAACTCCGGCTGATCGTCCTTCGCTCCTTCAATCACCGGATAGACAATGTAAGCCTGCCGCCCTGCCTCTACCTGCTTTCTAACGAACCCCCAAACGTCCTCGGCCCGCTCCTCCGTAGTTCGGCGCGTTACGATCGGAGTCCGTCCCGGAGGCAATTCGTCGATCACGCTTGCATCAAGATCTCCATACAGTGTCAGCGCAAGCGTGCGTGGAATCGGTGTGGCCGTCATCACCAGCACGTCCGGATCGAGCGCCCCCGGCTTCTTCATCAGCCGAAACCGCTGCTGCACGCCAAACCTGTGCTGCTCATCCACGATCACCAGGCCAAGATTCGCAAAGTCGACCTTGTCCTCAATCAACGCATGGGTCCCGATCGCGAGGTCCGTCTTGCCGCGAAAGATTTGCCCTCTCGCCTCGCGCTTCGTCGCTTCATCCAGCGACCCTGTCAGCAAAGTCACGCGATACGGCTTGCCCGTGCGAGGCGAAAGCACGTCCCCCAGCAGCTTCCGGGCGGAAAGATAATGCTGCGTCGCCAGGATTTCAGTAGGAGCCATCAACGCGGCCTGATAACCGTTCTCGATCGCGACCAGCGCCGCCTGCATGGCCACGATTGTCTTCCCCGAACCGACGTCTCCCTGCAGCAGACGCCGCATCGGCTGCGGCCTGCGCATGTCGCTAACAATCTCGCCGAGCACCCGCTTCTGCGCTGCCGTCGGATGGAAGGGAAGCACTTGCTTGATCGCCTCCCGCACCTTCACGTTGGTCGCGAACGCCGTTCCCTCACGCTCGCGCATCCGCCGCCGTTTCAACTCCAGCCCCAGCTCCAGATAAAACAGCTCCTCAAAGATCAGCCGCCGATGCGCTGGAGTTGCCGCCGACATTAACTCCGTCATCGGCGTCCCTGCCTCAGGAAAATGCACCGCCTTCAACGCCTCAAGCCGTCCTGGCAGCTTCAGCCTCGCAAGCAGCGCAACCGGCAAAGTCTCCTCAACGACGCCAACAGTGTGCTCACTCGCTGACTTGCCAACAAGCTGCTTCTCCAACTCCTCAAACAAGCCCCAGACCACCCGCCGCAGCCACTTCGATCCCAGCTTGGCTCCCCAAGCCGTAGTTCCCCCCAGAGACTCGTACACCGGCACAATCCGCCCGACCTCCAGCATCGAGAACTCAGCGTCCGCGTCGCCATGTCCCGGCAGAATCTCGAACTGCGGCTGAATCATCTTGAACTTTCCCGCGCTCGACCGCGAAGCCTCGAGCTTCCCATACAGCGCCACCATCTGCCCCACATGAAACTTGTCCCGCAGATAACCCCCGCGAAACCACATCGCCTTTACCGTATTCAGCCCCTGCCCCACAGTCATCTCAAACAGCGGCATGTGTCGCGTGTGCAGCAGCACGCTCCCCCGCACCTCGCCAATCACCGACGCCATCGTCCCCGCCTGCAGCGCACTCATCGGCACCGGATTCAACCGGTCCTCATACCGAAACGGCAGGTGATACAGTAGGTCCTCCACCGTCTCGACGCCCCGCTTGGCCAGCTCGACAGCAACGCGCTCCCCCACGCGCTTCACAAACTTCATCGGTGTAGATAGTTCCAGCACACACCGATGCTATCAACATTGAATTCCTGGTTTTCCTTCCAACCACCACAGTTCATTAGCCTAACAATCGGCGACACTGTTTCCCCTGATAAACTGGCATTAACCTCACTTACGAGAACCTATGCCCATCGTAGAAATGCAACGTGTCCGCAAGGTATACGACACTAAGATCGCAGTCGCTGACCTCAGTTTCACCATCGAGCCTGGCACCATGTTTGGCCTCCTCGGCCCCAACGGCTCCGGGAAAACCTCCTCCATCCGCATGATGATCGGCATGACGGTCCCCGACTCCGGCACCGTCAGCCTCTTCGGCCAGCCCTTCAGCCGTGAACAGCTCACCCGCGTCGGCTACCTCCCCGAAGAGCGCGGCCTCTACAAGAAGATGAAGGTCATGGACCAGCTCATCTTCCTCGGCGAACTCCACGGCCTCGATGCAACGACCGCATCTAAGCGCGCCCACGTCTGGTGCGAAAAAATGGAGATCACCGAGGCCATCCCCAAGAAGACCGAGGAGCTCTCCAAGGGCATGCAGCAGAAGATCCAATTCATCGCCGCCCTGCTCCACGAGCCTGACCTCGTCATCATGGACGAACCCTTCAGCGGCCTCGACCCCGTCAACGCGGCCCTACTCATGGACACGCTCGTCGACCTCCGCAAGCAGGGCAAGACCATCCTCTTCAGCACCCACCGCATGGACCAGGTCGAAAAGATCTGCGATGCCATCGCCCTTATCTCTCGCGGCCATCTCGTCCTCTCCGGCGGCATGCGCGAGGTCAAGAGTCGCTATCCGCGAAATCGCATCCAGGTCACCTTCGAAGGAGACGATTCGTTCCTCAAGCACCCCAGCATCGAAAGCGCGAAGAACTATGGTGGCCAGGCCGAGATCAAACTCCACGGGCTCAATGGCGCCAGTCCCGACGCGCAACCCCTCCTCGCCGCGGCCATCCAGCGCGGCACCCGAATCACCCGCTTCGAAGTGATGGAGCCCACCCTCGAGGAGATCTTCATCGAAACCGTAGGAGAAAATGTCGATGCTTAACATCTGGCTCATCGCAAAGCGCGAATACCTCGAGCGCGTCCGCGCAAAAAGCTTTCTCCTAATGACCGTTCTCATCCCGGTCCTCATGGGAGGCCTTGTCTACGGTGCGGCCCTGGTCAACGGGCGCTCCGGCTCCAACCTGCACATCGCTGTCGTTACCGAGGACCGCCAGTTCGGCCTCGACCTCAAGTCCGAACTCGAGAGCGCGACGCATATTGACTCCGACGGTGACAGCGGAAAGCAAGGCGTCACGAAGGTCGACGTCATCTCGCCCCCGGCCTCCGACACTCGCGCCACTCTCGACAGCCAGCTCCAGGACCGCAGGCTAGACGGATACATCTGGGTCACTCCACCCGCGACCCCACACACTCGGCCCACCTTCGAATGGGTCTCCAAGTCCAAAGCCGACATCCTTACGCCGGCCCTGCTTGGTTCGGGCATTCGAACCACCCTTACTCGCGAAGGCCTCGGCAGCTTAGGCATGCCCCTCCCCGAAATCGATTCTCTGCTCCAGCCCGTTGATCTCGTCAGCAAAGACAAGAACGCGGCCTTTGCCAGTGTCTACGCCCTCTTCTTCCTCATGTACTTTGTCATCCTCTTCTACGGTATGAACGTGGCCCGTTCCATCATTGAAGAGAAGACTTCCCGCGTCTTCGAGGTCCTGCTCGCTACCATCCGTCCTGAAGAGTTAATGGCCGGCAAGGTCCTGGGAGTTGGCGCTGTCGGCCTCACACAAATAGGCATTTGGATCGTCGCTGGGCTCACGGTCGCAAAGTTAGGCCTCCTCGCCGCTGGCGTCTCATTTTCCATTACGCCAGTGCAGGTCGGCTTCTTCATCCTCTTCTTTCTTCTGGGTTACGTCCTTTACTCCAGCGTTGCTGCCGCACTCGGTGCGATGACCAGCTCCGAGCAGGAGCTTCAGCAGATGAACATGTTTCTCATGCTTCCGCTAATCGCCTGCTCGCTCGTCATCCTGCGCGTAGTCAGGGACTCAGATGGTCTCATCGCCAAGGCCTTCTCGTTCTTTCCTTTCTGCACACCACTCATCATGTACGTGCGCATCGCCGTCCGCCAGCCGCCAGCCTGGCAGATCGCACTCTCGATCACCGGCCTCGTTCTAACGATCCTCGCGGTTCTTTGGTTTGCCAGCCGCATCTACCGCGTCGGCATCCTGATGTACGGCAAAAAGCCCAACCTGCCCGAGATCCTCCGCTGGCTCAAGTACAGCTAGCCGAGAGTCGTTCTGTCGAAAAGCAGAGAAGCGATTACCACGCCCCCTGCTTTCCCCCGGCCCACCAAACCACTCCCACAGTAAACGTAGGCTGGACCGGCGACAGCACCCCCGGCTTGTTCGTCAGGAAGAACGGCACATTGCTCCAGTCCCTCCGGTACTCGAACCGCGTCAGGAAGCCCTCGCCAAACTTGTAGTCGTAGGTCCCCGTAAACTCCTTCAGCGCCTGGTCCGTCCCGCTGTACAGCCCGTTTCGGTCGTTAAAGTATTCGAATCTTCCCCCCAAAGCCATTCGCGGTCTGAACTGATATCGCGCATAAGCTGCTCCGCCATCGACAAGCGACGGCGCCGAAGATTCACCCGGTGCTGCGTTGGCCCACTCCCGCGAGATTACATAATCCCCCTCCGCCGACAAGGTCAGCTTCGGCGTAGCGTTCCACGTCACATAGCTATCGAAGATATTCGCCTTCCCGTCCGGAGCGGGATCGATCGGCTGCAGGCAAAGCCCGGGCTGCAGCGGGACGGTGCAGTTGGTCGCCGGAGCAACATCGGGATGGTCTTGCCCAATGTAGTAGTTCATGTTCCAGGTAATGTTCTTCGTCGGTTGGGCGGTAAATCCAAACAGCTCGTCCTTGTACGAGTTGGTCGGCTCCGTCTGGTTCGTCCCATTCACGATCCAGTAGTTCAGCGCCAGCTTATCGTTCACCTTGTAGCTGGCGCGAACACCCATGTGGTAAAAGGGCAGATAGTCGAAGAAGAACGACCGCGAATAGTTCACCTGGTCCTTCGTATAGTTCCCCTCGATCCCCAGAGAGCTGGCCCACTTGCCGAAGTCCACAGTAAGTCCCTTCCCAAAGGGAAAAACATAGGTCCCGTACGCTTGAAAGATGTTCCTGTAGATATCAGGCCTCGCCTCATTCGAAGGGTTCCCCTGCAGCGTGGAGGTCGCCTGCCCGAACTGGAGGTCGACCCGCACTCCATACCTTCGCCCTGCGGCGACGTCCGGATCCAGATCGAAGACAACATCGGCCTGATTGATGCTGAAGGCGTTGCTCAACACATCGTAGGCCCGCAGGTACTGTATCCGGCCGATCGGATGGTCGAAGTCATACTCGTAGTACCCGTCAAACATATAGCTCAGCGTGGCCCCACCGGGCAAAAACGCCGGCAACACCGAAGTCGCGGACGTCTTTTGCGCCGCCGCTGCCTGTGTACCTGCCTCGGCAACAGGCGCCGTCTGCGCCACGCCGCTGCTCGAAACGCTCTCCACGCTGCTTCGAACATCCACCGCCGGCAGCACCAACGCCGCCGGCTTCAGTGAAGCGGACTCCATCGGCGCTCCCGTTCGTTGATTATGCAACTCCTCCTCCAGCGCACTCACCCGAAGCGCCAGCTCGCGGACCGTCTGCCGCAGGTCCTCGTCTTCGCTGTGGGAGGCCGTCGTGGTTGCCGTCTGTGAATGCGCAGTAGGACCGGATAGCGTCGCGACGAAGAGAAGGAAAAGGACAAGGGGTGGATTTATGGACCGCATTGGGGGACCTCTCACAAATGTCATTAAGCAAAGCACACTCTGGCGTCAAAAGATCGTAACTTTTCAAACCCGATGGTCACCGCATTCCTTGGTTGGTGTATATCTACAGGAGAAAAGCTCTGATCGAGCGAGGGTCATTCAGTGGCGGCGGATGCGGCACCGGCGGGGCTTATCGTAACGAATCGGGCCCGGTCTGCCCAGCGAGACCTGCTTGAACTCGCAGTGGGCTATGCCCTGATCATTGCAACTGTCTGGACTGCAAACCCCACCCAGCGGGTCCTCTACTGGCTGGCCTTCGCGTGGATCGTCGCGACCTCCTGGGCTGGCCGTGAAGGCTGGACGGCGTTGGGCCTGGGCCGCAAAGGTCTGCTCCAGTCGCTCTGGATCGTTGGAGCAGCTCTCCTCCTCTCGGCGATTGCGGTCCTCCTCGCATGGCGAACACACAGATTGCACCGCCTGCACGGACCCACGCCGGTCCTGCTGCATGGATGGGCCTATATCGTGTGGTCCCTGATGCAACAGTTCATACTGCAGAGCTATTTCCTGCTACGGTTGCTGCGTCTGCTGCCCGGCAAGGCGATGCCCGTCATCGTGGCGGCGCTCATATTCGCGCTGGCGCACCTCCCCAATCCAATTCTGACGCCCATCACCTTGGTGTGGGGAGCGATCGCATGCGTGCTCTTTCTGCGCTACCGGAACATCTATGCCCTCGGAATCGCCCACGGCATACTGGGACTCTGCGTGGCAGTGACAGTGCCGAACTCGCTGCATCACCACATGCGAGTCGGCCTCGGCTACCTCCGATACCATCCGCGTCGGCAGGACGGCGGCCCGGTCAATCGTCAGGGGCCGCCGGATCATCGCAGCCAAAGCGACCAGAGCGTATCGACAGACGCATGGGTGATCGCTGACGCACCCACCCGTCGCTCCTGACGCCACGCGCGCCCATAGAAGATTCCGGCCAGGGCCGCAAGCACGACGTACCGCCAGTTAAAGTGCACTGCGCGCTTGTTAAAGTGAGAGAGCCCGAAGAGCGCGGCAGTCGTCAACAGCGCCCGGTGCCGCCCGATGCGCCGCTCCAGCAGGTTCTGCATCCAGCCGCGAAAGAAAAGCTCCTCAGGGACCGCAATAAAGAAAAATGTGAATACCCAGCCCAGTACGACGTGAGACGCCGTCGGAACATAGGCGTGAAAGTGGAGGAATCCAAGCCCCAGTCCGAGCGCGATTGCGATGGGAGCGTACAACCCAAGCTCGCGGAGCCCGATCCGCAGGTCGGCCAGACGAAGCCGTAGATCGAAGCCAGCTCCCTCCAGCCGACGGACCGCAAGAAACCCGTAGATGCCCGCGTCCAGTAGCAGCATCTTGTTGAACACAGCGAGATGAGGTGGCCACGCTGGCTCAAACCAGCGCAAATCCACGGCAAGACCCAGAACGACAAGAACTAGAAAGTCGCGCCAGTCCCCGCGCTGTGCCGGGTCAGCAACACTCGCGCGATACAGCAGGAAACTGATCGCCACAGGCAGCAGCAGGTAAAGCGCAAACCAACTCCATCGAAACTGTCCATAAGAGACAGCCACGATCGCGTATGGGACACACAACACCGCCGGTCGCACAATCCGAACAACAACCGGCACACGCTCTGCAGCTTGATCGCTCAGCGGCCAAAACGCCGCAAACAAAAACGGCAGAAGCGTAAGCAGCGCAGCTACAACCACTGACCCGTGGATGGGAAATCCGAACATCAACCTTGAGAATAGTCGCGGATCGACAGTAGTGGGTCAGTTAGGTGGCCCGCTCAGTGAAAACAAGAATTCACCTGATACCAGCGCCAAAGGCGCGACCCAGATTACCTGGGGCATCGCCCCAGGTAATCTGGATCGGCTCTGGATCGGCTCCCTTGATATGCCGCCGCTAATCGGCAAAGGTAAACTCAATGGGTGGCCTCCACCTATACTCTGAAGCAGCGCATAGTCCTCGCCGTCGTCCCCCGCATGGCGAGTATGGTCATCTGCTGTCTCGGCGTCACCCTCCGTTACCGCGACGTCTGCGAGCCGGGGGCCACTCCCGGCTACGACGTCCCACCCCCAGGGGTCTACGCCTTCTGGCACCGCTGCCTGCTCGCCGGCGCCTGGCGCTTTCGCAACTACAACCTCAATATCCTCATAAGCCGCAGCTTCGATGGAGAACTCATCGCCCGCACCGTCGAACGGCTCGGCTTCGTCGCCATTCGCGGCTCCAGCTCCCGCGACGGCGCCCCCGGCCTGCGCAACATGCAGCGCGCGTACCTCGCCGGCCACTACTGCGCCATCACCGCTGACGGCCCCCGCGGCCCTGCCATGGTCGCCAAGCCCGGCGCGGCCCAGCTCGCCCAGCTCGTCAACACCACCGTCAGCACCTGCTACGTCCACCCCCACAGCGCCTGGCAGCTCAGCTCATGGGACCGCTTCCTCGTCCCCAAACCTTTCTCCCGAGTCACGGTCGCTTGGACCCGTCCGGCCCCCGCTGACACACCTTCGGTCCAGGCCGCTCTCGACCGCTCCGTCGAACTGGCCCAGTCGATGAAAAAATAGTTGAGAAAAGAGGAAAATTTTCGACCAAAGAAATCGACCACAAAATCACCACGATCGGACCACGTTTTTACCATCCAAAACACCCAAATTACCATCCAAAATTGACCTGATTTGCGCGTATCCGACTTCAACTTCGACCTTCCAGAAGAGCTGATTGCCCAGTCCCCACCGGCGATTCGCGGCTCCAGCCGCATGCTGCTCCTCGACCGGGCTACCGGCAGCTACCAGGACAATTTTTTTTGCAATTTGCCCGAAATCCTGCGTCCCGGCGACCTCCTGGTCCTCAACGACAGCCGAGTCATCCCCGCCCGTCTCTACGCCACCCGCGCAGGCCTGCACACCCAGCACAACTCGCCCGACCCCACTGGCCGCATAGAAGTACTGCTAACACAACAACTTGCGACAAACGACTGGAGCGCTTTGGTCCGTCCCAGCCGCAAAGTCCAGCCCGGCGAACGCCTCCTCTTCCACGCGCCCGATGTCACCACGCCATTGCTCGAAGCCGAAATCCTAAGCGCCGGAGACTTCGGCGAACGCACTCTCCGCTTCTCTCCCACGCCCGACTTCCACGCTATCTTAAACAAAATAGGACACATACCGCTCCCCCCCTACATCCACCGCGACGATAGCGCGGAAGATCGCGACCGCTACCAGACCGTCTACTCCCAAGAACCAGGCAGCGCCGCCGCCCCCACCGCCGGCCTTCACTTCACCCCGGAAATCCTCGCCCAACTCCAGCAAAACGGCGTGCAGATCGAAACCATTACACTCCATGTCGGCTTAGGCACCTTCCAGCCGGTTCGAGCAGAAAACCTGGAAGACATCCGCCTCCACGCCGAGCACTACACTCTTCCGGAAGCCACCGCCACAGCAATCAACACGGCGCTAGGAGCGGGGAATCGCATCATTGCAGCCGGCACCACCACCACTCGCACCCTGGAGCACTGCGCCACAAACGCTCTTGGCAGACGTCTGGTCCCGCACTCAGGTCAAACCAGCATCTTCATCAGGCCTGGCCACGAATTTCAGATTGTCAGTGGCCTCCTCACCAACTTTCACCTCCCACAATCCACCCTGCTGATGTTGGTGAGCGCCTTTGCTGGAAGGGAATTGGGCAGAGAGAACGTGCTGGCCGCGTATGCCCATGCTGTACAGCAAAGGTATCGATTTTTCAGTTACGGCGACTGCATGCTCCTTCTTTAACTTCGGTTCGTTCCGCCTGCACAATTGTGAAACGTCCGCTCACTCTTAACGCGTTACCATCAAACAGCCATGGCACAAGCATCCAACTTACTCGCAAACCCCGACGCAAAGCCACCGATCTACCTGCTAGATAGCATGGCTTTCATTTACCGCGCTTATCATGCGATGCAGCGTCAAAGGCCCATGTCCACCCGCACAGGAATTCCGACGGCCGCGACCTACGTGTTCGTCAACATGATCAACAAGCTTCGCAAAGACTTCTCACCGCAGTATCTCGCTGCGGTCTACGACGTTGGAGCGCCAGTGCATCGTAACGAACTAGCCACGCAACTCAAGGACGTGCGCAAGTTCAACATCAAGACCCAATCTTTCGAAACAGTCGAATACGGTGGCTACAAGGCAAACCGTACCGAGACACCGCCGGATCTCATCCAGCAGCAGCCTTACATCCGTCGCGCCCTTGAGGCATTTCGCATTCCAATCCTTTATTACGAGGGCTTTGAGGCCGACGACGTCATCGGCACTCTCTCCTGCAAGCTCTCCGCGCTTGGCCACAAGGTCTTCGTCGTGTCCTCCGACAAGGACATGATGCAGCTCGTCAACGATGACGTAGTCATCCTGAATCCCACCAAAGACAACCTCATCCTGGACCGCGTCGGTGTTGAACGGACCCTTGGCGTCCCTCCCGGGCGCGTCGTCGACGTCATGGCTCTGCGCGGCGACTCGATCGACAATATTCCTGGCGCTCCCGGTATCGGCGACAAAGGTTCCGTCGAACTCATTCAGCAGTTCGGCTCGGTTGAGGCCGCGCTCGACCGTGCCGACGAGGTCAAAAAGAAGACCTATCGCGAGTCGCTCCAGAACAACCGTGAAAACATTCTGCTTTCCAAAGAACTCGTGACCATTCACACAAGTGTTCCCATCGAGTATTCGCTTGAGGACATGCGCACCCAGCCTCCTGATAACGCTGCCTGTCGCGAACTTTTCAAAGAGCTCGAGTTCACAACGCTCCTCAAGGACCTTGCTCCTGCAGCCGACAACACCGAGATCACTTACAACCTCAAGCCCACTTCGACGGAACTCGCCGCGCTCATTGCCGAGGCACGCAGCACAAATCCCGACACAGGGCTCACCCGCGGGCTGGCGATCTCGCTCACCGAAGACGCGCGTGCCGTCTCCGAGGAGATCGCCGTCGAATCTGATCCCGAAGTCGCTGAAGTCGAACCTCCGGCTGCCGAAAATATGGGGCTCTTTGAAGTGCAACCTGAGCCCAGGATTCCGCTTGCTGTAACGCCGCCGGCTGACGCCGCATGCAGCCTAGGGCTCGCAGTCACCGATCATGCGGCCTTCGAAGCCAACCTCGACCAGCCCGGCCTTCGCGAAGCCCTCGCCGATCCGACGCTGCCCAAGGACCTCCACGACTTAAAGGCCGTCCTGCGCGCGCTCGAACCCCACGACGTTACACTGGCCGGCGTACGTGATGATGTCATGCTGCTTAGCTACCTTGTCAATCCGACCCACGGTTCTCATACTCTTCCGGATATCGCTGCACGCACCACCAGCCGGGCGCTCACCCACCAGCCCACAAAGGACAATCCAGCCGACCCCCGGAGATTGGCCGAGGCCGCCGCGGCGATCGTGCGGCTCGCTTCTGCCATCGGAAAGCAGCTCCTTGAGGCGGGCTCCTTCGAGCACCACATTCTCAAAGACGACCCAAGCCTCGGCGGCGCAATGACCAGGGAGATGCTCTTCGCTACACCCGTGACTGCTAATACCGCAGGTGCATCGCCTCTTCTCGATGTATACAACACGATCGACAAGCCACTTGTTCCGGTCCTGCTCCGGATGGAACAGGCCGGTGTTCGCATCGATTCAACTGTCCTCGGTGAGATGTCGAATCGCCTCGCGATCGAAATAGATAATCTTGCCGAACGCATTTACACCGATTCCGGACACCGTTTCAATATCAACTCCCCGAAACAACTCGGCGATGTCCTCTTCAACAAGATGCTCCTTCCGAAGCCAATGAAATATGGCAAAGGTAAGGTCGTTTCAACCGCGCAGGACGTCCTCGAAGAGCTGGCCGAGCAACATCCTGTGCCCGCGCTCGTTCTCGAGTATCGTCAGCTTGCAAAGCTCAAGTCCACCTACCTCGACTCGCTTCCTCAACTCACCGACCCGCAAGGTCGCGTCCATACCACCTTCAACCAGGTTGGGACCGCGACTGGGCGTCTGTCATCAACCAACCCAAACCTGCAGAACATTCCCGTTCGCACGACACTTGGTCGTGAGATTCGGGCCGCTTTCATTCCTGCTCCAGGCAATGTGCTGATGTCCGCTGACTACTCGCAGATCGAGCTCCGGTTGATGGCCCACTTTTCGCAGGACCCGCTGCTGCTCGACGCCTATCGGACTGGTAAGGACATTCATACCCTTACTGCGAGCGAGGTATTTGGCGTCGATGCCGCAACTATGGACAAAGAGACTCGCGCCCGCGCCAAGGCAGTCAACTTTGGTATTGTCTACGGCATAAGTCCGTTTGGGCTGGCCGCGCAACTCAACATCGACCAGAAGACCGCGAAGCAGTACATCGAAACATACTTTGATCGCTACAAGGGCGTCCAGCGGTTCATTGAGGAGACGCTTGAGACTGTGCGTCGCGACCAATCCGTCAAGACATACTTTGGTCGTATTCGTCCGATTCCCGACATCCAGTCACGCAATCCGAACATGCGCGGTTTTGCGGAACGTACTGCGATTAACACTCCTCTGCAAGGGACCGCGGCGGATCTCATCAAGCTGGCAATGTTGAGGATCGATCAGCTTATCCGCAAGCGTAAACTCAAATCGCAGATGACGCTCCAGGTCCACGACGAGTTGCTCTTCGACGTTGTCCCGGTGGATGCGGAGGAACTTCAGGAACTCGTCAAGCACGAGATGGAGCATGTTGCTGAGTTCTCAATCCCAATCGTTGCTGATGTGGGAATTGGCAAGAACTGGCGCGATATCAAGTGACAATTTATTAATTTCGCCGATCTGCTCTACTATGCCTCCATGCGATCGTCTGCCTTTCTCGTCGTTCTTGTCCTAGCCGGATCAGCCCTGGCCCAGCAACATACCCTGCCGCTCTGGCCCAATGGCAACCCCGAACCTTCGAAGGTCGTTGGGCCTGAGATCGATCCAACCACGGACGCCAACCGCATCGTGTCTGGCAAGTTCACTATTCGGGTCACGAACGTCAGCAAACCCAGCCTCGCAGTCTACTCACCCGACCCGGCTAAGAACAATGGTGCTGCTGCGCTTGTCTTTCCCGGTGGAGGGTATATCCGTCTGTCCTACAACCTTGAAGGCACGGAGGTTTGCGACTGGCTTAATTCGCTTGGCATGACCTGTGTTCTGGTGAAGTATCGTGTCCCGGAAGAGGGACATTATCCCGAAAATGTCGAAGATCTTGAAGATGCGCAACAGGCCATGCGCCTTACCCGTGCTCATGCTTCAGAGTGGCACATTGACTCCAATCGTATTGGCGTCATTGGCTTCTCTGCGGGCGCGCATCTTGCTGCTGTTCTCAGCACCCATCCTGACTTTCAGAGCAAGAACGTTGCTGCGTCTACCATCGACGCTCGCCCGAACTTCCAGATGATCATCTATCCTGGCTGGCTTAGCGGTCCGGACGGAAAGGTGAACCCGTCACTCCAGCCTACGACGCAGATTCCGCCGACGTTTCTGCTTCAGGCCGAGAACGACTACACGGCACACGTCGAAAGCTCGCTTGTGTACTTTCAGGCCCTCAAGGACGTGAAGATTCCGGCTGAACTTCACGTGTTCACTCAAGGGGGCCACGGTTTCGGTCTCCGTCCTACGGAGCTGCCCATCTCGCACTGGCCTGCGCTGGCTGAAACCTGGCTGCATACGATCCATATTCTTGGGCCGCCGGGACCTGTTGGCCGTCCGTGATCAGGGCGGTGAGGGTTGGTGGGCGGTGCGCGTGTGCCAGATGTCGAGGAGGGTGGTGGTGATGGTGAATAGGACGGGGCCGAGGACGATGCCGATAGGGCCGAAGAGAGCAATGCCACCCAGGACGGAGAGCAGGATCGTAGCGGTGTGGGCCCGGAGATGGGAGCCGACAAGGACTGGATAGAGGATGTTGTCGATGGTGCTGACGATGAGGCCTCCCCAGATGGCGAGGAGGGCGGCCTTGCCCCAGTGGCCGGTGAGGCCGAGGTAGATCGCGACAGGTCCCCAAACGAGGAAGGACCCGAAGGCGGGAACCATGGCGCAGACCGCGAGTGTGAAGGCCCAGAGGACCACGCCGGGAACTCCGAGGACCCAGAAGGCGAGGCCTGCAAGGACACCTTGAACTGCGGCGATGGTGAGCCGGCCGAGCGCGGTGGCGAGGATGGTGTCGCCGACGCGTTGGAGGAGTTCGCTGGTCTCGTCGTCGCAGAGAGGAAGGAGTGAACGCAGGGAGGTGAGTGCGAGTGCGCGATCGCGGAGGAGGAAGAAGAGGAGGAAGAGCATGACGACGAGCTGGGTGATGATGCGGACGGAGTTGCCGAGGAACCCGGCGAGATTGCCTCCGAGATAGGCCGCGGTCCCGCGTGCGGCGTTGTTTATGTCGATTGAGTTGGTGAAGTCTTCGATACGCGCGGCGAGTGCGGGACGATTGGCGATGAAGCCGGCGATCTTTTCCTGATGGGCGCCGTTGCGAAAGGCGGCGATTGTGGTGAACGCCTGTTTACCAAGCTCCTGCGCGAGGAAGAAGGTGGGGACGATGACGGCAAGGACGACTGCGACGAGTGCTATTGCGGCGCAGGCGGAGCGATTTTTGATTCTGGAGGTGAGCCAGTCGTAGGGGCGCCGGGTGACGACGGCGAGAACGATGGCCCCGACGATGGCGGAGAAGAATGGGCGGAGGATAAGAGCAATGAGGATGAGGACGCCGACGGTGAGGAGGAAAAGGGTGAGCTGCCTCCATGGTGTTTCGTTGCGGCTGTCCTGCATCAGGTTGTCGCTCCGTTGGTTGGTTTAGATGCGACCTTCACCCACCAGAATATTTCGATCGCGTTCCCCGCTGGTTCGACTTGATTGGGGTACCCCTCCCCCCCCGGTATTCTGTGTGTAAGTCCAATGATTACATGTGGATAGCGACCATTAGCGTCGCTAAAATCCTGCAAACAAACGGGTTATTTGCAAAATATTGCAAACAAACGGGTTATGTACGAGACTATCCTCAAAAAGCTGAAAGCCCGGGCTAGTGGCCAGGGCTTTCCGGGAAATTTTCATTTCTATATACCAGTATAGCGGATTGGGTGAAACTAAAATGCCACACGGATCTCTCTGATTCGCAAGAAGATATGATGTTTTCGGACTTGACACGCGATTTTGCTGAGGAAATTGAAGAATTAAATCTGAGAGCGTGGTTTTTTGAGCGCGCGATCGTCGGGACGGTCACTCGACCTTCTGTGTCGGGTCATAGGACCCCCGACACAGAAGGTGTTTTAGCTGAGAAGGCGCTTTGAGCGTCTGAGTCTTGAGAGTGCAAGCGCGACCAGGCCGGACGCGGTTTCGAAGATTGTCGCGGGTTCAGGTGTGGTGGCGGTAATCTCTCCAAACAGGCCGTCCTGCTGGTTGTCGATGCCGGCCGTAAAATATACCGCGTTCGTGTTGTCGTTGGCTCCGCCGGTGCGGGTCTCAAGCGCCCAGAGGAAGGGATTGTCGAGGGGTTGGCCGTTGGCTCCGTCCAGGGTGCCGAGGAACATGTCGGTGGTTGCGTCATAGGCCAGGATCTCGCCGTTGCCGAAGTTGCCGATCAGCAGATCGTTGCTGAAGGAGCCGAAGTTGGAGGGAGCCAGAGTAATTCCCCAAGGCGCGGAGAGAGGGCCGCCGGTTGTGATCCGCTTGATGAAGTTACCGTTAGCATTGAACTCGTCAACATAGCCGCCTGGCATAGGAGCCCCCATCGGGCCTAGCGCAGCATAGGTTACATAGAGGTTGCCTCCGATATTCTGGATGTTGAACGGGACGAGGCCTGCCACTGGGTTCGGGTCGACGAACTTACCGGCAAAGGTAGTACCCGTGACGTCAGTCCATGACGAATTGAATACGTGGATATTGCCGGTCGAATTCGCTGCGTAAAGGTAGGTCGTACCGCCAGTTGTATCCTGCGCGAGGCCAGTATAGACGGCACCAGGCGTGGCGGCCATCTGAACTGCGGTGGTGCCGGCAGTTGAATTCCAGGCAGCAAGCGTGCCGTTGAGAGTGTCGAAGATGAAGTTCGACGCTACGCCATTTACCAGGAATCCGGTGCTGGCGTTGAATACCTGGCCGGTTGGACCGCTAGGCGGAGTGGCGCCGGGAGGGATTGTGACAACTAATGGATTGATGTTTCCGGCGCCGTCGTACAGAGTGGAGTTTCCGGATGCTTGATTGGAGACCCAGAACGGCGAGGTCGCCGAAAAGGACACGCCCCAGGGATTCTTGAGGTTGGGATCGGTGGTGTTGGCCAGACCAGGCACGTCGGATACGAGGTTAGTCTGAGTAAACGAGTCGGCATACATGTAGCTTGGAGCGCATGCCAGAGCGAGTGTGCAAACGGCTATGGCGAGATGGGGCATTGGCTGATTTTGCGGCATTTGCGGGCTCCTGAGGTCGGCGGATTCGCCGAGGGTTCGGGTTAGGTGTGGACCTTGGCAGAGAGGGGACAGGTTGAGAGGTCCGAGCGATCTAAGTGCTCGTGGGTGGTGGGATGCGGGCAGAGAGCCGGCGTTGCCTGAAGAGACAGATCGCAACGAAATGTTTACATTTTGGAGACAATGTTTGCGTAAAAGTGCAGTCGGTACTGTTGCATTCGGATTCTGCCTCTAAAAATTTATCGAGACGTATGGAGAGGTATGGACTATGGTGCACCTTGATGCATGGCTGGCATGTGGTGTGGTGTTATCTACCGCTGCGACGGATGCGGTTTACGTGATGTTCAATTCGGCAGTGTCGTCGCGACGGCGTGTGTCGGCAGCTACGTGGAGCAGCGTCTGGTATCTGCTTTCGGCGTTCGCCGTGATCAGTTATACGAAGAACTGGATCTATGTTTGTTTTGCTGCCGTTGGATCGTGGATTGGGGCCTATGTGTCGATGACGCTGTTGAACAGGGCCAAAGGAAGTGGCGCTCCGGGGACTCTGTGACTGCAGAGATTTGGTCACGTGCTTGAACGACTCTAGCGTCGTTTCAGCATTTCCAACTCATCGAGGGTGCGGGGCCAGTCTTTGCCGAGGAGGCGGGAGAGGCTTCGGTCGGCTAGCACCTTGCCGTTGGTCTGACATTGAGCGCAGTAGTTGGTCTCGTTATCTGCGTAGCGGATGCGCTGTATGGGCTGGGCGCAGACTAGACATGGCTGCAAATAACGGCCGTGTACGGCCATGTCTTTGCGAAAGGCAGTTACTTTTTCGGGGAAGGCGTCACTGGCTTCGGCGTTGAGGCGGTCGATCCAGAGTTGGAGGGTGCTGCGCGTGGCGTCGAACAGACGTTGCCATTCATCGCTGTTGAGTTTTTGTGTGAGTTGGATGGGGGAGAGGCGGGCGGCGTGGAGGACCTCGTCGGAGTAGGCGTTGCCGATGCCGGAGAGGATACGTGGGTCGGTGAGGGCCCGCTTGAGTGTGCGGTTTTCGGCGGTGAGTGCGGCGCGGAAGTCTTCGAGGGACGCGGCGAAGACGTCGATGCCTCCGGGGTCGATGTCTTTGGCGGCGGCCCCGTTGGCGAAGAGGTGGAGGGAGGCACGGCGCTTGGAGCCGGCTTCGGTGAGGACGAGGGAGCCGTTGGGGAAGTCGAATGCGGCGAGGTTGTTGCGCCCGCCGAGTTTGGCCCCGAGAGGGCGCCAGTGGAGACGGCCTGCGATCATGAGGTGGAGGACGAGCCAGAGGCCATTGTCGAATTTGATGGCGATGCGTTTGCCGATGCGATGGAGGGAACGGACGGTGTGGCCTTCGACGTCTTCGATTCGAGGCTGGACGGTGCGGAGGAGGAACGGGCTGGCTATGCGGGCCTGGGTGAGGGGTTGGCCTACGATGCGCGGCTCGAGGGCGGTGAGGTAGGCGGAGATGTCGGGAAGTTCGGGCATTGAGAGCGGTTTGCGGGAATCATAACCGATGGATGTAGGATTCTTCCATCAAGGAGAAGCTTATGGTGCGTCGATTATTCCTTTCACGATTTGCGCAATTGGCGGCGTTGCCTTTCGCTTCGGCTGGTAGTTCGCTAGGGGGACAAGCTGCGCACAAGTCTCTCAAGATCATGATGAAGAGCGCGTGGGGGTCGGACGATCCAACCAAAGCGGCGTTTCCTTTCCTGCATGGATTGGCGCTGGCGGAAGCAGGACACGAGGTGCAGATTTTTCTGCTGGGAGAGGCGGTTGGCCTGATGCGAAAGACGCTCGCCAATGCTGTTACACCGGTAGGATGGCCACCTGTCGGCGAGACGCTGGATAAGGTCGCGGCGAAGCATATTCAGATCTATGCTTGTGGCGCGTGTTCTCGTGCCAGAGGTGTGACTGAGGCGGACCTGAATAATTATGGAGCGAAGTTCGGTAACCCGACGATATTTGTGTCGTTGATTGAGTGGGCGGACCGGGTGATAACGGAGTAGGTTTGGCGGTTGGAGAGTGCTGTCGTCCTTCGGACGATGCCCACATCTCAGAATCGAGATATGGGGCACCCGGCGGCATTTGAATGTGGTCGCTCAATTGGCTGAGGGGCGTTCTGCTTTATCGACGATCAGCGCGTCGACCAGTCCCCTGGTTGGGACGAGTCTTAAACCTAGTTGCTGCTGGACGGCTGAAAAGAGCGGGGCGCTGGGGGCGTCGGCGGAGGCCGCGGGCACGTCTCCGCCGAATTGAGTTTCGTCGGGGGCCCACTCCAGATCGAAGTCATATCGTGCGGAAAGGCCAGTTTTGTCCACTACTGGTCGGTCTAAAATCGCTCGCTGCAACAGAGAGGCGAAGTCCGCCATGGTCGCGTTGCGGGCGGGCAATACGATGCGTTGCGGGTAGACCACTCCCGGACCGACTGTAGGAGGAGCATCCGGCGTCGCGCTCTCTTTGAGTTTTGGTCCGCTTTTGGTGATCTCCAGCTGATAGATCGAAAACTCCCTGGGTTCCCGATGGAAGGTGAGTTTGAACCTGTCGGTCAGGAGGCTGCGAAGCATCGACATCTGTTCCTGGCGGGTTGGCCGGACGTCGCCGGGAGTTACGGCGAGGATGTCGTAGTGGTCGGATTCGATCCAGGAGGGTCCACCGGAGATTGTTCGAGGGTTCAGGTCGTATGCGGCAGCGATGAGCAGCTTCAGGGTGTACGCCTTCTCGACAAATCGATTGTTGCCCTGCATGGTGATGAATCGCCCTGACTTCCAAGCAGGATCCATCGGCTTGATGGTTGCTACCTCGAATGTGTCGAATTTAGGGCGGGGAGTTGCAGGGCCGGGGGCCGGTGACTGCGCGAAGATTCCAGAAGCCGAGATAAGAAGAGCCAGAGCCGCGATTCTTCGGAGCATAATGTTGCACCTTCCACGGGCTGATTCTAATACGCGGTCTGGTTCCGATAAGATCGAGCGAGTTGTTACAGCTCCATGGCGAACTGGTGGGAGGGTTCGTAGGCGGTGGGTTTGGGTTCGGTTGAGAGGTCGAGGATAAGGCGCTCGAGGACGAGGAGTTTGTTGGCGGGCGAGCTGCGGAGTTCGAGGTCGGCGCGGGCCACCAGACGGATGGCGCGTGTGAGTTCGCGGCGAGATTTGTAGCGGCGGGCTTGTCTGATGAGGTCTTCGGCGGCGAAGGGGGGCATGCGGAAGCCCTGCCAGAGGACCTGCCAGATGGCGCGGGGGTCGCGAACGTTTTTCTCAGAGATGATGAGCATCTGGCGGAAGGTGCGGGCGAGCATGTAGAGATGGCCGATGGCGGCGTCTTCGCCACCGTCGGAGGCGTTGAGGAGGCCGTGGAGGAGGAGGAGGGCGCGGGGGCGGTCTTTAGAGCTGATGGCGTCGGTGAGCTCGTAGAGGCTGCGCTGCTTGGCGGCGAGGACCATGGTTTCTACGTCGCCGAGGGTGACCCGGTTGCGGGTGAGGGTCTCTGCTGATGCCTGTGGCCTACTTGTTGAGAGTGTTGGCCGAAAGGTGTCAAGAGCTGAGGAGGTACGAGCGCCATCGGGGTCCTTCGCTGCGCTCAGGATGACAGCATTTGAGGAAGAGGCAATGGGGGTGGAGACGTAGAGGAGGAGTTTTTCAAATTCGCTGGCGATGAACATCATGTCGGCGCCTAGCGCGTCGACCAGCTCGCGGGCGGCGTCGGGGTCGAACCGGACGTTGCGGGATTCGGCGGTGGCGGTGACCCACTTGATGGCGTCGTTTTCTTCGACGCGGGCGAGTTCGACGAAGCCGCACCAGTCGCCGAGGGTCTCGCGGATGCGTTCGTAGCGTTCTTTGTCCTGGTAGTCCATCTTGCGGAGGTCGGTGGGGATGCGGAGATGGTCGGCTACGAAGAGGACGAGGGCTTGAGGGTTGGGGGAGCG